>JBOEHC010000055.1:0-25106 GCA_050633765.1 Gammaproteobacteria bacterium
AGTATCTGGAGTGCTCTTAGGGTCTGCTCCAAGTTTAAATATAGTTATTAAACTTAGATGAATTAGTCTAAATATTTTAACTCACTGTTTTCTCATACTATTAAGTGTAAACAGTATATGTTTATATAAAAAAATGGGATTTTATTCCCTTATACAATAAGGGAAAATATTTTTTTTCGCTAAATTGCATTACAGTATGTATATAGATGTGAGTTTGCTCACGTAATTTTACTAAATAATCTATTAAAGTGAGGTTCGTTGGAATCTAATACTTTAGATTTGCTTAATAAATAATAATAAAAATATATTAAGCATACGAGTTTTAGATAACTATTGTGGTTATCTAAGATATTAATTACCAAGAGAATATAGAGAGACTAAGGAATGGATAAAAACAAAACGGAATCTAGACGCGATTTTTTAAAAACCGCAGGTAAGTTTGCAGTGTATACGCCACCAGCATTAATGATTATGAGTAATGCTAGTGCGAAAGATATGTATAAGTCATGCGGCACACTATCTAAATGTAATGAAGGTGAGCAACCTAATTATGGTGGCTCTAATTCAGGCGGTGGTTGGCTTCAAGATTTACTCAACCGGTTGTAAGATCGCCAGTAATATTCATATCTTAAAAGCATTAACTTCTTATAATAATTAGGTTTATAAGAAAAAAGTTGGTGGCACATAACAAGCATTGTTAACCGTTGTGTAGTGTCCACTACACAACGGTTAGTTGTATTCAATAACTCTTCAAAATTTCCTATATTTTCAAGATGTTCTCATGAGTGCATGTGTGTGATTCCTATAAGGTCAAATATTTGACAATTGTGGGATTGTACTGACGCGCTATTATTTATTTTGTGAACTATTTTAGTATTTGTTCTAGTCGTTGCCATAGTGTGAAGTAAGACAATATGTCGAGAATGTATATCAGTTATTATTACCATAAGATAGCAGCGGATATTTTATCTTAAATAAACTAATCTATTATTAATTGGTATTTGTAAAATATGAAACATGCATTCGGTATATTTGTAACATCACTTTTTTTAAGTGCTCTAAGCACGATTGCAGTAGCAGCGCCGCCATTTTATGTTGGCGGTAGTATTGGTCAAAGCTATGTAGAAGAAGATAATGTGTTGGCAGGAGAAGATTTTGAAGATGAGGACTTTGCGTTTAAAGCATTTGCTGGCTATCGTTTCCATAAGAATTTTGCAGTTGAGCTAGATTATCTAGATTACGGAGATCCAGATGACGATATTTTGGGTATCGATACTGAAATAGAAGATTTGTATGCAGTGGCATTGTATGGAGTAGGTATATTACCGCTTTCTGAGAAATTTGAAGTTTTTGTTAAATTAGGCGCAGCATATTGGGATGGTGATGCTAAAGCGACAGTTATGGGCATGTCAGCATCATCCAGTGAAGATGGCACTGAATTGGCTTATGGTTTAGGTGCATCTTATGCGTTTACCAATCGATACGCTGCACGAGTGGAGTATGAAGAAGTTGATGTGGATAGCTCTGATCTAAGCACATTGGGCCTACTTACTGTAGGTGGAGAAATACGGTTTTAAAATACTTTTAATTAAAATTATTTCTCTCTAAGTAGAATTAATATATAAATCGATAACTATATTTAAGTTAGCAGCATTGCTGCTGATTAATAGTACTTCACTATAATAATGTTGCGTGTAATTCTTATGAAGCCATTGCTAATTTAGGTTTCGCGCGATGATCTTTTTTACCTGGAATATATTTTGCAATTCGTGGTACTGCGTGAGCGAGTACACATACATCTTTTATACCTTCTTGTTCAGATTTTTCTTCAATGGCTTGTGTTACTGAGTCAGCTGTATTCTGATTAGTGATACAACGTATTGTTGCATATTCATCATTTACATGAGCATGCGCTATATCATGATGTTCTTGTTCATATTCACCCATTGCAACAAATCGTGAGTAGCTAACATTTAAGCCAGGGGCGCCAGCGTCTAACATTAAATCCATGAAATCTTGTGATTGATCGCGATTAACTATAGTTGAGAAGCAAACTTGATTGGTGAGTTCTTGTTTATTCTGCTTATCAATTTTAAGACCGATACCTTTGCCTTGGTTGCCTATGTCAAAAACTGCTTGATCTCGCCAATGTGTGTGACCAGTAAGATGATCAATGGCATGAATAATTTGTTGAGTGTTTGCAGGGTAGTGAGGGTTAGCGATTCGACTAGGTAAATTAAACATACCTTTGTCGACAGGCAATCGATACATAAATCCGCGTGCTGGTAGGTGGAACTCGCCGGCTTTGGCCATTGCAGCAAATATTTCTTCTATATCTGCATTGTCTGCAAGCACCATCATTATTTCTTGTTCACTGTCTTTGGTAATGCGTAACCAACCAAGTCGATCTCGCAAACCTTTCCCCTCTGCATAATAAACAACAGGACCGTGTGCGCCTGCATTAATAGCTGCTTTGGCAATTCGATCACTTAGTTGATGTTCTACGCTGCAGAAAATTGCACTTAAATTTTCAGAGAGTTTTGATGAGTCTGTGGTGGTGTTTAAAGTTTCTTTGGTACGTAAATTATGAAATTCTGTACCTACATAGGCGCTTTCGCATGGTGTACTAAATACCGCTCCCGTCGCTTGCATATCTAGTCGACCTTCAGTTATTACCGTATTTACCACTCTGTCTACATCGTTAGCTGGGACTACCATTTGTAACATCGTTTTGGAGGGGCTAATGGGTGGTACCCATGATTTCCACCAGCTTTCACGAAGTAATGTTCCGCGTGCTTTCGAAACTAAAACATCAGTCACTTCGTTTTTAGTGAGGTCGTCGATCACAGCCTTCGCAGGAGAGACAGGTAATATAGCTGTGATTAGTGAAATATGGTGTTTACTGTTAAACATTTACGTAGTTCCTAATTGTGTTGAATCACTTTCAAGTTCGCTTTCAATATCGAGATTGCTTTGCTCTAGCAGTTTTTTCTCGTTTCTTTGTGTATAGAGGCCAACGGAAAGTACTGTCATGATTGGGCCGACTGAGGCAAGGGCAAGAATTCCAAAACCATCACTTACGCCTGGTACATTTGCGCCTACACCAAGCCCCATGGCTAATACGAGTGGTACAGTAATGGGCCCAGTGGTAACGCCCGCGCTATCCCAGCCAAAGTTCACAAAACTGTCTGGTGCGCGCCAGGTTAATATCAAAACCAGTGCATACGGAGGGATAAGCATCCAGATTAATGGCAAGTTATAAGCCATTTTTACTATGCCTGCACCAATGCCTAAGCCAACGCCAATAGCCACTGCTTGCATAAGTAATTTTTTGCGGAAAGCGCCTACCGTAATACGTTCAACGGTGTCGCCTAAAGCGTTAAGGGCGGGTTCTGCAAGTGTTGCTCCATAGCCTAGGAAAAAAGCAAATCCAATCGCAACGAATTTTCCTAAATGCCCATCACCAAATAATGGGCCTTCTACATGATCAAAACCCCATGGAATAATTTCAGCGAAGGCTAGAGGGATGTTGCTACCTAATTGGCCACCAAGAGGGGTGAGTCCAAGCGCAATACCTAAACTGAATAATGCCATACCAACTAGAGCAAAAGTAACACCAATGCCAACATCATTGCCTTTGTCTAATCTTTGCTTAAGGACTAAACGCAATACGAAATATAAGAAAATACAAAGAGGAATAATTGCACGGAGTGCACCAATAAAGGCTTCCTTAAATTGTGCAAACAGTGAGTATTCTGTATTCCATGTTTTTTCATCAATAATTTTGTATTCACGTGAGTAGATTTTTTTGACGGTTAGATTAGGGTCCTTAACTACAATTTTCCCATCAATAAGCTCAGCACTGCCGCCATTGAAATCTAATTCATACCCATCTGGCAATGTTCCTGTTGCTAAGTAATCAGAAAATTCTTCATCTGTAATGGCAACTAGTTCTGGGTCTAAATTAGCCGCGTTATTCTTTTCTTCAATAGTTTGAGTGGCTACTATTTTAGAACCTTTGTATTTTTCAGCTCCATAATAATCATTATTTGCGTAGTGAAATAAGGCAAGAAGTAAAACAGCTAGAATTGGAAATAAAGATGCTAGCGTTACGATGCCAAACCCTGAATGGCCACCACCACCAGTGCCACTACTGACAACTCGGCAAACACCAATTCCAAGTGCAAGAACTAAAGGCACTGTTACTGGGCCAGTTGTGACAGCGCCACAATCCCAGGCAAGTCCTAATACATCACGTAGTTCTGGAACTTGGCTAAAATAAAAAGATAGTGTTAGTAAAATGATTACTGCAGGAATAGCTAGAAATTTTAAAGGCCATGCGTAAAAGAAACGCAATACACCAAGCATCACCGCAAGACCAACACCGACACCAACACTACTTACGAGTTGGCCTGAAAAATCATTCAGCAAACTATATAACAGCGGTGCTTTATCAGGAAGAACGCCACTACCAGCAGCTTTAAGAACGGCTATGGCCGGTTCGGCAAACGTTGCTCCCGCGCCTAATAAAAATGCAAAAAGCAAAATGATTGGCATGCCACTGTTGCGCGGTAGAACACTGCCAATAATTTCTCCAAGTGGCATTAAGCCGAGTCGCAGGCCTTCCATAAAAAACATCAAGCCGACTGCAACGATAAATATCCCCACTGCAATCATTGCGGCATAAACGATAGGAAGTTGCAGAACTAATAATTGGAATATAATTAGATAAAAAACAATAAACCAAATGCCTTCAATTTGGCTCATAAAGTTACGTTTGCCGTATGGCCATAACACGCGGAAAGTGTCACGAAGACCTAATCGAAAACGTGGGTTGTCTGGGGTCTTTGGAGTATCCATTTTATTAAAATGCTTGTTGAGATAATGGGTTATATCGGCGGTTTGAGTCTTTTCTTAAATTAGGCTATTGCTGGTATAGCTTTAAAATGTCTAAATCTGAGGAATTATTCTCTTTATATAGGCAGATATTAGAAATTTACAATTAATCTGCTTCTCCCGGCTTTCTGTATAGATTATTTTTCCAAATAGAATTTCTTGAACCATGTACCCCTGAATTTTGTCCAAATACACAATCTAGTGCATTTTTTTGTGATCGCGTGCGCTATGGTTTGGGCATAACTTAATCTAGATGGAACGATTAGATTAGTAAAAGTAACTAATTTTAGACATGGAATATTTTTGTCTCAGCAAAATCAATCTTTAGCAGAGCTCGATTCTGGTTCTTCTGCACTCAATGCTTCCAGTATTAATTTTCTGTGCTGGAATATTAAAAAAGGTATGAAACCAAATTGGCGGGAAGATTTATCTGACCTTGCAGATGGTAAGGACTTGGTTATTATTCAGGAGGCAGTATTAGGTTCTGAGATAACAGATGCATTTAACGAAACTGTGCATTGGTCATTTAGTAAAGGGTATCAAACTAAGTCGTGCGTAACAGGTGTTATGACAATTAGCAAGCATGAGCCGTTGCGTCAGTACAATTTAACCTGTTGGGAACCATGGTTAGCTACACCAAAGGCTACCAATATTACCGAGTATGCATTATCTAATACCGATGAGACATTGGTTGTAGTAAATATTCATGCGATTAATTTTACATTTGGAGTTAAGCAATTCAGCAAACAAATTGATAAAGTTAGAAAGGTGTTGGAAACGCATAAAGGTCCAATAATTCTTTCTGGTGATTTTAATACTTGGCGTAAAAAGCGTATGAAAATTCTTGAGGCATTAGCTATTGAACATGAGCTTGATGCATTGTCCTTCCAAGAGGATCACCGTAAAACGGTGTTTGGACAGTTATTAGACCATATTTACGTGCGAGCTTTAACGCCACAAAATACAGACACTCATCGTGTTAAGTCTTCAGATCATAATCCTCTTTCCGCAGAATTAAGATTTAGCTGGTCTTTTGCTTAATTTTCTCTGTAGAGTTCTACGATGCATACCTAATGCGCGTGCAGTTGCAGAAAGATTGCCTTCATTTTCATTTAAAACTTTTTGTATATGTTCCCACTCTAGTCGTTTCACAGACATAGGGTTTGGTTCTAGTTTTTGTTTTGTATTTCCTTCAGGTTTGAAGAAGGCTTGATAAATTTCATCACTACTTGCAGGTTTGGTTAAATACTGAATTGCGCCTAACTTTATAGCTTCAACAGCTGTAGCAATGCTGGCATAGCCAGTAAGCACTACAATTTTTATTTTCGAATTAAGCTCTTTTAGTATAGGGATGATTTGTAACCCAGAAGCATTGCCTAATCTTAAATCAACTAAGGCAAAATTAGGCGTGCAGTGATGGGCTGTTTCAATCGCATTGTCTATAGAGTTAGAGTTAAAAACGGTAAAGCCTTTTTTTTCTAATGCATTTGTTAATGCAGTAGAGAAAGCTTCATCATCTTCAATAATTAATAAACGATTATCGTCAGTACTCATGATATGACCAATGTTTGCAGAGGTAGAGAGATAGTAGTTTGCAAACCACCCTTGTTGCGGTTTTGCAAGATTACTTTGCCACCGAAACGCTTAATAATACCATGTGATAAAAATAAGCCTAAGCCAAGGCCATTGCTTTTTTCGGTTAATGGTTGCTGTCCAATCTGCTCAGAAGTGTTTAAATGAACTCCAGGCCCATGGTCGGAAACTAACAGTGTTAGTGCTTGAGTTTCTAAAATAGCTTCAAAAGAAACGTAATCAGGTGATGCATTGGCGGCATTGTCTAAAATATTTTTAATTGCCTGCTTTAATGATCGCTCAGCAATAATCTCTGGGCCTGGTGTATCACCTTGCCAAGATGATTTTATGCTAATTTCAGGGCGAGAATTTTTCCAATCATCAAGTAATTCATTAACAAAGTATTGAATTCGCATAGGTTCGCCTTTCTCTAGAGGGGCGCTGCCAACAGAAGCGGATAATATGGACAATGCATCTTTGCAACGTGTAATTTGGTTTTTGAGAATATTCAGCTGTTCATAGTCACTGCTATTATCACCACGCTCTTCTAAATCTTCTATCACGAGTTGCATGGTCCCAAGTGGAGTCCCAAGTTCGTGAGCCGTGCTTGCGGCAATTGTGCCAAGTTTTACAAGTTGTTCGTTTTGTAAGGCTTGTGTTTTTTGTTCTGCGAGCTCTTTTTGTTGTTGTTGAATTGTGCGGCCCATTCTTACTACGAAAAATGATACTAACAATGCACTAATAACAAAGCCTAACCACATTCCAGTGACGTGCAAGCTAAAGTTTTGTGAGTGGAAACTATGGTCGTTCATGGGGTTTATGACCCACATTAATAAGCTATAGCAAGAGATGGTTATGGCGGCTAATGCCCAGGTGAAAATGGCAGGAAGCGTTATTGCAGAAATAGTTAAAGGTATTAGGTAAAGGGAAACAAATGGATTGGCACCGCCTTCAGAATATTTGAACAACATGGTGAGAATGAATATATCTACCAGAAGATGTGTAAAAAACTCCCAACGGTGAATTGAATAATTGCTGAATGTACGCCAATAAGTAAAGGTATTAATAAATGCGTATATGCTTATCCAAATATATAAGAAATTTGTTTGTAGTTTTATGTTGAGAATATGGCTTGCAAAATATACTGCTGCGAGCTGACCTGCAATGGCAAATACACGCAAACCTATTAACAAGCGTAGATTGATTCGATGTACCTGAGGTTGTTTGTGGTTAATAGTGCTCATGGTTATGTGGTTTTTAGCCGTAATTATAGATCATTAATACTTTGTTTGATCACAAAGGATTTTAACAATTTCATTTCCATAAAGACTATGCAGTTATGGTTATTGATAACGAAAGTTTCGATAGAGATATGAATAAAGGTAATTATAAAGTAATTTATATCCTGCTAGAGCTAGTGCGACACTATGTCACACGTCAACTGCATGCAGAAGCCATAAAATATTTGCATTAAATAATTCTAAACATGAGGTTTATGAAGTGCGCATATTTTTATTCACAATTTTAAGTTCACTATTTTTTATCAATATTGCTTGTGCTAATGACGATGATCATCAAGAGCACCAACCTATAGGAATCGATATTAGTCATGAAGGTGCGCACCATGCTGATAGCCATGCGCCGATAGGTGTAATGGGCGACCACATGCATGCGAAAGGTGAGTGGATGCTTTCTTACCGTTTTATGCGCATGAAAATGAAAAGCAACCGAGATGGTACGAATAGTATTAGTTCTGAAGAGATTGCTACAACGGTTGCAAATCCATTTTTTGGCCAACCTATGCAGCCACCTACATTAAGAGTAGTCCCCACGGAAATGACCATGGATATGCATATGTTTGGTGCGATGTATGCACCTACCGATTGGTTAACGTTAATGCTAATGAGCTCATATATTAAAAAAGATATGGATCATCTTACTTTTATGGGACCGGTAGGGAATACCATTCGAGGAGAATTTACTACGCGAACTAGTGGATTTGGGGACACTAAATTAAGTGGGCTCATTCGTTTGTATGATGACGATACACATCATTTTCATTTAAATGCCGGTCTTAGTTTACCAACGGGATCAATTACTGAAACTGATGACGTGTTAGCACCAACAGGCGCTAGGCCAACACTTAGACTTCCTTATCCCATGCAATTAGGTTCTGGGACTTTTGACCTTATTCCTGGTATTACCTATACCGGGCAATCTGGAAACATGGGATGGGGTGCTCAATATAGTGGAGTGATTCGATTAGAAGATGAAAACCATGAGGATTATAGTTTAGGTGATGAGCATCGATTAACCGCATGGGGAACGTATTTGTGGAAACCATGGATTAGCACATCAGCTCGAGTTGCGGGTCAAACCATTGATAAAATATCTGGGCAAAATCCTGATATTGTTGCACCAGTACAAACAGCCGATCCAGATAACCATGGTGGGGAGCGGGTGGATGTATTGTTTGGAGTGAACTTGATAGGGCAGACAGGAGTATTGACAGGGCATCGCCTTGCTTTAGAGCTTGGAGCGCCAATATATCAGGATTTAAATGGACCTCAGTTAGAAACAGATTGGAGTTTAACGGTTGGTTATCAAAAAGCTTTTTAAATGTCCGTAAAACTGATTTAAGAATATTACTACATAACAGTTTGGCTGGTGTCTGTCGGCTTTTTACTACACGTTAGTAGGCACAGCTTGACGCTGCATCATCCTATGTAAACAATTGAATTGCATAACAATAATGCATGCTCAATAATTTTACTTAAAATGATTTAGGAAAGCATTTGTGTCCGTACTTGAGACTATAATTGGTAAACGAAAGCCGAAATTTGATAGTTACGAGGTGATTTTAACCTTGCTACAAAAATTTATGATCGAAAGTAAATCGCAATCTTCAATGCGTGACATTACTTCTCCTCAACAAGCCGTGCTGACGATGTATACCTATGGTGCACTCGTCTATTTTTCTGAAGCAAATGATGTGCTCGAAGAAGAGTATATATTGGTATTAGACTCATATTTACAACGACAGGGATTGTCCGATAAACAATCTGTAATGGAAGCAAAAATTATTCTTGAGCAAGCTAAAGATCCAGGCATGCAGTGGGGGATAGAGACTGGCTACAACTCTTCAATGTATTGGTATAAAGATAAAAATAAGGATGCGCCGAAAGCACTGGCTCGATTACTTAAGACGACTCGCTAAGTAAGCCGCGCCCTCTATGTATGTGAGTTGAAGAGAGGGTAGTTCTCAACCATTTGCGTCCCAAAACCTAAGTAAACTTTAAGTTATATCCCGAAGCCCTACCTTCCCTACAGAAAGTATGTTACTTAAAAATAATTAGGTAAATCCGTACCACTACATCCGTATTAATACGGATATCTGTCTTTAAACTTGGTAGTAATTGGGATTGGAAAGAATTGACTTATTGGAGCTTAATGGATGAGATTATGTGTTTTTAATCAGTGGGTTACAAATCTTACACTTGCTTGACAGCTCCACTAAATCAAATAGTGATTTCACTTGCATTTTTAGCATAATTTTTGCCCGGTGATCTTCAACTGTGCGTGGGCTAATATCTAGTGCTTCTGCTATCTTTTTGTTAGAAATATTTGCGTGGTCTGCAACAAGCATAGTCATTATTTGCTGCTCTCGTGGTGAAAGGCAGTTATATCGCTCAGTGCAGTAGTTTATTTCAGCAATTTTTTTCCTAATTATTTTTGATGAGAGTAAAGCCTGTTCTATTCGTTCATGTAATATTTCTTGGCGATACGGTTTCTCAAGAAAATCAATAGCACCATTCTTAAGGGCTTGTACTGACATAGGTACATCTCCGTGTCCGGTAACAAAAATAATTGGTATGTAATATTTTTTTTCGGCCAAGATTTCTTGTAATTCCAAACCATTTATACCCGGCATTCTAATATCTAATACTAAACAGCTGGTATTAATGTCTTTATATGAGTCTAGAAATAATTCAGCTGATTCATAACTTTTAACATTCAGATTGCGTGCTTCTAAAGAAGCCGTAAGCGAAGTTCGAATTGCAGGGTCGTCATCGACGATATGCACGGTTCCTTGAGTAGACATTTAGCTTAGAGGAATAGGTATGGTGAAATGGAATAGTGTTTCAGGTTTGTGTTCTGTATCTAGCCAAAGTTTACCGTCATGTTTCTCAATTATAGAACGACTGATGGATAATCCTAAACCCATCCCAGTCTCTTTGGTCGTAAAGAAAGGTTGATATAAATTTTCAATTTGTGGTAATTCAAGTCCTCGACCAGTATCTTGTACTGATACTTGAGCTGATGGTTTTTTGTTATTCCCGTTTATTAATTGTGTGCGTACTGTAAGTTTTCGAGGTCTATTATTATCCATTGCTTCAAGACCGTTGCGGATTAAATTAACCAATACCTGTTGTATTTGCACTTTATCAATTTCAACAAATGGTATATTTTCGTCAAGTGTGACCTGTATGGAGGCATTGTGATCTTGTATGTCAATATCTAAGAAACGGACCGTTTCTTGGGTTAACTCATTCAAGTTAATTAAGCATTTTTCTATCGTCTGCTTGCTTGTAAATTGCTTGCACTGTCGTACTATTTCTCCGGCTCGTAAGGCTTGTTCGGATGCGCCTTGTAAAATAGCAGAAAATTTTTCTTTATCCACCGTATCAGCTTCCAATAGAGTTTTTGCTGCGTCGCAATAGTGTGATAAGGCAGATAGAGGTTGATTAACCTCGTGGGCAAGGCCAGTTGCCATCTCGTTCATATTATTAAGTCGTGCTACGTGGTTTAGTTCGTTTTGTAGTTCTTTGTGCTTATTATCAGCTTCTACCTGTTCTGTTATATCTCTCATAAAGCACCGGTGACCTATAAATTCACCATCATCATTTAATCGTTTGGAAATTAATATATGCTTATAAATGGCCTCTCCATTTTTTCTAACACCTTTTATGTCGTATTCAACATTATCCTCTTTAAGCATTCTTTGGTAACCATGCAAACCAATTTCATGATCTTCAGGGGCTACGGTAACTTTCCAAGATTGTCCGATGAGTTCATCGGGTTGATAACCTAGTAAATCCGCATACAGTTTGCTTACATAGGTGTAGCATCCGTCAAGATCTAAGCGTGCAATACCCGGCAAAGAATGTGAGAGAGCAATATTCATCTCCCTAAGCTCCTGTTCTGCGCGTTTTGATATTGTGATATCACGCATTGCACCTAAAACTCTTGTGGCTTGGCCTGCCTCATCTCGTGCGATATAGGCACGATCTAAAACATGCGCATAGCTTCCATCAGGTTTTTGAAATTGATATTCTTCATCCCATCGATCTGTGTCGCTGACGGACACAGATGCAAGCGAGGTTTGTACACGTTCTTTATCTTTGGGATGGATCCGATCGAGCCACCAATCCCAGGTATTTTCTTCGGGTGGACGGCCAAAAGTATTTGTGTACGTTTCATTCCACCAAACTGTATTGGTGAGTTTATCCATATCCCAAACACTATCATTAGTAGCTCGCATTACGAGCTCCAAGCGTTTCATTTCGTTTGCTAACTTCTCCTCTGCATGTTTACGTTCAGTAATGTTTTCAGAAATACCCATCAACCTTATTACGTCACCTTGTAAATTTTTTATGGGTACAAAGCATGATGAAAAGATATTTCCACTGAGTCCTGAAAATTCAAAATTAGATTTTTCACCTTGCAGAGCCTTATCAAGAAGATTCTTAATTCGGTCATGATCTTTTTCTGCTACACCTGAAAGATATGAAGTACCACGCACTTGATTTTCATATTTTAGGCCTAACATTTCTAACCCGCTCGGGTTCATGCTAGTAAAGCAACCTTTAAGATCAATACCATGGATACAAACTGGAGCATGTTTGAAAAATAAACGACTATGCGATTCCTGTTCGCGTTTTTCAGATTCCAGTAGCTTTGAGTCAAGAAATTTGCTTACAATTTTGCTGAGTTTCTGTAATGAATTAATTTGAAAAGTATTTAATTTATTGGGTTTGTAATCGAGTGCGCACAAGGCTCCAATCACATAATCATCGGGCGTTACGATTGGTAGACCTGCATAAAAGCGAAACTTTGGATTATCTGTGACCACAGGGCTATTTTTAAAGCGAGGGTCTAGAGCAGTGTCTTCAACAATTAATGGGTCTGTTCCCATTACGGTGTGGTGACAAAATGAAATATCTCTTGGTACGCTCGACACACCTTCCAAGCCACAAGAAAACTTAAGATGGACGTTATTGACGTCTACAAAACTCACTAATGCAACTGGGACATTGCAAATATCTGCAGCTAATTCTGTAATGGATTTGAATTCTAGTCCTTCAGAGAATTCTAGGTCGCGATAGCGCATTAAAGCACTAATACGTTTGTGCTCGTCGTTAGGGAAAGGCGGGTTATTAGTCATTTAGAGTTCGTAATCAACGTTAGTAACTATACGTGAACGTAATTATTACACTATTACGAACATAATATTCCTTATAAATTATGTGGGACTTTCTATATCGCGCAAACGGTAAATTCAGATAAAGATCAGTATTTTATTTATAGCTACTATCTATGTAATGTAGCGTTTAGCCCAACAAGAAATATTTTCTGCTATATATTCCGCATCAAGTTTTTTGGAAATCAAATGATCTGTCTGATCTAGCGATATAAAACTTTTAGGATGTTTAGCATCTGTAAAGATTTTAGCAGCCTCGTCAATCGATACAATTTCGTCAAATGGCGAATGAAAAATTAGTATTGGTTTATTCAACTTTTTAATAAAGAGGCGATTGTCGTATTCTTTAAGGTCGAGTATGTATTCTTTGGTAAATCTAAATGAGTGGTTAAAAATCGTGACATCATCAAAACCATTTTTTAAAATTTTAGGGATATGTTGTTCAAAGTGATCTAGTACGTGTGCAGGACGGCTTGGCGATGCAATAGTAGCTACCGCTTGAATATCATTTAATTCGCAAGCTGCAGCCACTGCGGAAATACCTCCAAGGCTATGGCCAATTAAAAGTTGAGGTGTTGAGAAGTGGCTTTTGTAATGTGCAACAGCAGCTTTTATATCATCAATATTGTTAGAGAAATCACTTTTAGAAAAATCACCTTCGCTTTTCCCGAGTCCGGTAAAATCAAAACGCAATACTTGGATTCTATGGCGCGCTAGAGATTTGCATAAGCGATAGCTTGCAGCATGATCTTTTGAGCAGGTAAAACAATGTGAGAAAACTGCATGGGCGATTGGTTTTTCAACCTGATCAATAACGCCCGCTAATTTTTCACCTTTGTTATTTTCAAAATCAACATCCATAGATATTTATTTACTACTTTCAGGTGGGGTTTTCTCCCAAGGATAACCATCGTTTGCTAGTTCATAGCCTACTTTAAAAAGTGCTTTAGTATATTCGGGATCAAATGATTCTTTGGGTTTTAAATTAAATGATGTGGGGATAATGGCTAAATTAAAGTCAATATTGTCACGTGATGTAATTTCATATATCCGGTACAAGTCACCTATTGCTTTATTTTCAATTGTCATGCTAAGAGATTTTATGACAATTGAATATAAGCTAGCTTTGATAGGGTCATATAGTGCTTGGCTTCTTCCATTTCGTATGACATAAAGTCTTCTTGTTATTTTGTCATCAATAGTTTCGATTGTATCTTGCTTAATAAATTGTGGTGGATACAAAAACGCCTGTCTGGTTACACCTCCATCAACATGTAACTCAGTAAATTTTTGGCCTCCCACGGTGACATCAATGAATACTGGTGGGAAAATACCCGGTACTGCGGATGATGCAAGAAGGATATTGTGGAAAAGATCGAGTGCTTCAGGGTTGCCGCTTGATGCAATTTCGCCGATGTCCCATATCACTGGCCTGCCAGCATCCAGGTTAGTGGTGCCAATCCAGAGACGTCTACCTTTTATGTGTTCTTTGGCTATTTGTTGTAAAATTTCGCTGGTTACATACTGGCTAATTAATTTTTTTAGCGGAAGATTATCAAATAAGGAGGTGCCTCCTAGAATGCCACTAAATATTTGCGTTCGATAGATATCTTCATTATCCAGATTTGAATACACATCAAAAAGTACTTCATCGTATTTTATACCAAGAAATACAAATGGCGCAGCCAGTGCACCAGCACTAACACCTGTTACAACATCAAATTCAGGGCGGTCACCATGACGTGTCCAGCCGGTAATAACGCCCGCAGCAAATGAGCCATCTTCACCACCGCCTGACAATGCTAAGAAATTTAATACTGGTTCGGTATCGTCCTTATCCCATTGCATCGTACGTAGTTGTAACCATTCTGTAAGAATGCGTTGTTTTTTATATTTATCGCGTTGTTCATCGCCCCAAAATCGAATCGACGGTGAATCAATTACTGTAGCTCGTGTTATAAGTTGCTCTGGGACAGGAGTGTGTGTGATAGGAGTAGCACAGCTGCTCAGAGTAAGAATAATAAACAGAATAAATGCTTTAAAATGTACTATTTTATGTAGGGTGATCACTGAATGCTTTGTTTCCTGGCAAATATATATTTGTTTGATAATTTATATAAAGAAGTATGATTTATATAATTGTAAGGATTAGGTTATGGTTAAATTTCTTCAAAGAAACCTCCTACTCAGGGGTTAGGCAAAGTCCACGGTTATGCTGTGGACTTTGCCATGTTTGTGACTTTATTCTATAGTCATGATCCATAAAACATAAGTGTCATGTAGTTATATTATTTAAGAGTTTCGATATTGAGGTCTAATATAATATTAAGCAACTGGAGGATGAAATGAAAAAAATATTTGCAGTCCTTGTTATTAGTATTCTGATGTCAAATGCATATGCAACGATATATCATTATTTTAATGGTGAAAAGTTGGCAGAAGCGGCTTTAGAGTGGGAGAAATCACAAACTCATCCTAAAGACTCTGATTTGTTGTTGGTTACCGAGTTTGCTGGGTATGTGGGTGCTATGTTTGATCATTTATCCGTGAACCAGCGTATCTGTGCCCCAGATGAAATAAGCAAAAATGAAGTGTTGGGTGTGGTTGTGGAATATTTAAAGAATAAGAGAAAAGGCTTGAAATATTCTGGCTCTGTTGTAGTCGAAGATGCTTTGATCGATAAGTATCGATGCAAACGTAGCTGATAGGTTAACTAGTTATATATTTTAATTTTGGCAGATTAGAGAAGTGTACTTTCATCGGGCTGAATTCAAATACTTACTCATTTCTTAATGAAAACCCCTGTATCCATTTTCTTTGTATAAGGTTGGGGATAATAGGCTGAAGTGACGCTTCAAAACCTTGTTCTTTGGCTAGTGATTCTATCCCTAATAAATGGATCCCTTTTTTGATATGGGAGATGGCCCAGTAATAATTATATGAAATTTTCTCAATTTTAGGTTTGAAATCTTCTCGGTATACACATAAATATTGTGGTTCTTCGATGGCTTGGATTGAATTGCTATTAAGTGTTCTATTTGTAAGCCAAATTTCATAAACCGGAAATTCAGAATACATGACTGATAATGCATGACTTAAAGAAAAAATTATATTTTTATGAGCTTGTGGCTTGAGGGCATTTATGCGTGTGAAATCAAATGCCTGATCATCTTTGCTAAAATAAGAAAGCTCAATATTTCTTTCTAAAATAGCTAGGTCCTTTAAGTAATCAAAGTCAGCCAATTCAGTGTGATTTTCTATATATCTTGATATGAATTTTGGGAAATTATTCCCATAGTTATTTAAATTTTGACTATGTGAAGGCTGATGTAAGAAATATTCACTAGCAATTTTCTTAAAATATTTTTCGCCTAATATTCTTTCACAGCAAATATAACTATTAGAAAGTGCATTTGTATGTGCTGAGCGCGTAGTTTGTTTATATATATTGAGTCTTCTTTCCGCGCTTAACCTTTCAGTGTGAGAAATACAGAGTGTATGATCAAGAGCTTGGTTTTTGTTGCGTAATTGCTGCCAGAATTGATGTTGTAATGTGTGTAAAGATTGCATAGATTTCTGCGTAGTTACGAGGTTATAGCAACATAATTATCTATAGGGTTATGTGAGCTGTGTGGACAATTACTTTTTGTATGGAATAGATGTTTTCTAGCCGTTTCAGCTTCATTTAACAGCCTTTCAAATGAAGGTAGATTGTTGTCCCACTCAATCAGCGTAGGAATGTTGTTATTTTTCATTAACACATCTTGATACAGTTTCCATACGGGTTCAGATACTGGATTATTATGCGCATCAAGTAAGTAATCGTCTTTGTTTTCAAAGCC
This sequence comes from Gammaproteobacteria bacterium, assembly GCA_050633765.1. Taxonomy (GTDB): domain Bacteria; phylum Pseudomonadota; class Gammaproteobacteria; order UBA4575; family UBA4575; genus JABDMD01. The sequence continues at coordinate 16,792 of JBOEHC010000055.1, forward strand.
AGCAAGATGGATTTGCGCAACATATTCTAATGGAATGTTGTTGATATATTCGTGTGCGTCAATATTATTGTTATATTGGCTTACATATATATTATTTATATCGAGCAAAATTTTACAATTAGTATTGTTGGCAACAGCAGTTAAAAACTCCCATTCCATTAACTCAGAACACTCATAATTTAGGTAACTTGATACATTCTCAACTACTAATTGTGTTTTTAGAAAATCTTGTATTTTTAAAATTCTATCAGATACATGTTTAAGTGCCTCCTCAGTGTAAGGCAATGGTAATAAGTCGTGAGCATGTTGATTAGAAAATGAAGTCCAACATAAGTGATCTGAAATCAATAGCGGTTCAATCTCATCTGCAAGTTTTTTAATTTTTTCTAAATATTTATAGTCAATTTCATCTGTACCACCTAATGACATGCCTACACAATGCATCGTAACAGGGTAGTGTTCGCGAATTGCATAAGCTTGCTGTCTAGCGTAACCACCTTCAGCAAGATGATTGTCAGTAAGCAACTCAAAAAAATCTAAATTTGGCCTTGAGGTAAAAATTTCTTTAGCATGTGGCGAACGAAACCCCACCCCAATTTTTGCGGTGGGGTTACTTAAAGTATTGTCTACATTAAAATCCATCCAGCAGCAATGCTTTACTTAGCAGGTTTTACTTTCCTAACTACGCCGCCTGTAATTTTTGTACATGTTCCTTCAGGCACATATACCCATTCCTCAGACATGTTATCTTCTGCTGCTTGACCGGCACATCCATGTGAGCCGTCAAGTGCTCCACAGTCATTTTGCCCTGCTTTAGCAATGCCGGCACATTTTTCCCAATTTTTGGGTGAATCAGGGACGGCGAAAGCCACTTGAGTAGCTGCAGCAGTGCTCAGTGCAAAAATGCCTGCCATAGTAGATCTCACAACTGTGGATGTTTTTTGATGTTGCTTTTTCATAATTTAAAATTTCTCCTTATTAAATAAGCATGAAAGTAACGATTCACCAAAGATTAGTGAATGCAAATAATTAGACATGTATTTTGCAATTTTCATTACATGGATTTCGTGAAAATTATTTATTATTTTGTTACTACAAATTTGTAGAGATGCATAAAAAGATCTATAGTTATTTATAAGTGGATGCTTATATTCATAAATTGAGGAAATGGCAATGAAAACAATCATGTATATTCTAGTTTTATTACTTGTAACACTTGACACATTTGCTCAGGAAAAGGCAGAAAACCCATTAACAAATATTGTTAGTGAAGAAATTGTATATAAGGTAGATGAAATAAAATTAAATGGTTATCTCGCATACAATTCTTCTATCAATGGCAAGCGACCAGGTGTATTAGTAGTGCATGAATGGTGGGGCCATAATGAATATGCACGTAAACGCGCTGAAATGTTGGCAGAGCTTGGATATGTTGCTTTTGCGGTAGATATGTATGGAGATGGCAAGCTTGCAGAACATCCTAATGACGCTGGAAAACTTATGAAACAAGTGACAAGTGACATGTCATTAGCTGAAAAGCGCTTAGAGGCGGCAATAAAGGTGTTGCATCAACAACAATTTACTGATGCTTCGAAAACTGCGGCAATTGGCTATTGTTTTGGTGGTGCGATGGTATTGCATTTAGCTCGAAGTGGTGTGGATATAGATGGTGTGGTGAGTTTTCATGGTAGTTTAGGGACAAAGTCACCTGCCAAAAAAGATGTTGTGCAAGCAAAAATTTTGGTGCTTCATGGCGAAGAAGATCCTTTTATTCCACCTGAACAAGTGCTTGCTTTTAAAGAAGAAATGACGAGTTCAACGGTGGACTATGAGTTTGTGGCGTACCCTAATGTAAAACACAGTTTTACTAACCCTCAGGCAGATGAATTTAGCAAGAAATTTGATTTACCTGCTTTGCAATATAACCAACATGCGGATGAAGATTCTTGGAAACGTATGCAAGCATTTTTTGAGAAGATTTTTTAATTAATAATTACTTCTTAGATGTATTTATAGTAAAAATTATAAAATTTTATGTAATAAATTTATCCTCATAAAGGTCTCCTTAAGTACCTGTAATTATTTATTTAAAAAAAACGGAGATTATCATGAAATATATACTGTTAGCTTTAATGGCGCTTTTTTTAACTTCGCAAGCAGTAATGGCAAATGGAGGTCCATCTGTTGAGCAAATATATAAGTCAATAAATCAAGGCAAGCCTGTCGTTGAGTTAATCGACAAAGCATCAAAGAATGAGCGTAAACAAATTTGTTTAATAAATCATGGAAAAAATAAAGTGAAGGATAAAATCTGTTAGCTTAAGGAATGCTAACGAATAGCATGGATGGCTAAAAGCCCTATGAGTTTTCATTTATAGGGCTTTTTTATTTTAAGTCAGTAAGAAATACCACCTTGACTTGTAGTGACATAGAAAATTTATCTAATTTATTACTCAGGACCGCACCAGTGTATGGGTGAATCAAGCTCAATTAATAACTAGTTGATTACCGAAAACAATTATTGGTAATTGAACCGCTAAAGTTCTGTTTCTAAAGCGGATTACAGCGAGGTTTAGTTTGAATGACGTAGTTCTAGTATTGAGTATTTTCAGTAGAATTTGGCCAATTTCCCCGACCAATAACCTCAAGAATTCCTAAATACCGTTCATAATTAAGTATTAGCCCGTTCAGGATGAATCTAGGGCTCAATAATTTTGAAGAACGTGTTGAAATGATGCGTTCAGCCATACAAGGAAGTGAGTGGTTGAAATGTTGCGGAATTTTTCTGTCAAAATATTTGCTGCGGCAGCACTGTTTACAGTGTTGTTAGCTGCCGTTTCTGCGCAAGATCAAGATAAGTGGACAGGTTATGTTGAATTTTCAGCCAAGCCCGGAAGCGACCGTTCCCTTGCTAAAGGCGATCTATTTTTACCTATTCAGCAAAACGAAGATTCTCTTCTATTTGTTAACCTTAAAACTAATTTTGATGACCATAGTTATAAAGAAGGTAACGTTGGGATTGGTTCTAGGAAAATATATGATAACTGGCTTGTAGGTGGTTGGGCTTATTACGATTGGAAGGAGTCCACCACAGGCAATACGTTTGATCAAATGACTATTGGCGGGGAATTCCTCAGTAATGAATGGGACATTCGTGCAAATGCATATGTATCAGAAAAGAAAAAGAAAGATTCTGATCGTGCAAGCATTGTTGAATTAAATGGCAATCAAATACAAGCAAGGCTGGGAGAAGAGCGTGCGCTATCAGGCGTGGATTTTGAAATCGGCAAAAAACTTCCTTTCTTTGAAGATTCACGATTTTTTGTAGGTGGATACCACTATGATGCGAATGGTTTTGAAAAAGTTAGTGGGCCCAAGTTAAGACTGGAAATGAGATTCCATGATTTGCCGATATTTTCATCATTCTCACAAGGTTCACGACTGACTCTTGGCGCAGAATACACAGAAGATAGTGTGCGAGGTAGTGAATCATTTGCTCTACTGCAACTTAAAATACCATTTGGCGGGAAAAACAAAATTAAAAAAACCTTTTTATCTTCTTTAGAAAAAAGGATGGTTGAAACTGTTAAGCGTGATGACGATATTGTAACTAGTGAGCGTCAAGGTGATACTTTGATGTCATTATTCAATCCTAAAACTGGCCAGATTATTAACACTGTTGAAACAGTTAATGCATCAACTGCAAATGTCGCCAGCACGGTAGCTAATGCAGGGCGAAATAGTTTAATAATAGCTGATGGTAGTGAAGGTGTTATCGATGTTGGCGGTTCAACTATTAATACATCACCAGGACAGATTATCGCCGGTGGTGGCCAAAGCATTACCTTGCAAGCGCAAAAACCAAATGGCAGTTTAATAAATATGGATTACACGCCAGCTGGACAGCGAGGAAGTATTTCTAGAACAGGTAGTGGCGAACTTATTTATGTTAATAACGATGATGATGTCACCATTACAGGCGTGGACCTGTCGGGTGGCAGACCGTTAAGAGTTAATAACTCACAAAACGTATGCGTGCTTAATTCGAATATATTAAATTCTGCTGCAAATCGCCAAGGTGTATATGTTCAAAACAATTCCATAGTAAGCTTTGATAATATTGATATTGCTAATACTGGTCGCCAAGGTTTATTAATGACTTCTGGTTCTACCGCAACAATTAATAATCTGATTGTATCTGGAGCTGCGTATGAAGGAGTGTATTTCAGCGGTAACATTACAGCTAATTTAAGAAATATTGATATTTCGAATACTGGTCGAGAGGGTTTGCGTATACGATCAGGCTCGAATGTGAGCGCGAATAATGTGGCGATTACTAAATCAGGTTCTGAAGCCATAGAGTTGCATAGTTCTGTATTGAATTTGCGTAATGCTTCAATTACCGATATTGATGTGAATACAAATCGTGACGGTATTTATGCATACGGTGGCTCAACATTAAATGTTGATTATTTGTTAATAGATAACGTAACGAGTCAAGGAATTATTACAAATAACACTGCATCTACCATTACCAATGCCAGTATCCGAAATACAGACCATCAAGGAGTATATGCATACGGTAATTCTTCAATGGATTTAGAAAATGTGAGCATAGCTAATGCTGGTTCGCAGGGAATCTATACAAGAGATGCAATACTGAATGCAAAAAATCTCAGTGTTAGAAATTCAGCTAGACAAGGGGTCTACTTGTATAGAACCACTACTGATTTTGATACAGTCGATATTATCGATTCGACTCAGCAAGGTTTATACGTGAATAGAGGCGCTTTCGATTTTAATGATGTAGCCATTCTGAATTCCGGTCGTGACGGTAGTGCTGCATCGAATGCAACCTTTAATGGTTCAGATTTTTCGGTTGTAAACTCTTCCGGTCGAGGCCTTTATTTGAACAATGCAAGTTCTACGTTAAGTAACGTTTTGGTTGATACAAGTACTTCGCAAGGTGTGTTGCTAAGAAACTCATCTAGTACAATAAATAATTTAGAGATTCAGAATGCAGGTGCTCAAGGTATCTATGCATACAGCGGTTCTGTTGCAAATATTACAGGTCTAGATATCTATGGTGCGGGTAGGCAGGGAGTCTATGCGCGTAGTGCCACCTTTAATGCTACTGATGTAGATATATTGGATGCTATTAATCAAGGTGTGTATCTGCATAGTACCACTGCAAACATAAATGGAATTCGTGTTAATAATGCTGGACAGCAAGGTATATATTTAAGAAATAATTCAAATGCGGTTATAAGTAATGCAAACATTAGTTCTCCAAATCGTGAGGGACTTTATGTTAGGGATTCAGATTTGAATATCAGCAATGCTTCCATTTCAAATATTACTGCTTCGGCAAATCGTGATGGTATTTTCATTTATCGTGATTCAAATGTCATCTTGAATTCGGTTTCAGTATCGAATGTAACGGGCGATGGTTTGCAAGTGCATGGAACTAATACATTGCAACCAACCGTTATTGCAAATGACTTTTCACTAGCGAACTCTGGGCGTTATGGAGTTATTACTACACGAGGTAATGTAACACTTAATAATGCAAATATTTCTGCTAGTGTTCTTGACAGTATCTTAGTGAATAGAGGTGACTTAGTGGTGAATACTGCTAGCGTTACGAATAGTGGAAGGTTTGGTGTATATGCTTTACGTAGTAATGCAGTATTGCGAGATCTTACGGTTGCCAATACTGCTAGAGATGGTGTGTTGTTGAATCTAAGCACAGTATCATTAGATAATTCCACCATACGCGATATAGGCGATGGAGATAGTAGTGATGATGCAATTCAAATTATTAACTCTACGATTTCCGGGGACGGGAATAATATTGAGGGTTCAATTAATAGTGGTGTAGCTTGTCGAAGTGGTGGGACTAATATCGGTTCAATCGGATTTTCATCTGGTCCGATTTCATCTTGCCCATAAATATATTCGTGTATAAAAAAGCCCTGAGAGTTTTCACTCACAGGGCTTTTAAAATTTTAGCTAGTTAAAACTATGCAGCTTTAGCTTGTAATGCTGTAGAAATTTTAGCTAATTCATCTTTCAATGCTTGTGGTGTGCGAGCACCAAACTCATCTAAGTATTCGCCGATCGCGGCCACTTCGTCCTGCCATTGATCTGCATTTACGCTAAGCAAGGCTTCCATTGTTTCTTTAGAAACATCTAAGCCTTCAACGTCAATGTCTTCAACATTAGGCAAGAAACCTATTGGTGTTTCTCTAGCATCTACTTTACCTTCAACGCGATCAAGCACCCAAGATAAAACCCTCATGTTGTCGCCAAAGCCAGGCCACATGAACTTGCCATCTTGATCACGACGGAACCAATTTACATGGAACATTTTTGGAAGCTTATCGGACTTACCATTAAAGGTTAGCCAATGTGCGAAGTAATCAGCAAAGTTATAACCACAGAATGGTTTCATGGCCATTGGGTCACGACGAACCTGACCCGCACCACCGATAGCAGCAGCTGTCATTTCTGATGCGCAAGAAGCACCTACTAGTACACCGTGATCCCAGTCTTTGGCTTCATATACAAGTGGTGCCAGTTCTTTGCGGCGCCCACCAAAAATAATTGCACTAATTGGCACACCATTTGGATCATCTGCCATTGGTGAGTACACAGGGTTGTTCTTTGCAGAAACGGTAAAACGTGAGTTTGGATGTGCAGCAGGACCAACTTCAGCGTCATAAGGATTACCTTTCCAGTCCGTTGCAGGCTCAGTGCCGTCATCTTTCTCTTCCCACCAAGGTTGGTTGTCTGCAGTTACACCGGCATTAGTGAATATTGCATCAGATTTTAAGCATTCGTATGCATTTTTGTTTGAGTGTTCATTCGTGCCTGGAATAACACCAAAGTATCCTGCTTCTGGGTTAATCGCCCATAAGCGACCATCATCACGTAAATGTAACCAACAAATGTCATCACCTACAGTGGTAACTTTCCAGCCTTTGTATTGCTCAGGTGGAATTAACATTGCGAGGTTTGTTTTACCGCATGCAGATGGAAATGCACATGCGACATAGTGTGTTTCACCTTCAGGACTTTCAAGACCCATGATTAACATGTGTTCTGCAAGCCAGCCTTCTGTGCGTGCTTGCCAGCTAGCAATGCGAAGCGCATGACACTTCTTACCAAGTAGTGCATTACCACCATAGCCCGAACCAATGCTTCTAATCATAAGCTCTTCAGGGAAGTGCATGATGAAACGTTTTTCTGGATCTAGGTCACCCGTCGAATGTATGCCTTTAACAAAGGTTCCATCTTTCTCGATACGCTTTAAGGCTGGTGTGCCGATGCGTGCCATAATTTTCATATTCGCAACAACATAAGGGCTATCGGTAATTTCAACACCATTACGTGAAAGTGGTGAATCAATTGGACCCATGCAATACGGGATTACATACATTGTGCGTCCCTTCATGCATCCTTCAAATAACGCATCTAGTTTTTTATGCGCTTCTTCTGGATTCATCCAGTGATTGTTTGGGCCAGCATCTTCTTCTTCTTTCGAACAAACAAAAGTTAAGTGTTCAACACGTGCAACGTCCGAAGGATCTGAACGATGTAAGTAACAGTTTGGATGCGTTTCTTCGTTAAGCTTTAATAAGGTTCCGGTTTCAAGCATTTGATCAACCATGCGATCATATTCAGCATCACTACCATCGCACCAAACAATATTGTCTGGTTGTGTAAGTGCCGCTACCTCTTCTACCCAGTTTGCTAGGGCATCATTCGTCGTACTCATCGTTAATTCCTTGGTTTATATGAAATATATGAAACTCGACTCTATAATTATTATTATTGGCGAGCGCTAAAAAACGGAGCTCACGATTATACATAGTGAAGATCAAGATTTAAGACTTGAGAAAGAATATTTTTTGAGAGTGTCGTAAAAGATATCTCTAATGAGGTATGATTCTAATGTAATTTCTTAAAAATTGAATTTAACTTGATTAAGTCCTTGTCTAATTAGGGCTGACCAATAGAATCATGAGGCCTGCGCTAGCGGTAGAAAATACATCTTTTTTTATACTGTTATTTTTTTCTATTAAAAGTTTCTGACCGTTGTCAGAGCATTGAGCAACTATTTCCTCATTAATAGTTAAAGTACTTTGCTGAGCAACTGTAGTCCCATCATTTAATAGTTGTTTGTTTTTATTTTTATCTTCTAAATATATTTTATATGGAAGTGAAGCCTGTTGGCCTTTGCTTGTAGTTGCTGGGCTGGCAACGATTAATTCGTAGGGTACGCTCGAATTCTTATTGACCCCATGATGTGC
>JBOEHC010000056.1:0-2322 GCA_050633765.1 Gammaproteobacteria bacterium
TGATTCCAAAGATATCAGGATCAGCGGCACGAATATGATCTACAACGTCATCAATACGATTTTGGCTTTCACCTCTAAAATGTTGAATATTCCAAACTAGTACGGAAAAACCCATTACACAACCAAACCCCAAAACCTTTACATCTATGTTAACGCAAAAAAGCCAGGAAATCTGAAAGCCAGATCCTTATAGAGATTATCATTCCTGTAATACTTAACATTTGAATAAGTCTTTGATTAAACCTGAAAAAGTAGATAACGAGTTTGCTTTATATATTACCTCTTTAATTGACATACATCAGATATGGAACTTATTAGTTCACATATAATCTATTACTGTAACAATGAGTTTTTATTACATCTAGATAATATTTATTGACATGAAACGCTGGCGAAAAATAGTAACATTCACCATGATTTTGGCATTGCCAATTTCGTTGTGGGCCAGTGTTGCTATGGCATCTCATTGCCAAATGACCGATATATCATCACATTCTAGTCACGCGCTAGTGCTAGTGGATCACAATGATTCCACGCAGTCGCATGATCAAATGCAATCATCAGAGTCAAATGATCAATCGGACTGTGAATGTAATGACAACATGGATTGTTCTGCATCTGGCTGTAGCTCTACTGCTCTAATAAATGAAATCGCAATAGACTCAAACCATTCAACTACTCCTGTATATCAAAGAATACAGGCTCAAGCAGAACCTGCTGACCCAGACCTGCTTTTCCGGCCCCCTATCTATCTCTCCTAATCCGCATTAGCGGATATTTGCCACTGTCTTTGACGCAATACGCGTCTAGTCCTACGGTAAAGTTTTAAGTTTTTGAACAGTTACGTTTACACGTAACACCAATATGTACTTAATTTTTGGAGATACAAATGAAAACATTAACACTTGTAACAACGCTTTTTCTTATTACAACTAGCTATACATATGCGGGTCATCTACAAATCGATGACATCGAAAAGGATAAAGACACAAGTAACGTGACCATATCCGAGAACATTCAATCTGAGAATGTTGGGCATGTAACTACTGACAAAAATGATGCATCTACTATTGGTAGAAACGCGGAATTAATTGATCAGTACAACGATGTATATGAAGCATATAGGGATCTAGATATAAATCTTGGTTCTTAGTTAAACAACAAACTCACAGCGGTAAACAAATAAAGAACAGTTTGCCGCTGTAATCTTAAAATTAGGAGATTATTATGAAAATATTAACAACTTCATTTTTAATACTCGTTATGAGCATGGCAACAATAATGACCATGGCGGTATCTGCGACAGAAAATGAATCTGAAGCAACAAATAGCTCTGAATTAGGTAAAGGTCCTGCACACAGAGAAAAAATGGATACACATATGAAGATGATGAAAATTCAAATGCAAGCTATCCATGAAGAAACAGACTCAGAAAAACGTAAGGTACTTATGCAAGCACATCGTCAAAGCATGCATGAAGGCATGAAGATGATGCACGGCAAGGGCGACCACGGAATGATGGGTATGATGACTGGAAAACATAAAGGCTCGAAAGGAAAAATGGATGACCACGCAAGGATGCAACACATGGAGCAACGCATGGGCACAATGCATATGATGATGGAGCAAATGATGCAACATGAAGATGTAATGCATCAGAACTCTAAGCATTAGATATAAGTGTCTGAAAAGTACTTAGTTATAGTTTAATACCCATGAATACATGGATTTATCTATGCTAAGTACTTTTTAGAAAGACATTTATAGAGCTAATTAATTTGCACTATTTGCAAATAGCATAAAATCGAGTTACCTTAAATTTGACATGAAACGTTGGCGCAAAACAATTATTTTCATAATGATATTGGTATTTCCAATTTCTATGTGGGCTAGTGTTTCTATGTCTTCACATTGCCANNTCATCGGATGACACATCTCATTCCGAACATATGCAAATGAATGACGGTAATTCGCATATTCATATGCACGACCAATCACCCTCACAAGATTCTAATGATCATGCGGACTGTGACTGTGGATGTGATGGTAGTTTAGATTGTTCAGTTTCAGGCTGTAGTGCCTCGGTAATATCCAATACGCTAAAGTTTGATATTCAGTATACAACTCAATCAACGCTTAAAGTGTCTAAAGTGCGAACCGAGCCTTCAGAGCCAAACCCCCTTTTCCGGCCTCCAATTTTATCTTCCTAATTCCGCAAAAGCGGAGCTAAACCTTTTGTTATAGGCGATTCATTCGTCTAATTAAATGGTTAACTATTTAGATTTGTTACGCGATTTAAACGTGACGAAACTTCAAATATGT
>JBOEHC010000057.1:0-49937 GCA_050633765.1 Gammaproteobacteria bacterium
ACTAGCTGGAAATCGTCCTTCATCGCTCCACACTCGGGGCACTTCCAATTAGAAGGAATGTCTTCCCAGCGTGTACCTGGCTCAATCCCCTCTTCAGGTGCGCCCTTGGCTTCATCATAGATCCAGCCACAAATTACACACATATATGTTTTATACTGCATTAATGGTTCTTTCCCTGAAAAATTGTGTAGTTCATTTAAGTAGTCAAAATAAGCAATGAATACAACAAGTAACACACCTGTTGTCTTGGCATTATCTGGCGCTGATCCTACAGGTGGCGCTGGTATACAAGCCGACATAGAAACCATTGCAAGTTTAGGCTGCCATACCGCGCCAATCATTACTTCAGTTACCGCACAAGATACTACCAACGTCGTTGACACTGCTCAAATCAACGAACATTTTATCATTCAACAAGCACGTGTTGTTTTAGAAGACATGAAAGTTGCAGCAATTAAAATTGGATTAATTGTAAGTGACACTACTGCGATGGCTATACATACCTTACTTACAGACTACAAAGACATCCCTGTAGTGCTAGACCCCATCATTATTGCCGGAGGGGGCAAAGTGCTAGCCAACGAAGATGTGGTGGATGCAATCAATACTTTATTAGTGCCGCTAGCGACTGTTGTCACTCCTAATAGTGACGAAACCCGAAGCTTAGCACCTGAGGGCGACACACTTGATGCTTGTGCAATGGCGATTTTAGAACGTGGTGCACATTATGTATTAGTAACCGGTACTCATGAAAAAACTGACAACGTTTGTAATGTTTTATTCGGCAATAACCGCAAGCTTGACACACACAACTGGCCTCGATTACCTGACCAATACCATGGATCGGGTTGCACGCTCTCATCTGCCATTGCAGCCAATATCGCCCGTGGACAAGATGTGGTTTCCGCAACCCATCATGCTCAAGAATATACTTGGAAATGTTTACAAGCTGCACGACAACTTGGTATGGGACAAAAAATTCCCAATCGTTTTCATTGGCTAAAATAGCTGCTGGAAAACCGCATGCAACACCTTAAAGGTCTATATGTTATAGCCGATGCCACGTGTATTGGCACAGATAAGCTGCTAAGCAAAACCGAAGAGGTTATTTCAGCTGGTGTAAAAATTATACAATATCGAGACAAAATTAATTCACAAGACGTTCGTTACAAGATTGCTGAAGCATTACGCACTCTGACACATGACCATGAGTGTTCATTACTTATTAATGACGATATACATTTAGCTCAATCCATTGAAGCAGACGGTGTGCATTTAGGTAAAAACGATGACACCATCAAACATGCTAGAGACTTGCTGGGTAACGATAAGATTATTGGTGCCTCATGCTATGCAGAGTTTGAAAATGCACTCACCGCTATACGTGCATCAGCTAATTACATCGCTTTTGGCAGCTTTTACCCTTCTACAATCAAGCCCTATGCCCCCAAGGCTGGAGTCGAGCTTCTCATTCAAGCAAAACGAGAATTTAAAATACCTGTTTGTGCAATTGGAGGCATTACACCTCAGAATTCAACCCGCTTATTAGATGCTGGTGCAGATATGCTTGCAGTGATTAGTGCAATTTTTAATGCTTCATCTCCTAAGCAAGCTGTGCAAGAATATTTATCATTAATGTGAACTTATAAAGAACTATGGCCACTTCAGAACAATCTTTCGAAGAAGCACAAAAATTTATCCCTGGCGGAGTTAATTCACCAGTACGTGCCTTCAAATCCGTAGGCGGCTCGCCTGTATTTATTAAACGAGCACATGGTGCACGTATATACGATATACATGATAAAGAATTTATCGATTATGTAGGCTCATGGGGCCCTATGATTCTTGGCCATGCCCACCCCGATGTTATCGAAGCTGTAAAACATGCAGCTGAACATGGCTTGAGCTTTGGAGCTCCTACAGAAATAGAAACTGATATAGCTAAACTCGTTTGCGAATTAGTCGAATCCATAGAAATGGTACGTATGACGAGTTCTGGCACTGAAGCCACAATGAGTGCAATACGTTTAGCACGTGGGCATACTGGTCGTAACAAAATTATAAAATTTGAAGGCTGTTATCATGGTCATGGTGATGCGCTATTAGTTAAAGCGGGTTCTGGAGCACTCACTTTAGGTGTTCCTAGTTCACCAGGCGTTCCTCCTGAGATAGCCGAAAACACCATTACCCTCACCTACAATAATCTTGAAGAAGTTGAACAAGTGTTTGAGAAAATGGGTGATGAAATTGCTTGTGTAATTGTTGAACCAATTGCTGGCAATATGAACTGCATCCCTCCTGTAAAAGATTTTTTACAGGGCTTGCGCAAGGTTTGCTCAGACCATAAATCGATTTTAATTTTTGATGAAGTCATGACCGGGTTTCGTGTCGCCAAAGGTGGGGCACAGCAACTTTACAAAGTAGTTCCTGACTTAACCACACTTGGAAAAATTCTAGGTGGCGGCATGCCGGTGGGGGCATTAGGTGGTGAACGCGCAATTATGGATTCACTAGCTCCGGTAGGCCCAGTATACCAAGCCGGCACGCTCTCTGGGAATCCTATTGCCATGACAGCGGGATTAACTACTCTCAAACTACTTTCAGAGAGAGGTTTTCATGATCAACTTCAACGAAAAACCAAATTATTAGTAGATGGTTTGCTAGATGCAGCACACAATAACAACATCCCTCTAACAGCAAACTATGTAACAGGCATGTTTGGCCTATTCTTCACAGAAGAAGAGAAAATAACTTCTTTCTCTCAAGTTACTGCTTGCAACTCTGATCACTTTAATAAATTCTTTCACAGTATGCTAGACCAAGGCGTGTATCTTGCACCTTCATCCTATGAAGCAGGATTTATTTCTTCTGCACACACAGAAGAAGACATTGAGAAGACAATTGAAATAGCTGATAAAGCATTTTCAAAAATCTAAGACTTAGTTACTACCTCCAGGTAGTTTGATTGCTTGAATCGAGGCGAACATATTGCAAAAAATATCAAATCTCTAGAACTAGTATTGGTAATTTTTTGCACACACCCCGCTGGAATAATCACTACATCATAAGGCCCCACCTTCTGCGGCGTTAATCCACCCAACTCCACCAATCCTTCGCCCTCAAGAATTATATAACGCTCAATTGTATCGAATAACTGATGCAACTTAGTTGTTACACCTGGCTCAACTCGCGCTCTGGCTATTGAAAGATTAGGATCATCATCTGAATTTGAAAGCTCTGCAATATAGCAGCCTTCATCAATATAGAATTCTTCTTGTTGATTAAATTTTTTAATGCACGACTGCATAATTGAATTTAAATTTACTTGATATGTTGTAACAAAAACTCAAGAACAACTTATTTCACTTCTTTATATTTTAATAACTTATGAACGACGCATGAAAAAATACACATACATAAATTATGAATCTAAACAGTTTGATATTGACCATAAAGTTTTGCATAGAGTCCATTCGCGTTAAGTAATTCATCATGACCGCCTTGTTCCGTAACCTTACCATCCTCAAACACATAAACCGTATCAGCTTGTTTTACAGCGCTCAACCTATGCGCCACTATAATCATGGTACGGTCTTTAAGATACTTCGCTAAGGCAACATGCAATTTAGCTTCAGTTTCTGCATCTAGCGCAGAAGTTGCTTCATCTAAAATAACGACTTGCGGATTAGTTAGCGCCATTCTTGCAATAGCGATACGTTGCCTTTGTCCGCCTGATAAGCGTATTCCATCAACACCAATTAAGCTATCTAATCCTCTTGGCATAGCTTCTACAACATCTTTAATTTGCGCTACTTCCAAAACTCGCCACAATGCAGCATCAGGAACTTCTCTACCTAAAGTTAAGTTCATTCGCACACTGTCATTGAATAATGCAGGATGTTGCAACACACAAGCCACATGCTCACGCACAACTTCCATACCAATTTTTGAAACTGAAACATGATCAAATTTAATTTCGCCAAACAAAGGTGGATAAAGACCCAACAAAACTTGTACCAGTGTAGATTTACCACCGCCACTTGCACCAACGAGCGCTACTTTTTCACCTGCGTGGACAACGAGGTTAACGCCATCTAATACATACGGTCCATCACCATAAGCGAACTTTATATTTTCCACCTGTACACTTACCGCATGTTTTCCTGCAAATGGATTTTCGATATGCGGGTATTGTGGCTCTCTCGGCAAGTGCAGCAATTCATTTATCCGGCCTAGAGCAGCCTTTGCACCATAAAAAGAATATTGAATACTCAAGACCTCTTGCACAGGCCCCATCATGAACCACAGATACCCAAATACTGCAATCATTTCTCCTATACTAAGATCAGTTAGCAATACCATTGCCATGCTTAATGCGCGAAAAATATCAAAGCCAATCAAAAATACTGAAAATGATAACCGATTAGCAGCGTCACTCTTCCATGAAAATGCGGTTGAATGCTCTTTTAGTTGTTTAGCATTCTTTCTTACACGATCCAAATAATAGCCTTCACGATTACTAGCTCTAATTTGTTGGATACCGTCTAGAGTTTCTGTAAGAGATTGTTGAAATTTCTCGAATGATTTATTTTCTTTCTTTTTTAGCTCTTTAACTTTTTTACCAATTAACATAGTTATATAAATAACTAGAGGATTGATAATTATTATAAATAGCGCAAGCTGCCAGTGCAGCCAAAACAGAACACCTGCAACACCTACTATTGTCAGGGCAGCAACAATGAATTTACTCACTGTTTCACCGGCAAACTGATCTACAGTATTTAGATCTGTAACAAATTTTGAAGAAACTGCGCCACCGCCTAAGGTTTCATATTCAGACATAGCCACAGATTTAAGGCGGTTAAGCAGCTGATATCGAATTCGGTAAATAATATCTTTAGCAATGCCGACAAATTTTTTCGTTTGCCAGACATTTAAGAAAAGATATGTAAGCCGCAATACTATACAGATAACAGTAAGAACAATGATATAAAGAAAAGGACTATGTAGTGATTCAGAAAAGTACTTACCAATCGTTGCAACCACTTTGCCAGGTTTATCTAATAGAACCTCATCTATCAGCAAAGGAATCAGCAAAGGAATAGGAATGCTCGCCAGCACGGCAATGACAGCAATGGCATGTGCAGACACCAGCTCACGTTTATGCACTAACGCCATGTTTAATACATGGCGTATGGTGTATTTTTCAGGAGTAGGTTCTGTAAAAACTTCAGATACCCTGTTGGTACTATTTTTTTCTGTCATCTAGAAACAGCTATTAAGCTTCTTCCGAACCCTTATCCTGACTTTGTTTTTCAATATCAGCTCTTACTTGATCCATATCTAAAGCTTTAGTTTTATCGATAATATCTTCTAATTGCGCAGGGGGAAGTGCTCCTGCTTGTGAGTATAATAAAATCTGTTCGCGAAATATCATTAATGTAGGAATAGAACGAATATTACATGCCTCTGCTAACTCTTGTTGTTCTTCGGTATTCACTTTTGCGAACACAACATCCTCATGATTTTCAGAAGCTGACTCAAATGTGGGTGCAAATGATTTACATGGTCCACACCATGAAGCCCAAAAATCGATGATAACTGTGTCGTTATTTTCAACCGTATCATTAAAGTTTTCCTTAGTAAGGGCAGTCGTTGCCACATTTCTCTCCTTTGTTATAAAAATTTAGATTCCTGCATAGCTTCCTTTAGATGATGCAGACGCACAACATGGTCATCGATCTCCAAAAGCCTTTGTTTAATAGCTGATTGTAAAGGTAACAGTTCCGTAAGACGAGCACCCACCCAACCCGCGTAATCATAGCCTGCCGGCAAGGTAGTATATGGCTTACCAACTTGGGTAATAACCTTTTGCAACAATATGCGCATTGACTCAAATTCTTCTGGCAAATCAATTTCTGAGTTTGCTTCTAAGCGTTGTATTTGCCCAACTAATAACTGATCTGTCTGTATATGGGTGGACTCTATATATATTTTACTCTCCCCATAAGCCGTAATACCGAGCAAACCATCTGGCAGCGTTTCCCAATCTGCTATACGGCATTCGGTACCGGTTTTATACACCTCAGCTGCTTGGCCCGCTTCTTCTCCATTTTTAATCAGCACAATGCCAAATCCATGCTCATTGCGCATACAATCTTTCACCATATCTAGATAACGAGGTTCAAATAAACGCAGCGGTAATGCGCCACCAGGAAAGATCACTGAATTCAGCGGGAATAATGGAAGCTCATACAGATTGGATGACAATGCGTAAGCTCTTTGCTTAATTATAGGTATGAATGAATATAGATTTTATATTGATTAGGCAGCTTTATCAGCAGCTATTTTATTATCTGCCAAACGCTTAACCATTGAATGGGCGACCGCCTTATAGAACTGAGCTTGCAATTCAGTTGACATTTTATCCAAATCTGTTGTGGTTAACTTCATCAACAACATGTCGGTATTAGCCATAACGCTAGTACTGCTGTTTTCATTTCTTAATAAACCCAACTCCCCAAAACAATCACCTTCCGCTAATGTTTTAACAGGCTCATTTGATTTATATACAATCGCTTTGCCACCCACGATTACATAAAATGTTTGATCGATCTCGCCAGCCGATAAAATCGTTTCTTCATTTGTAATACGTAACCAAGTAGCAAGATCTACAAATTCAGATAATTGCTTCTGACTAAAGTCTTTAAAAAATCCAAGCATACCTGCTTGATCAGTATTTACACGTTTTATAATTTCAGCTTCTTCGTAACGCAACGCTATATCTACACTACGAATTGCTGCTGCAAAATCTGCTGCAGCTGGGTAACGCTGTTCAGACTTCTTCTCCAAAGCTTGATCAATAACAGGTTGTATTTTTTCAGCATGCTCGACACCATAACTAGCAAGAGTTCGAGGCTTCTCATTTAAAATCTTATACATATGAGTATGCACATTGTCTGCTTCAAACGTTTTAGCCCCAGTAAGCAGTTCATATAGCACAACACCTAGCGCATACAAATCTGTACTTGGACCAACCTCTTGTTCTTCTATCTGCTCCGGCGCCATATAGAGCGGCGAACCAAATAAACCACTGGAAAATGTATCAATTTCATTGCGTACTTTGGCAATACCAAAGTCAACTATTTTAACATTTCCATCTTCTGTAATTAATATGTTTGCAGGCTTAATATCTCGGTGGACAACGTTTTTACTGTGCGCATATTCTAGCGCTTTACAACATTTAAATATGATATCAATGGCTTTAGAAACTGAAATTTCTTCCTTGGCGTTCATAATAGAAGCTAAACTTCTAGCATCAATATATTCCATTACAATAAATGTTTGACGGTCTCCCACACCGGCGTCATACACGGACACTATATTAGGATGCTGCAATTTACCCACTGCACGAGTTTCTAGAAAAAATGAATTGCGCAATTGCTGAGAATTTTCTTCACCATCTTGATTATCAGGATATTGACTGATCTTAATTGCGACATCACGATCTAGAAACGGATCATGCGCTTTGTATATAGTGCGATATTTTCCTTGATGAATGATTTTATCAAGTTGGTATTTACCAATTCGCTCACCAGAAGATAAACTGCGTCGTTTTCTTTTATTACTCATATAAAAATTCGCACTTTAGTGCAGAATACCAGACTCGCGACTCGATAATTGCAAAATGAGTTTCTCTGATAAACCATCAAAACTTCCGTTACTTAATACTAAAATATTGTCACCTTGTTTTACTTCGTTGAGCAAATCTAGGATTATTTCGTCTACCGTTGGAAACAATCTAGCGTCTGGCTTAATGCTGTCAGTCATCTCGCCAATGGACCATTGCAAATCTTTTGGCTCAAAAATAAAAACTTTATCTGCATCATCAAACGCTTTTGCCAAGTGCTCGCTATGAATTCCTAAACGCATCGAATTAGACCGCGGTTCAAAAATTGTGATGATACGACCGTCAGGGCGTTGATCTTTAAATGCAGAAATTGTTGCCGCAATTTCTGTTGGATGATGAGCAAAATCATCATAAACACTTATATCACTGAAGGTTCCTTTATGCTCGAGACGACGTTTCACACCTGCAAATGTAGTTAATGCTTGCAGTGCATCTTCTACATATACCCCAGCATGTTGTGCAGCTGCTATAGCCGCAATTGCATTAGCAATATTATGTCGACCTATTAGCTCTAACGCACCTAAACCACGAGGCTTTCCATTCTGTTGCAATGTAAACTGAGAATTTTGCAAATCAATATCTCCCGCAAACCAAGAGGCAGTAGATTTCATCGTTGAGAACGATTCGATTGGTGTCCAACATCCCATATCAATTACATCTTGTATATTTTGCTCATCTAGATTGATGATTAATTTTCCATCGCTAGGCAGAATTCGAATCAGATGGTGGAATTGGCGCTTTATCGCGTCGAGATCATCAAAGATATCTGCGTGGTCAAATTCTAAGTTATTTAGCACTAAGGTATGGGGACAGTAGTGTACGAATTTAGACCGCTTATCAAAAAAAGCCGTATCATACTCATCTGCCTCAATCACAAAGTACTTTGAATCACCCAATCTGGAAGAATAATCAAAATTTTCAGGTACACCCCCAATTAAGAATCCTGGCTTTAATCCTGCTGATTCGAGTATCCACGCCAACATGCTACTGGTCGTTGTTTTACCGTGCGTACCCGCCACAGCGAGCACCCAGCGATCTTTCAGAACATGGTCATGCAACCAAGCTGGCCCCGAAGTAAATGGAATGTGATTATTTAACAAATACTCCACCACCTCATTGCCTCGCCCCATTACATTACCAACAACGATTTGATCAGGTTGAGGGAAAATATGATCTACGGAGTAACCACTCATTAATTCAATGCCTGCCATTTCAAGCTGAGTACTCATTGGCGGATACACATTCATATCTGACCCAGATACCGTATGACCTAACTGCTTAGCAATAATTGCCAAGCTACCCATAAACGTACCGCAAATTCCAAGAATATGTATATGCATTATGCAGCCACTCTACCAGCTAAAATTAATTCAAATATCATGTAACTAACCAATGCATAACCCACCGCAATTGAAATCCCATAACCCAAAGTTGAGGAAATTGCACGACTGATAATAAAACCAAATGTCGCTATAAACCATGCATAAACGGCTAACGCTAACAACCAAAATAATCCAGCTACATTTTCATTCAATTTTTCACTCAACAATGGATATATCACTGGAACAGAAATAATATCGATGATAATTGATACACCAAGCATGGCGCTAAAAGTTTGTATAAAACGTTCAGATTTTTTAATCAAAATAATTTTTACAAACACAAAGGTGACTAACAAACCAACAATACTTAAGCTTGCTGCAACCTTAAATCCATGCATAGCAGAACTAAGGAAAGTGGAAACTAAGAGACTGACAGCAAACAATACAGACATTAAGTAAATGCTTGCCGGCATATCTTCTGGCCCCTTGCGCAGCAAGCATATATCAAAAAGTAATTTTATTATTGCTGACATGTAAGATTGGGTGATATGAATTTACTAAGTCTTCATAAAACCATAAATACCGCGTTTCGATGGCGCCATGATCCATTCACGCAGGTAATCTATTTCCGCAGTTCCTTTCTGATATTCTACAGTACCGCCATCACGCAGATGACGAAATACTTGTTCAAGTTTTTTATATTGCCCACCTTTTATTCCAGAACGTCGCAAACCAATTGTATTGAGACGCATGTGTCTTACAGGATCTCCACCCAATAAACAAAAAGGCAGCACATCTTTGCGCACTGGAGTATAACCAGCAATCATTGACATTTTCCCAATACGAATAAATTGATGTGTGCCTACGTGACCGCCTAAATTAGCCTTATCACCAATTTGTATATGACCACTCAAACCCACATAAGCTGTAAGAATCACTTCATTACCAAGTTGACAATCATGCGCGACATGCGAATAAGTCATCAAGTAACAATTTGAGCCTAATGAAGTTGGAATATCAGGATTAGTAGAACGATGTATTGTGCAATTTTCTCGAATGATGTTTTCATCACCCATTTTCACCCAAGTTTCTTCGCCACTAAACGACAAATCCTGTGGCAATCCACCTACAGCAACTTGAGCATGTAATTGATTATTTTGTCCCAACTTAACATAAGAATGCAGAATACAATGCGGCCCAATTTCTGTGCCTGAACCAATGACAACATGATCCTCAATAACACTATAGGGACCAATTTTTACATCGGAATCAATTTCCGCTTTAGATGATACCACTGCAGTTGGATGAATATTTGACAAAGTGATGAACTATAAAATAGTTAAAAATATTGATGTAATTCTAATATATTTTAAGAATGTTTATTAATGCTTTGTAGAAATATAATCTTGCCAAGACTCATGATCATTATCTTCAAATTCAATAATGTTGAATCCTACCTCATAGCTACTTTGGGAAATTCTACTGACCGATATCACTCTAGTTCGACAACATAGAGTATCCGTCAATCCAGTCGCATTGGTGGTTTTTATTTGGATATCCGCAGTGATATTTGCGCCAGGTGTAACTTGTATATACCGGTTAAAAATTCTATTTGCAGTGGAGCCCTCACAAATAATTCGCAAACCGCGCAAAGAAACCTCTTTAGAAATGGCGTCAAAGCAATAATCATCCATCTCAATTTGAACAGCTAACTTAGCTCGATAACGCGCTATTGTCCTACGCTCTGTTTTCAAAAATTAGCTCCTAGTTTAGATTTCGCTTCATACCACTCAATAAATGCTATGACAAACTATCTAATATGAATTTAGCGATGTCAATTAAGTTACGATTTAAGTAATCTCAGCAAATCTTTTTCGTTCAATATTTTAACCCCTAATCCCTCAGCTTTATTTGTTTTTGAACCAGGATTAGCTCCCGCAATAACGGCAGTAGTTTTTTTAGACACACTACTGGTAACTTTTGCACCTAACTGCTTCAACTTCTCTGTCGCGATAGGACGACTAAACTCCTTAAAGCTCCCGGTTAATACGTAAGTTTTCCCCGCCAATGATGTATTTTTTTTCTTGGCTTTCTTCTTCCATACAATTCCCGACATTACCAAGTGATCTATCACTTCTCGATTGTGAGTTTGCGCAAAAAAGGCTGTTATATTCTCCGCCACAATAGGACCTACATCATCAATATCTTGCAATTCTTCATTACTAGCATTTAACAAAGAGTTTAAATTTTCAAAGCGATCCGCAAGAGAAGAAGCAGTAGCCTCGCCTACCTCACGAATACCTAAAGAATAAATAAAACGTGCAAAGCTAGTTTTCTTGCTTTGCTCAATTGCGGCTAACAAATTTGTTGCAGACTTCTCACCCATTCGCTCTAATGCAACAATTTTTTCTTTATCCAAACAAAATAGATCCTGAACGCTTGAAATTAAATTCTCGTCAACAAGTTGGTCGACCAACTTATCTCCTAAGCCTTCTATATCCATAGCCGTGCGTGATGCAAAATGTTTGATCGCACCTTTGCGTTGTGCAGGACAAAATAGACCGGCACTACAGCGGATAACCGCTTCATCTTCTAATCTCACCACCTCAGACTCACACTCTGGACATTTCTTTGGAGCACGCACAGGATTTGAACGTTTTTGCCCAGTCTTTAACACTGTTTTTACAACCTCAGGAATAACATCGCCGGCTCTACGAATGATTACCTTATCCCCCTCACGCACATCTTTACGCTGCACTTCATCCATATTATGCAATGTGGCATTACTCACTGTTACCCCACCAACAAATACCGGCACAAGCTTTGCAACAGGTGTTAATGCACCAGTACGCCCCACTTGAAACTCAATACGATCCACTTTTGTAACGGCTTCTTGCGCAGGGAATTTATGTGCAACCGCCCACCTTGGTGCGCGCGACACAAATCCTAGCTCTTCCTGCAATGACAAATCATTAATTTTGTAGACAACTCCATCCATTTCGTAATCCAATTTATCACGGCGCTTGGCTATTTCTTCGTAGTAATTCAAGCAGCCTCGATAACCTGGAACCAAAGCCACATCGGGACAAACTTTTAGACCGAACTCTTTTAGCAGCTGTAATGAATTGTGCTGAGTAGTGACAGTAGTTAATTTCTCAATATTTGTTGCACTATAAAAATAAATATCCAACGGCCTTTTAGCAGTATTCTTTGGATCTAATTGCCGCAAACTACCTGCAGCAGCATTTCTAGGATTAACAAAAGTTTTTTCGCCTTTCTTACGCGCATCAGCATTCATTTTTTCAAAACCTTTTTTAGGCATAAATACTTCACCTCGCACCTCTAACTTACCAGGCAATTTTTTATGTTTTCGCAGTCGCAGAGGAATAGATTTAATAGTACGAATATTTTCAGTGATATTCTCTCCCGTCATTCCATCACCTCTTGTGGCGCCTCGCACCAACAGCCCTTTTTCATAAATCAAACTAACCGCCAAACCATCAAGCTTAGGCTCTGCGGTATAATCAATATTGACATCTCTTTGCAGTCTATCCTTTACTCGGATTTCAAATGCTTCTAGCTCTTCTGCATTGAAGACATTACCAAGTGACAACATAGGCACTTCATGTTTAGCAGGAGAAAATGAATCTAGAGGTTTTGCACCGACACGTTGCGTTGGTGAATCAGGTGTAATTAACTTTGGGTGAGCTTCTTCCAACTCTTGCAAGCTACGCAGAAGCTTGTCGTACTCTGCATCAGGAATAACAGGTTCATCTAACACATAATAAGAATAATTATGCTGCTGAATTTCATCTCGCAGTTTTTTAATCTTGTTTTGAACACTAATCGCCATAAACTATAATTATGCATCACAAACGTTTTAATTCAGGCACCATACTCAAAGAAGTTCTGACTAATCTTGAGACGAGGCAAAATGTCGAGAGGAGCGATATGTATGTATCAATACATGAGCGAATTCGAGGCCATTTTTCAACGAAGTAATCAGGACAAATCAGAGCTTCAAGCAGGAACAGGTCGAGGATGTCTCAAACTAAATAATTGTATGTCCTCTTGCAAATGCGATGTCATTTGCGGACTTAAACGATTTCGAGACTCATCTAACAAATCTCCATTTAAGCGCTCAGATAGTTTCTTAGCGTCTTCTAGCATGATATTGAATGCTCTTAGACCGTCTTCTGGGCCAGGTAAACTCAATATAAAACTCAAACCTGGAGTTTCGAAAACATGCATACCATCTGCATCAAATGTTCCCGGCTTAACCATATTAACAACACTATATAAAGCTTTCTTACCACTGAAACGCTCAACATTTTTATTGAATACACACATTTCATCCAGCTCTAAATCAAGATCTTTACTGATTTTCAATATCGTCTTGCCGTCAAACTTATTTGGTCGACGTGACATCACATGCAAAATAACTAACTTTTCAGCTAACCTTGGTGGCTCTGGATTTTCATCCAGCAAACTTGGTTGATGATTAAATTGAGGTTTATCTTTTGGAATCGTTATGCGCGGAATTTCTGCGATATCTTCGCGCACGAGATTACTTAAATCATCACCTAAATCATCGACAGCCTCTTCAGTCAATACATTAGAGTCTTGTGTGAGGTCATCTTCCAACTCTAGGGCTCGATCCAACTCTAAAGGATCAGGTAAATCATTCGTTTCAAAATTAAATTCATCATCTTGGCGCTTAAAATTAGCCCGCTTGGACTTACCAAAGATGTACAACGCCACTATCGCAGCTAATCCAGTTAACAATAATGCTATTCGTAGTTCTAATTCCATAGGATACGTGCAGACAAACTCTGATTTAACTGACGCAAATTAATAATTTGAGAAAATAAAATAACTAGACCGCGACCATCTCAGCTGCAGCATCAACATCAACAGAAACAATTCGAGATACACCTGGCTCATGCATAGTAATTCCTAACAATTGGTTAGCATACTCCATCGTATTTTTATTGTGCGTGATATAAATAAATTGGACCCGATCGCTCATATCTTTTAATAAATCACAAAAACGAGTGACATTCGCATCATCCAGTGGTGCGTCCACCTCATCCAGTAGACAGAATGGAGCGGGATTAAGTTCAAACAAGGAGAATACCAACGCCACTGCAGTAAGCGCTTTCTCTCCACCTGACATAAGCTGAATAGATGACAGTCTTTTTCCAGGGGGGCGCGCCATAATAGCCACTCCTGTGGTGAGCAGATCATCCCCAGTCATTTCAAGAAAGGCTTTTCCACCACCAAATAATCGTGGATACATCGCTTGCAAATGACTATTTACATTCTCAAATATATCTTTGAAACGATCCTTAGTTTCTTTATCAATTTTGCGAATTGCGTCTTCCAACGTTTCTAATGCGTTAGTGAGGTCTTCATGCTGTTTGTCTAAATATTCTTTGCGCTCATTATGCTCTTCAAACTCACCAATAGCTGCTAAGTTAATTGGACCCAAACGATTAATTTTACGTTCTAAAGATTGGGCAGTTTCTTCCCACTTATCTAACGTTGCATCTGCATCTAAAGTTTCTAACACAGCTTCTGGTGCGACATCATATTCATGCAACTGTTCTTGAACTGTTTTACTTCTTACGTTGGACTCCTGCCACGCAAGCTGTAATTCATTTAATTCATTTCTAAGTTGCTCAAGACTACGTTGTTTTTCAACGTTATGCTCTTGCCTACTACGCACTAATTCTTCAGTCTTCTGCGCCACCATGCGTGCTTCTGACAAACTATGTTCAAGCTTAACGCGCTGATCAACATACTCTTTCAAGCTTTCATTCAACTCAGTTAGTGGCTCACTTCCATCTTTAATGGATAACCGCAATGACTCTTCGCGCTGCTTAAGTTGCTCAGACTGCTCTCTCATGCGCTCAAGAGACACATGGGTAGCATTGAGCGAGCTTTTACATGATTCTAAATCCAGCGCTAAACGATGTGCAGACTCACGGCGCTCTACTTCATCGCTACGCACACCATCTAGATGAAACACTGCGCTATCGCGCTGTTCAAGTAAGCTCTTGCGTTGGACATCCAGTATCTCTAAAGCTGAATCAGCATGTTGTTTAGAATCACGAGACTCCACCAACTCTTCTTCCGACTGCTTGATCTGCCGATTCACATCTTCCAAGTAATCACGCAACTGCTCTTCTTGACGCTCTACATGTTCTTTTTCACTTTCCCAGCCAGACATTTCTGCCTCAGCCTGTGCATGAACTTTTTGCGCATTAGATAAGCTGGCCTGTACGGTGTCACGCTGTTTTTCATTTTCATACAATTCAGATTGACATGTTTCCAAATCTGCAACCATTTTAATAATTGTTTCTTGCTGAGCTTGCACTTCCTTCTCTAGATTTAGAATCTCATTTTTGCGTTGCAAAACATTACCTTTGTTTGCTGCAATTCTAGAAACACGCAACCAACCTTGTCCTAGCCACACTCCATCTCTTGTTATCACAGACTGGCCTGCTTCTAATGATTGGCTCTTCTGTAATGCTGCTTGAATATCATTTGCTACTAATACATTGCCTAGTTTATCGGATAGATCTACTGGAGCTTTTACTTTAGACACCAAGGTACCGCTGCTCTCCTGGCCCGAAGAAGTAGCACTTTTACCCAACACCATCATTCGGCCTGTTTTAATATCTTTAACCGAACTTGCTATTTGACCAATCTCATCCACGCAAACCGCTTCTAGATAATCACCTAGCACAGTCTCTACTGCGGCTTCCCATCCAGATTCAGTTTTTAATTTGTCCATCAAACGCGGAGCTTTGCTTAAACCACGCTGATCCAACCACCGACTCACATCTTTACCTTCCTCACCTAACACTACTCGCTGCAGTGCATGCAAAGAAGCTAATTCAGTTTGTTTTGTTTGCAATTCTTCACGTGCTTTCTCTAATTGCACGCCCATTGATTGACTCGTGTCACGTCCAGTACTAATAAGCTTGGTCAATTCGACAATCTTTGGAGATATCGCTTGTAAGGCAGTACTTGTTTCATCAACACGTGACGCAAAATTCTCAGACTGCTTAGAAGTTTTATGCTGACTAAATTGATGCAAATCTTCGAGTAATTTATCTTTTCGGTCTGCTAGTTGCTCTAGGTGGCTTTCAAGATATTCAATTCGAGAAGCTTCAATTTCAATAACCTGTGAAGGTTCAGCAATTTTTTCACTTAATACTTCCCAAGCATCTTGCCACTTCGCCATTTTAGATTCTGCTTCACCCAACTTCTCTGTATTAGTATCAAGCTCATTTCGTGCTGAATTCAAATTCGGCTCAATTTCAGCTATTTTCTTTTCCAACTCGGTAGCTTTGGCTTGCTCATCTAACAAGCTCTTTTCTGATTGCGTCCAAGCTTCTTGAACTTGATTAAGCTCTTCATCGTAACGGCTATTGAGCTCTTGAACATGGCTAATCGATTGTTCAATGCGCGATATTTCACCGCCTAACTTATAATAATCTCCCTGAACTGTATTAAATTGCTCTGTCTCATCTGCGTGTTGTTGACGTAATTTTTCTATTTCCGCTTCAATCTCGCGAATATCTGCCACTACTTTCTGGCTTTCTGTCTCTTTGTGTTCCATCGCATCCTTACGCTCTTGCACTTCTTCCTGATGCGATTGCCAACGCAAGGCTAATAATTCAGTTTTTACTTGTCGCTCTTCCGCTTTTAAAGTTTTATATCGCTCTGCTGCTTTAGCCTGCCTTTTTAAATGCTCAATACGCTTAGTAATCTCTTCAATCACATCATTTAAGCGATCTAAATTTTCACGTGTGTGACGTATTCGGTTTTCCGTTTCACGACGACGCTCTTTGTATTTAGATATACCTGCAGCTTCTTCTAGATACACACGCAGCTCATCTGGCTTGGCATCGATTAATCTAGATATCATGCCCTGCTCAATAATCGCGTAACTTTTTGGCCCTAAACCTGTGCCTAAAAATAATTGCACAATATCTTTGCGTCTACACTTGGTGCCGTTTAAAAAATATTTTGAAGTGCCATCACGAGTGACTTGTCTGCGTACTGCAATCTCAGCAAAAGAGGAATACTCACCTCCTAACTTGCCATCACTATTATCAAACACCAATTCAATAGATGCCTGACTAATTGGTTTACGTGTTGAAGAACCGTTAAAGATGACATCTTCCATGGTGTCGCCACGGATGTGCTTAGAGCTTTCACCCATTACCCAACGCACGGCATCAATAATGTTAGATTTACCGCAGCCATTTGGACCCACGATACCAACCATGGATGTAGGAAAATTCAGAGTTGTCGGGTCTACAAAGGACTTAAACCCGGCCATTTTAATAGATGTAAGACGCATTGATTATTTCGCCAATTATTTCGCTAGAATATATATATTATAAGAATGAGACCAAACTCCTAATGACGAACTTTCACACACAACATTTAGATACATTTGAAAACCCGCAGTTAGAAACTGACTACACCATACGCATTCGCATTCCTGAATTTACTTGCTTGTGTCCTCTCACAGGGCAACCTGACTTTGCCAAATTTTTAATTGAATATGTGCCCGACACTCTATGTGTAGAGTTGAAAGCACTCAAATTGTATCTGTCATCTTTTAGAGACAAAGGAGTTTTTCACGAAGCAATAACTAATGAAATTCTAAGCGATATTACGACATTGCTAAAGCCCCGATTTATGCGAATTACTGCCGACTTTAACGTCCGTGGAGGTATCTACACACATGTTATTGTCGAACATCGAAAACAAGATTGGCAGTCAGCACCTCTTGTTGAACTTCCTAATCCACTTTAACTACTGTTAACAAACAACCGATATATAAAGAGCTCTTAAAATGATTTCCCAAATACTTAAAGGGATTTCTCATGTGCGAAATGGCTTCCGTTTAATCACTTTACGAGGCGTAAAGCGCTATGTAGTCATTCCTGTTTTAATAAATTTTATTTTATTTACTGCGGCCATTTGGTATGGATATGTACAATTTGACACCTTATTAGAACAATTTTTACCCACTTGGTTGGAGTGGTTAGAGTTCCTCATTTGGCCACTGTTTATTATTGCTTGCTTATTAGTCGTATTTTTTGCCTTCACCATTGTGGCTAACGTGTTTGGCGCACCCTTCAATGGCGTGTTATCAGAAAAAATCGAACAACAAATCAGCAATGAAAAAATCAATCCAAGTGACGACAGAAATCAAGGGTATCTAGTGTTATTACGCGGTGCCCGAATCGGCATCAGCAATGAAATTCGCAAACTCTTTTACATTGCCATTCGCGCCATTCCACTATTGCTGCTTTTCATCATTCCAGGAATCAATATATTTGCTCCTTTCATTTGGTTTTTATTTGGTGCATGGATGTTTGCGATTGAGTATTTAGATTATCCAATGGGCAATCGCAATATGACATTCAAACAACAATTAGCATTAATAAAACAAAACCGATTTGTTTGTTTAGGCATGGGAATGGGTATTATGTTAATGACCATTATTCCAGGACTTAACTTTTTTGCCATGCCAGTGGGTGTTGCAGCTGCAACCTCTCTTTGGACTCAACAGTTAAAACAAAATGCACCTGCACTAGAAAATTAAAAGTGCTAATAATGTAAAGTAAATATTTTCTTAACATTACTTAACATAAATATGCATTCAACTAGCTTATCAACTTTACTTATTAGGGAACTTACTAAAACTTTATCACTCTAAATAACACTGCAATTGCATACCACCTTTGATTAAGTGGATTCACGCCATTAATCAATGTGCACGATTCTTTTATATAAGCAGCATGTTATATAAAAAACGATCGTTCAAGATTTAATTCTTCAAATGGACTTAATTTGGGAGAATGGATATGCAAGACGAATTACTCTTGGCAAGAGCCAGAAAACAAGCCAACAAAATGGTTTCTTATTTCATGAGCCAACCAAACGGCTTATGGCATCTCATCGCAACCATTTCAAAATTACCTCGTTACGAAGGCGCCTACGAAGAAGAACTACGCAAAGAACTTTGTGAAAAAGCTTCATCCTTGTATCGACACTCAACACTAGAACTTAATTAATTGAGCGCATGTACGGCCGTCAAGGTTGATGATAGTACAGAAATTGCAAGAAAAATTACTACCGACCAATTGGTAAGTACATGGATGTTGCTTCAGATTAAAGTAAGGCTATTTTGAAATGTCTGCTTCCGGCCAATAGCGGACATTCTTATTTTTAAACTCAACAATAATCTAGATGTGTATTTCTAAGAGACATCATTCTGCAATGAGTCAATTTGATCTAATATTGCTACAAATTTTTTGCCAAAATCAGTCAACTTATATTCAACTCTAGGTGGTACTTCTGGATGAACTTTTTTGACTAATATTCCATATCGCATCATTTTTATAAATCGCTCATTCAAAACTTTAGTGGAAATTCCCTCAATTGATCTTTGTATTTCACCGGGTCTTTGCAGTTCATTTCTAATGGCTTTAAGAACGGATAAAGACCATTTGCACCCAACAATATCTTCCACCATGCGAGAAACTGGAAATTTTTGAGTTTTATTTTCCTTTAGCTTTTCCATAATTTGTACCAATTAGTACCTACCTTTCCAAATAGTACGTACTTGTTTGCAACTCTAATTCTACATATTTTATATCAAAGTAAAAAAAGGAGATAGCCATGCATACAGTAGCAAAAAGTACATTAGCTATAGTAGTAATTACACTAATTTTAGGCATCATTGCACAAGCGTCAGGCTCATTAATTGAATATCCTACGGACTACCGAAATTGGACACATATAAAAAGCATGATTATTCAAGAGGGGCACCCATTGCATGCATCATTTGGAGGAATCCATCATATATATGCAAATAATAAGGCCCTACAAGGTTATCAGTCTGGTAAATTTCCAGATGGTTCTACCATTATTTTTGATTTATTAGAATCAGTTGAATCTGATAATTCAATTACGGAAAGCAAACGTAAGGTACTTGGAGTAATGCAAAAAAACGCACAAAAATTTACGAATACCGCAGGATGGGGCTTTGAAGGATTTGGTGCGGGAGATCCTGAAAGTAGAGTTGTTGGAGCTGACTATGAAGCTGCTTGTTTTTCTTGCCATATCTCACAAAAAGAAAATGATTACGTTTTTAGTAAATGGAGAGAATGATAACTATACGAGCAATTGGGTCTTGATGTAGATCATGAATGTCCGCTTACGGCCAATAGAGGACGTCCGTAGACTTTTGATGGATAATATATTACTCCTCCAAGCATGGAATCTAAATGTGTGAGTGATAGTTGTTGCCAAAAGCATATTGACGTTGCTGTTCTGAACGTGAAGCAACGTCGTATTTTGATTATTGTCCTTGTGGTCAATATAGCAACCTTCCTGATGATGGTTTTTGCAGCAAAAATCAGTGGCTCTTCATCCTTGTTGTCAGGCGCATTGGACAATTTCGGTGATGCAATGACATACATTTTAAGTTTGTTTGTTGTTGGCGCAAGTCTCGCTTCAAAAGCGCGCGTTGCGATGTTTAAAGGTTTGCTGATCTTTGGTGCTGCCATTGTTGTGACATTTGTGATTGGCTTGAGAATTTTACATCCCGAAACGCCTGTATTTGAAACTATGGGTATTGCTGCGTTCATTAACTTAGCTGCTAATCTACTATGCCTTTGGTTATTAACACCATATAAGAATAGTGATGTGAACATGTCCTCTGCGTGGGAATGCTCACGCAATGATGTAAGTGAAGGGCTTGCGGTAATTGCAGCGGCATTCGCAGTTTGGATGTTTGGGTCGGGCTGGCCTGATTTACTTATTGCATTCGGACTGTTAATTCTGTTTTTGTGGTCAGCCATACGAGTAATTCGTGGAGCATGGAAAGAGCTTCATCCAACTACAATGTAGAAATATATAAATGTCCGTTTTGGGTCATAAACAGTCATTCCCGTGCATACTGAATGGGCAACTTGTTAGCTTCCAATTCGAGTGGCAGCCATCTTGGATATCCTTCTTTGAAGTTCTTTCTCAAGGGTATTTTTTGCATAGGGTTTCATCACCTTCCATTTTTGACATTCTTGTTGTGTTCGACCGCAACCCAAGCACCATCCTTTCGGCCCAGCGAACTCACAAACATCAATACATGGACTTTTTTGCCGTTTCACAATTTAAACTTTGTATACAAACTCTATTTTTCTTAACAATACCAGACTAGGCTTGAACGATAGTCAATGCTTGTTCAACCCCTTTTTCCAGCTGCCGCAGTCTGTTGAACTCTTCGAGTAGCCGCTGTTCTAGATTCTTAAAATTTAGCGGCAGCGTTCTTTTGCAAATACTATAACCCTCGCCAATCTGATAACCTTTCCATTTTTTTATGCGGTCTCTTTCTAATGACATAAACTCTTTAATAAACGACTGCTGCGAAGGACAATCCTCCTCAACGTGCATGCAGATTGGGAATGCTTTTTGTTTAACTTCTCTGGCTTCAATAAAAGTTTCAAAATGAATTCCACCTTGATTCTGGTTATACCAGGTATCCTTATAAAGTTGCAGATAAACACCTCGGTTGTATATTTCCCAGCCATCATCAAACCAATTTGATTTATACATTGTTTTTTCAAGGTTACGAAAAACTTTTTTTAGATCTTTCATGTTAATTACTTTTCTTATTTATAGCCTGCACATAACCATTAGCAATTACGAAATGTTGATGAAATATAGAAATAAGATATTTATATCTTAGCTGCAAAATACTCATAACCTACACCTTATCCAATTCAGCCAGGCGTTGTATACCAATCTCTAAATTTTTTATATCCGTAGTATAAGCAAATCGTACATGTTGATTCGCCTCATTTACCCCAAAATCAATACCTGGTGTAAAAGCGACATGATTTTCTTGCAGAACCTTACAAGAAAAATCATAACTATCTTCACAAAATGCTGAACAATCTGCGTAAATATAAAAAGCGCCCTGTGGTTTCACGCGAATTTTGAACCCCAATTCATTCAGTGCATCATATAAATAATCTCGACGTGCTTTAAATTCATCACGTCTTTCTATTAGAATTTTTTGCGTATCATCATTAAACGCTGCTAATGCTGCATATTGGCTTGGTGTAGGCGCAGCCAAAAATGTGTGTTGTGCGAGCTTATTCACTTCTTTTAAATAAGTTTTTGGCGCAACTATCCAACCTACTCGCCAACCTGTCATTCCATAAAATTTTGAAAAGCTATTAATTACAAAAGTATTGTTATTTAAACCCACTGCAGTCTTTGGTGTTTGCCCATATACCAAACCGTGGTAAATCTCATCCACTAATAAAAACACACCTTTGGATTCACAAAAATCAGCAATCTTTTGTAATTGCGCATCATCAAGCAACGTTCCGGTCGGATTAGAAGGGCTAGCCACTAACACGGTATTAATCGCATCGCTCCAATACTCTTCCAGCAACTCGACCGTGAGCTGCCAGCATGACTCTTCTGTGACCGCAATCTGTAAAACATTTCCTCCCAATAAGCGCACAAGGTTATGAGTACTTGGGTAGGCCGGGTCCGGAATTACAACAGAATCTCCATCAGCAACCATTAGATTTAAAACCAGTTGCAATGCCGTAGCAGAACCAGGAGTAATAATAATTTGTTCAGGGTCTATGGTGACGCGATGTTCTTTAAGGTAGAAATTAGCAATCGCTTTACGTAACTCAGGCAAGCCTAGTGTTGGTGTGTAATGGGTAATACCTGATTGCAACGATTTAATTCCCGCATCAATAATCGGTTGCGGGGTAGAAAAATCCGGCTCTCCCATTTCCATATGAATTACTTGATTGCCTTGCGCATCCAGCCGTTTTGCTTCTGCCATTAAACTCATTACATGAAATGAATTTACATGCTGTAGTCGTCTCGAAACTTTGGGGCCTAGTATTTTAGTACCTAAAGTTTTTAGATCATGAGCCTTAGTTTTTGTCATATTTGAATCCTAACAAGGTTAACTGATAAGCGGTACCTCATATATCATGACCTATTCACTCGTATATTTTTGAAGAGCTAACCCTTTCGCCATACTCATACGTTTACAAGTATAAGCATATTAGTAATGTGTTAGACACTTGCTTTCATACAAAGGCATCGCTAGTCTGCCTGCCATGGAGAATGTGGATAACACTCTTGACGGTGAAATAAACGATGAACACCTTATGCTTCAGTATCAGCAAGGTGATCAAGAGGCTTTTGAAGACTTATATCGAAAATACAAGGATGTGCTGTATCGCTACTTTCTTAAGCATTGCAGTGATCGTCAGCAATCTGAAGAGTTATACCAAGAGGTGTGGATTAAATTGATTAACAGTGCAGCACGCTATAAACCAAAGGCAAAGTTTAAGACCTATCTTTTTACCATTGCACACAACACATTGGTGGACTTTTATCGCAAAGCCAAACCCTCGCAATTAATTGAATTTGAAGACGCTGAAATGACAGAAGATTTTGCCAACCACCCTGCAATGTTAGCTTTACCTGAAGACGAGTTCACATTGAAGCAAAAATCCAATGTATTGATGCAGACCTTAGAAGAACTGCCAGCAGATCAAAAAGAAGCGGCAATATTACATTTTGAGCAAGAAATGAGTGTGCAAGAGATTGCTGAAATTACTCAAGTAAAAACTGAAACCGCAAAAAGTCGATTACGCTATGCAAAAAATAAACTTAAAGCTGCATTACTAGACTAACTTAACATGACTATAGACTCACAAGACAAAGACGAGCAAGTTTTAGCGCAGTTTTATAAACAAGGTGCGAAGGAGACACCTCCAGCCAAACTTAATAGTGAAATTATTAATTATGCTGCTGATGCCAGCAAGAAAACGAGTATGCCTGCATCGGAGAATAACCACGTAGGTAGTCATTTCGGTGGCGGCTGGAAAGTACCTCTATCGCTTGCTGCCAGTGTAGTGGTCGTGTTTGCACTATTAGTTCAAATAGACCAAAGCCCACAACAATTAGAGCTTCCGCCTATTCCTGAGATTTCTATACCTAGTAAATCAAAGTCTATTGAAGATGCACATCAAGCAGAAGAAGCTATTGCGAATGACGCACCTTTATTTAAGCAAGATGATAATGAATCAGATTTAGATTCTCATGACGCAGTAAAATCCAATTTACCCGAAAGACGTGCAAATAAAATTAATGAACAAGAAACCGTACCTCCCAGCACCCAAACTCGGTCTACAGCAGATAAAAAAGCTGAACAAAAACAATCAACCTACCGTGAACGCACTGATGATAAAAACTTGCTAGAAAAAGACACATTATCAGATGACATACGCCCTCAAGACGAACTGCGTTCTAATGAAGTGAGCTCCCCAAAACTAAGTAAGCCTAGTGCTGCAAAAAAACAGCTAGAAATAAACTCTGAAGCAGGTGCAACACAGCCAAGCACCATCGATGAAAATCCTAAACTTGAAAATTACTCTACAGGCCGCAAAGAGAGACAACAAGAAAGTCCACAGGAAAAAATTCTAGAAGAACAAGAATCTTCAGAAATTGGTGCAAGCGATGCATTAGACAATACAACCGAAGACTTCGCTCCTATTCCAGTTGAAGATTGGCTATTAATGATTGAAAAGCTTATTGCAAAAAAAGACTATGCTGAAGCCGCTAGGCAACTACAAAAATTCAAGCAAACTCACCCAAAAGTGAATGTTGAAGACTTAGACTCCAAAATCCCCTGATTCTGCATTTATTTGTAACTATTGTTTATAAAGCTTGTCATATACTCTAACTAACTAGCTTTACAATACTTTGATAAACCGTTCATTGAATCATGTAATCAAATTTTTAGCATTAACTGTTGCTTCAATCCTGCTAGTTTTCGCATGCGCGACACCTAAGCCAATTTTATATCCCAATGAACATGCAAAAAAAGTTGGCGATGACCAAGTTTTAAAAGATATCAATGAATGTCATCAGCTTGCAAAAGACAGTGGCGCAAAATCTAATAGCAGCGGCGAAGTTGCCAAGGGTACTGCAGGAAGCGCTACTGAAGGAGCCGCCACTGGTGCAGCAACCGGCGCGGTGACCGGTAACGCAGGTACTGCTGCAGCAGTCGGCGCTATAAGTCGCGGAATGAACCGCTTCTTCTCAAGTATGCGTCGCAACAAAGGCCCTAGTGCTGCTTACAAAGAAATTGTTGAGCGATGTTTAATTAATAAAGGTTATGAACCTGTAGGTTGGAAATAGCGGCACGCACTAAGAATATTTCATGCTTTTTAAATTTATCTTAAACAGCTGGTGTAGGTAACAATCCATCGACTAAGAATTGATCCAACTCAAAACTGATATTATCCCAGCTGTCATCCAAACTACGAATCGTTACGGTTTTATCTTTAGTGATACAGCTCCAATGTCTTAAGGCTTGTGGCACATCGTTACAAATAGCCTTGCAAGTAAATATTCCTATATTAATTTGATTTAGTGCGCGAGCTGAATAGTAGCTAAACACTTCTACACTTTTTTCACGCATATCCCCGCCAATGGCTTGAGAAGCTTGATAATGACCTGGGTCACTAATTTCTTTTTTGTATTTACTGAATGGCGATTCATGCAATGCAACTCCATTCTTCGTTTGATAATTTACCTTGAAGGATGTGTGCTGAGTAACTTTCTGACTTTTCTTTGGTGTGGTCATCATGCCGTCATAATATACAAATCGATAATACGCGAGCTCTGCAAAAGCAGCATCTATGTTAGTAGAGCCATAAAAAATACTTGAATGAGTCTTTGCTCCAAAACGGGAACCGTGCTTAAGGGGTGGATATCGAAACGGTGTGTAGATGAGATAATCAAAATTTTCACAATCTTGTGGAATGCGAGGTTTTACCCGTTCTAACATTTCTTCTAATACTTTCTGCTCTTCTAGAGTATCTACCAATGTATTAGTCGCAACTTTCTGTTGTGATTCGGCAATTCTAAATGCTTCCCCTTGCAATGGCTTGATGTGCTCTTTTTTAATCTCAAACTTCATATCAAAACCCAATGAAGTTCTATACTTTGCCACGCATAGCGTCGAGATACTCCACCACTCGAACCAAACCCTGGATATTTTTAAGCAACTCTTTAGGCGTGTCGTTTAAATGTTTATTAGGTGTATTTAACCACTCTTCTATTGCCTCAATATCACCACCCTCAAGTGCATACAGAGAACGGTAAATACGGATTACATGCAGCGCTAACTCTCCCTCTTTACTATCAGGCTCTAATACGTTGTTATTTCGCAAACGTGTAAAGTAGGTGCGATCTTTACCAATAATTTCACCCAACTCTGTATTAGTTAGCCCTAAATACTCTTTGCTATTTAACAAGGCTTTACTTAGTACTTCGTTTTCTGAAGGTAGCCTTTGGACCTGTGCACTCATGATATTCTCCTATGATGTATATGCATCATTATATATATAATAGATATATTTGCAACTTTTTAAACATTAAATACTAATAGCTTATTGATTTTATTGAAGTAATTGAAAGCGTAGGATCGAAATTAGTGAGTTAATCGAGCGCTTAAAAGCACAATAATCGCTACAATCAACACTAGAAAAACCAAAGCAATATTGCCAAATGTAAGCTACTGAGAGCACACACTTGAATAAGAAAAATAAAATCCTACTACTACTAGCTGCAATGATGATGTTTGTCAGCTTGGTTTCAGCATTGTTTTATACGGTCAAAACCGGATTACTACCCTTTCAAATGGGCTTGTTGTTGTTTATTAGTTTGATGGGTATGTACATAGGGTTCGGAATATTAATTGGTGCCTATCGTTTAGTAAATAAACTTAACTAACTTATTAAATTATAGTTGTTTTATCTCAAACATCTCTATAAGCAATCATTCAAGCAAATAATTTATACTTTGAAACACGTTACAACTTGCATTTCATTTCATTGAACTAAGTAGAATTTCATACAATTTTATTACCCGTCTATCGGGACATAAGACACGATTAGGTTTTTTTGTATGATTATTATCACATCATACAAGGAACACATGATGACAACGAGCAAGTTAAACACAATTATTAGAAAGGTCATTCCATTAAAAGACATTCCTACAACAACTGACAATATAGATGATACGGATATTAAAGAAGTAGTTAATTGCTGTAGAGATGAAATACAAAAATCAGTCGATACTGGAATAATGCCTGCACCAAAATATTTCGAGCAAGTAGCGGTTCTATCTAGAAAAGAAAAAAACTACGAAAACGAAATTGCAATATGTGACATGTATATTAAGCTTGTAAAAAAATATGCCTCTGAGCATAAATTGTCTAGACAAGAATTCACAGACAATGTACTTCCAGAATGCGCCCCGCTTTATAAACGCATGCATAATGCAAAGTCGATGATGTCTAAAGGACAAACAGAATAACGACTTACACTAAAGTCTGATTTCGATATAATAGTCCTTACCTAACTCAGGGTGAGACAATATGAAAATATATCGACTATTATTCCTTTCTCTATTTGCTATTTTATTTATCACAAGCTGTGCTAGCTCATCAGATGATAATGATATCAAAGAAAGTCCTGCAAATACTCTACCTGCAGTTAACTATGTAGCATTAGGTGCGAGCGATGCATTTGGGATTGGAGCAGAACCCATCACCAGAGGATATGTATATCGTATTAAAGATGGATTTGAAGATCGCGGTAGAAAAGTAAATTTACTCAACTTAGGCATTCCCACAGCCGATATTCCTGCCATTAAAAAAACCGCAAAAGCAGCACTCAAACGCGATACCGAAATTGATTTAGTCACCATCTGGACAGGTGCAAATGATTTAATAGGCGGCAGTAATGTTAGCGACTTCGAAGAAGATCTAGAAAGCATGCTTAGGCGCATTCGGAACAAAAGCAATGCCTTTATCGTAATCATGAATCTTCCAGACCTGACTCAAATTAAAAAATTTAGAGAAGATCCGGATAAAGATGTAACCGAGGCGAACGTAACAGCATTTAATCAAGCCATCACTCGTCAAGCAAATAATTATAACGTACCAATTGTAGATTTCTTTAAAGATGCACCAAGCGATATGCTAGTGAGCAAGAGAGATGGCTTTCACCCTAACAATGATGGCCATCAACGCATTGCAGATTTATATTTACAAATCATTTTGCCGAAATTTGGTTTATAACTATTTTCTTTTCTTAACCTTCTTAAGTAAACGCTTACGACTATGTTCTTGGCGAGGAGTGAGTTTGTTTCTTTTCCCGGCATAAGGGTTATCCGGCTGCTTAAATACAAACCGAATAGGCGTGCCAACCAATTTCAAAGTCTTACGGAAATAATTTTCCATATAACGCTTATAACTTGCAGGAATTCTTTCAATTTGATTTCCATGAATAGCAAAGGTAGGCGGGCAACTACTCACCTGAGCTGCATATTTAAGTTTGATTCTTCGGCCACGCACCAAGGGTGGCTGAAAACTTTCTAGTGCGCTTTCTAAAATTCTATTTAGTTCCGAAGTACCAACATTAACATTTGCAGATTTATATGCTTTTGCAGCAGCACGCATTAGTTTCGTGACACCTTCTTTATGTTTGGCAGAAATAAATTGCCGTTCGGCAAAATCTAGGAAACGAAGTTTTAAGTCAAACCCTTTTTGAATTTCTTTACGGTCTTCTAAAGAGCTTATATCCGTTTTATTAATCGCTACGACGACAGCACGACCACTTTCCAGAACCATACCCGCTAAGTGCGCATCTTGAACAGCAAACTCTTTAGTGCCATCAAGCATCAAAATTACCACATGCGAATCTTCAACAGCCTGAATAGTTTTAACTACACTGAATTTTTCAACCATATCACTTACTTTACTACGACGCCGCACACCAGCCGTATCTATAAGCTCAAATTTAGTACCAAATTTCTCAATATTAGCTGAAATACTGTCACGTGTTGTTCCAGGAACATCGGAGGTAACAAAACGCTCTTCACCAATTAACGCATTGGCTAGCGTTGATTTACCCACATTAGGCCTACCAACTAGCGCTACTTTGATCACATCGGAAGGACCATCTTCTTCTTGCTCTTCCTCAATATGAGGAAACTGCTCTTCTACCTTTGCAAATAAAGCACGCACACCTTTCCCAGATCTTGCTGATGTTTCATAAACATGTTTTGCTCCAAGCGAAAAAAAATCACTAGACAGCATATTTTCAACACCTGAGTCTGCTTTGTTTACCAAAACAAACACTTTTTTATTGCTTGATCTAAGCTTTTTAAATACTTCTTGATCTTGTGGCACAAGGCCTTCTGCACCGTCTACAAGAAAACAAACTAAATCAGCTTCTTCAATTGCATGCCAGGCTTGCGTGCTAATCAGATGATTCATATTATCTTGATTAGGTGATTCATCTGGCGGCGCAATTCCGCCCGTATCAATAACAATGTATCGGTTGTCGAACCGTTTAGTTAAACCATAAATACGGTCACGCGTTAGACCAGGCTGGTCTGCAACTAACGCATTTTTAGACTTAGTTAGGTAATTGAATAAGGTTGATTTACCAACATTGGGACGACCAACCAGTGCTATGACAGGCTTCATATCTATACACTCGTTGGTAACTAAATTTTTTGATCAATGAAAATAGAAATTACTTTCTATATTGTAATACTGAAAGCGAACCATTATTTGCAAGCACATATGCACGATCATCAATAACTATGGGTGCTATCTCAATTCGATCTCCTGCCACATTGTCGCGACCGATAATTTTTCCATCTTCTTTACTTAGCCAATGAAGATAACCTTTGAAATCACCGACAACAATATAATTGCCCATTACTTGAGGAGCAGTGAGCTCTCTATATAATAATTTATCTTGTCGCCATATGGTTGCACCTGTCGAGATATCTAATCCCCAAATACTATCATCCGCATCGGATACATATACATGCTCACTATCTACACTTAAACCAGCATAAGATGAAAGTTCTTTGGTCCATAAATTTTTACCCGTATCAAAATCAATTGCTACAACGCGCCCATTAAAGCTCGCCGCAAATACAATACCATCAAGATATGCAAACTCGCCATCCACATCTGACATGCGCTCTAACTCTGAGCGTCCTTTAGGTGTGGAAACAGGAACTTCCCATACCGTTTCTCCATCACGTATATTTATGGCCATTAATTTACCGTCATCGAAACCGACTAGAACCAATTCACCTATAACTTTCGGTTGACTCGCACCACGCAATGTCAAGGGTGGAGCCCCTCTGCCAGCACTCCAAATAATCGCCCCTGTATTTAAATCAATTGCATGTACTTTACTGTCATTAGTTCGGGTAACGATGACTCCATACTTTGCCTCAGACAGTGACATCACTTCACTTGGTACGTTTACGCGCCAGCGTTCCTCACCATCTTCTGCACTTAATGCAATGACTTCACCATTCTCTGTTCCGATAGCAACAATGTCTTCACCACCGTTCACCCCACCAGAAATGGCTTCTTTAAGATCAACAGACCATAAACGTTTACCATCATCGCGCTGCCATGCTTCTACGCGACCTTCAGCATCGCTTAGGTAAACACGACTATCGGTAATATAAGGTCGTATTTTGTTGTAGGATTCTTCTAAACTACCAACGGAATTGCGCCACACCTGCTGCACTTTAACTTTCTCAGCTTCTATATTGGTTAGTTTTGCAGGCTCTCTTGGATCTTCTTCTTTCTCAAACCACTCTTTAGGTTTACTCAAAAAGCTACAACCTACAAGCTGCATGCAACAAGCAATGATAATTACTAATAATAGATTGATGCGATAATTTGTCACAGTTGTATGCGACCCACTGAAAATATTCAATTAACTTCCTAAGTCATTACGCTTAAGCTGCAGATACTCCACCCCGCCACCACTGGCAAACTGCATAGCCTGATCATAAGCCTCTTTAGCCTGCTCTATTTCACCTTTAGCAACAAAAATATCACCACGAATCTCATTTACTAATGATTTATATGCATCAGACATACCGTTATTAATCATTACCTGAGCTTCATCAATTTTATTTTCTGCTAGTAGCAAACGCGCTAGCCGTATACGCGCAACATTTTGCACCGTATCTTGTTTACTATTACTTAATACCCACCGCAAACTATCTTCTGCAGCAGCATTTTCACCTTTATCAATTTGATTTTTTGCTTGATGCAATACAGCAAGTGGCGCATAAGGTGTTGACGCATAACTTTCACGCAATGTATTCGTTTTTTCTTGCAATACACTTGTATCATTTGTATTTACAGCTTCTTGGACAATTGCAAAAATATCCGATGCTTCTGCAGCTTGCTTTTCTAGGTGCCAATTCCATCCACGCCAACCGACTAATGCGGATATACCTAATACCGCACCACCGATCACTGCAATGCCATTTTGTTTCCACCACTCTTTTAGTGCTTCAACTTGTTGTTCTTCTGTTTCGTAATCAGCCATTTCCGCCTACTTCTTGTTTATTCTTGATTGATATAGTTTTCCAGAAAAGCCACTGAATCACTTTGTGAAATAATTTCCTGATCACGCTTTTCACGCATGAATTTCACTGTGACCGTTTGGTTTTTCAATTCATCTTCACCCAAAATAAAAGCCAGCCTAGCTTGTGACTTATCGGCTCGCTTCATCTGTGATTTTATACTACCTCCACCACAATTTGTTACCACAGAAGATATAGGCAGCTGGCTACGTATTTGAGAAGCTAACTGCATACCGGCTATTTCTGCTGCTTCACCCATGAGCACCATATAAGCATCAATTCTAGAAATATCTGCTAATACCTGAACTTGCTGCGTACCCTCAAGCAATGATGCCAATCTTTCCAAGCCAATCGCAAAACCTGCTGCTGGACAGGGTTTACCACCTAGTTGATCCACCAAGCCATCGTATCGCCCACCTGCACATATCGTTGCTTGAGCACCCAATCCTTCAGCAACCCATTCAAATACCGTTTTACTATAATAGTCCAAGCCACGTACTAGCCGCGGATTAATAGTGTATTCAATATTTGCAGCATCAAGCATTTTTTGTAATTGTAAAAAATGCTCGGCAGACTCAGCATCCAAATGCTCCAACAAACTCGGCGCATTTTGAATCATTTCCTGCATATCAGAATTTTTACTATCCAAAATACGCAATGGGTTGGTTAATAAACGTTGCTGTGCCTCTTTATCCAATTTATCTTCGTGCTCTTGAAAATAAGCAATAAGTTTTTCTCGATACTGTTTGCGCGCTTGCGAAGAGCCTAAGCTATTTATCTCTAATCTAGGCTGCATAGGAAGATTGATATTCTTCCACATATGAGCAGATAAAATAATTAGCTCAGCATCAATATCAGGCCCAACAAAACCAAATGTTTCTACGCCAAGCTGATGAAACTGTCGATA
Organism: Gammaproteobacteria bacterium; assembly: GCA_050633765.1. Lineage (GTDB taxonomy): Bacteria > Pseudomonadota > Gammaproteobacteria > UBA4575 > UBA4575 > JABDMD01. The sequence goes on from JBOEHC010000057.1 coordinate 32,489, forward strand.
TCGACCTTTTTGTGGACGTTCGTGACGAAAAAAAGGTCCGCAATACCAAAGCCGTTGTGGTTGACCATACAAGAACCCATGTTGAATACCTGCACGCACACAACTTGCCGTTCCCTCCGGACGTAATGTCAAACTATCTCCATTACGATCTTCAAAGGTGTACATTTCTTTTTCAACTATATCGGTCACTTCACCCAAAGAGCGTTTAAATAGCTCTGTTTGCTCAAGCAATGGCATGCGTATTTCCTGATAACCATACTGTTGCAATACATCTTGCGTTGTTTGTTCGATTACACGCAGTACACCACTTTCAGGTGGTAAAACATCATGCATACCGCGAATGGATTGGATTCGCTTAGACATTAGGATTTATAAATCTCTGATTTATTCGGAAAGGAATTTTAGTTAAGCGAGGTACTTGATATCTGAAACCGTGCTGTTCGATTACTTCTACTGTATTGTGAATGATCAAAATAAAGTCCATTAATCTCAATTACTACACCAGGCGCATTGCCTAAAAATATTTCAAACGGTGGTTTACCATTCAAGTCTCTCACGACTCCTGGCTCAATCAAACCTTGCATCAAAGTGTTCGAATCAGCATCTCTGATTTCTGTCCAACTTTTCTCCACATAGGTAACTGTAAGTACTTGCGCACCTTCAATGGAACTTACAAGCGTGGGATTTTGCGATGCTTCTTCCATCGCATGCTGCTGGTCAGCAGTGATTACTTCTGTTTCACTATCAGTCACCTGTCCCAACATCTGTCTAGCTCCTGCTGTAGACGATCGAGCAGTAGTTTCGTTAATTGCTAAATCCTCACTTGCGTCCAATTCTTCGGAGCTAGCTTCTTGATCTATCGATACTTCTTCACTAGGTAATAAAGATTCGCCAGCATGAGTATTATCTGCTCTGTTACTCTCCATTACGTTTTCATTACTAACGAGCTCAATACTCTGTCCAGACAAAGTATTGTACTCAAACCACCAGGTAATAACTAAACCAAATAAAATACTGAATACGGCAGCCGTGCTCCACAAAATTGCCGGATCGTAACTGTGTGCCGATCTCGTAGGAGCCTCAACAACAGGTTCACAGTGATGTTGTTCAATATATAATTTTGCTAATCCTTCTTCGTTTACGCCCACCAAGCGCGCATAATTTCGCAAATAACCACGAACATAAGTAGCCCCCGGAAGATTGTCATAATCATCCGTTTCCAGTGCTTGAATAATGTTAACCGGTAAATTAATTTGCTCTGCTATATCCGCTTGACTTAATGCAGCAGCATTACGCGCATTAACCAATATTGCACCGATACTTACGGTTTTTTTAGATAGCCCTTCTGTAGCTGAGTTATTGTTGTTTGTTTCCTGCATTCCAATAACTTTCTGCTAATAATCTTGCCTCTTGAGAGGCTGGGAATAATCTTTTCAGTTGATGCGCATAGTCATCCGCTTTACCTTGATTACCTAGACTCGCTTCTGTTTGGTATGCTGCCCACAAGGATTTTGAATCATGTTTCGCTACACTCTCATATTTTCGAAAATAAAACGAAGCTTGCTCATATTCTTGGTTTTCAAATGACAGCAAGCCCATTTGATATAACGCTGATCGTTGCGAAGCATTACGTTCTAGCGATTTCTGAAAGTACTCTGCTGCTTTAACTTTATCAGGAATCTTTAACATACAAGTTCCTGCATTTGCGTAGGCAGAAGATGCTTCAGAATATAATGGATTTTTAATTGCCTTGAGAAACTCTTTTTCAGCTTCTAATACACGGTCTCGATTACACAAAAACGTTCCGTAATTATTATGTGCTTTAGAATCTTTGGGATCTAATGAAATTGCCTTACGGAAATGTTTTTCTGCAACTTCATATTCTCCCAAGCGTTCTTGCAATAAAGCAAAGACCCAGTTCGCGGTTGCAGAATTTGGATTTTGTTTTAGTGCACGACGCAATTTTTCGTCAGCTAGCTTGTATTCACCCTTACCAAAATAGCGCACGCCTAGCTGGACATTAATCTCAGCAGCTTTTTGATTTTCAGACTGCGGGATATCTGTATTTGATGTTGCGCATGCCGAAACTAGCAGCAATAGCGTACTTAATATAAATAGATTTCGTAATACTAGGCGCATGCGACCTCTACCTTATGTTTTAAAAGATCTGCTTCATAGAGTTTTTCGTAATGACGTTTGCGCTTTGCCTGATCTTGTATGTCACCCGCTAATTGGCCACAGGCTGCTGCAATATCTTCCCCTCTAGGGCGGCGGGTAATTGTGGTAATTCCTGCAGTCTGCATAATCTCCTTAAACACTTCAATGGATCGATCAGATGATCGTTGATAACCAGAATTAGGAAATGCATTAAAGGGAATAAGATTTACCTTAGAAGGCAAAGATTTTATTACCTTAACTAGTTGCTCAGCATGTTCTGGTTGATCATTTACTTGATCTAACATTACATACTCAAAAGTAATGCTGTGCTTACGATTTTTATCATCTAAAAAACGATGACAAGCCGCCATTAATTCAGTTATAGGGTAGCGTCGATTTAAAGGCACTAATTGATTTCGTATTTCATCGTTTGGTGCATGCAATGAAACGGCTAAACTAACATCTAATGCTTCACGCAACTTATCAATCTTTGGAACCAAACCTGAAGTGCTAACTGTAACTTTTCGCTTACCTAAACCATATGCATTGTCATCCATCATGATCTGAATAGACTTAACCACGTTATCAAAATTTGCCAAGGGTTCGCCCATTCCCATAAATACCACATTGCTGATAACGCGCGACTTACTTAATTGCTTTCGTAAACGATGCTCAGCAAACCATAGTTGGCCAATAATCTGCGCCGATGTAAGGTTACCTGCAAAACCTTGTCTTGCAGTTGCACAGAAAGTGCAATCCAGTATGCAACCTACCTGTGACGACACACATAAGGTAGCCCTATCTTCTTCAGGAATATAAACCGTCTCTACTGCATTTTTTTCATCAATGCGTAGCAACCATTTTCTTGTGCTATCGGTTGATACTTCTTCACTAATCATCTCAGGCATGTGTATTTGTGCATTTTCACTCAACCAATCACGCAAAGACTTGCTGAGATTCGTCATTTGCTCATAATTCGTGACACCCTGTTGATGCGTCCATTTCATAACCTGTGTAGCACGAAAAGGTTTTTCACCCGTAACAGAAAAATATTGCGCAAGATCTTGATGAGGCATACCCATTAAATCCTGATTAACAATTTTTTGATCGTTACGCGACATAGTTATGGTTGCACTGGTAATTTATAATTTTCACGTGGATAGATTTGTCTTTCAGGAAAGAAAAAACCAATTTCGCGCATTGCGTTTTCTGGTGAGTCAGAACCATGCACTGCATTATGCGCATTAGATGTCGCATACTTTTCTCTAATGGTGCCTTTCTCAGCACTACCAAACATTGTTGCGCCCATTACTTTCCGATATGTTTTTATTGCATCATTTCCTTCAAGCACTTGCACTATCACTGGACCTGAAGTCATAAATTTAATTAAGTAATCGTAAAAATCTTTTCCCTTATGAACTTCATAAAATGAAGCAGCTTGTTTTTTACTTAAACGCGTCATCTTTACTGCAATTACTGATAGCCCTACAGATTCAATTTTTGACTGAACATCACCGATTACATTGTTTAGTACTGCATCTGGTTTTATGATGGACAGTGTGCGCTCCATTGCCATGTTTATTATTCCCTCTATAAATTAATATGAAATCTAACTAGTAAGGCTTACAGATTGATTTTCCGTAATTTTCCTTGATTTTTCAGTGAATTCTACTCCCTGGGAGTAGCGAGAAGCAATGCTTATAAGTAACGAAAAGGAGATGAATTTGCCCGGCTATCCGGCCATGGTTGTACTGCTTTAGAATGAGCTAAATTTACGCTTAATCACGCTCATCTAACCAAGCCATTTGAATCGCTTCGAGAATTTTCTCGTTAGAGGATTCTGGGTCATCCTGAAACTCTTCCAATGCACAAATCCAGGTATGTAAGTCTGTATATCGCACATATTGAGGATCCACATCGGGATGCGCCTCATCCAATGCAATGGCAATATCCAGCGAATCTGTCCATTTCAGTTCCATACTAGCTCCTCAAATATGAATGATTTATTGTTGTTTGGTACGTGAAAATTGCAGATTTTGTTTCGAGATGAGGCGCGCGGCTTTTGAGAAGCACAGTTTACATAGATGTAAATGAGCATCGGAAAAAGCTGCTGCAACGAAATATCGGGACAAAGGGTGCATTTTCAATGGTTTTCTGAAACCATGTTTATGGTGTACTTAGGAATTTCAATCAGCAAGTCTTCTTTACCGACAATTGCCTGACAACTCAAACGAGAATCAGGCTCAAGACCCCAAGCTTTATCCAGGTAATCTTCTTCATTTTCTTCCGCATCAGCCAATGAATCCAGCCCTTCCCGCACATAAACATGGCATGTTGTACACGCACAAGACTTCTCACAGGCATGCTCGATTTCTATATCATTTGACAATGCAGCATCACATATACTTACACCCGGCTCTACCTCAATGACTTTACCCTCAGGACAAATTTCTTCATGCGGCATTATTTTAATAGTAGGCATTGCTCATACTCTTTCTTTAAAATTTACTGTTCAAATTCTTCTGGACGATGACCTTTCATTACTTGCTGCACACTGCGATTCATACGACGCGCAATAAATTCTTCACTTTCACTTTCTAAATCTTTAATAGCCTGCATAATTAGCTCACCATCTTCGGCTTGCCGTGCATTTAGTAATAAACTTTTAGCTTGTTCAATGTTAGCGAATTCTTCCTTTGTCAGTAACTCACCATCTTTTTCAAGCGCAGATCGCAATGCTTCTAGCACTCGATCCGCCTCAACTTGCTGCTCAGCCAGTTGTCGAACGCGCATATCATCTTCCGCATAAGTAAACGAATCTTTCAACATCGTTTCAATTTCAGTATCCGTTAAACCGTAAGAAGGCTTCACTTCAATACTGGCACGTGAGCCACTACTTTCCTCTTCTGCACTGACACTCAACAAACCATCTGCATCCACCTGAAACGTCACTTTGATATGCGCTGCACCTGCCACCATAGGAGGAATGTTAGTTAAATCAAATGTAGCCAAGGAGCGGCAGTCCGCTACTTTCTCTCGCTCACCCTGCAAGACATGTACTCGCATTGCCGTTTGCCCATCTTTGAAAGTAGTAAATTTTTGCGCCATAGTGACCGGGATTGCCGTGTTTCGATCCACAATCTTTTCCACTAGCTCACCCATCGTCTCGATGCCTAATGACAATGGCAGCACATCCAATAACAACATTTCTTCATCTGGGTTATTACCTGCTAATTTATTGGCTTGCTGCGCAGCACCAATAGCAACCACTTTATCAGGATCAATATTGGTTAAGGGAGGCTTATTAAAAAATTCTGCCACTTTGTTTCGAACATAAGGTGTACGCGTTGAACCGCCCACCATCACCACATTCTGAACATCAGCTGCTTCAATATCTGCTTCACGCATGGTTTTTCTACACCATGCAATAGTTTTACTAATATGAGCTTCGATTAATGCCTCAAATTGCTCACGCTGCAAAGTGGTTTCGAATTTATGTGCATAATTTAATTGCACACCAATCAGCACTTCTTCTTTGTCACTCAAAACTTCTTTGCTGCGACGTGCTTCCTGCATGACACGCCTCATCATTTGATGATCATCATTGGCGTCTACATTTGCTTGCTTTAATATCCATGCCGCTATTTCACGATCAAAATCATCGCCACCCAAAGCAGTATCACCACCTGTTGATAACACTTCAAAAACACCTTTGGTAAGTTTTAATATTGAAATATCAAATGTCCCACCTCCCAAATCATAAATTGCTGTGACGCCTTCAGCCTGTTGATCCAACCCATAGGCTACCGCTGCTGCAGTAGGTTCATTCAATAAACGAAATACATTTAATCCTGCCAAGGTAGCTGAGTCTTTCGTCGCTTGTCGTTGTGCATCATCAAAATAAGCCGGTACCGTAATAACCACCCCCACAAGCTCTCCACCTAAACTAGCTTCGGCGCGCAGGCGCAAATGTTTAAGAATCTCAGCTGACACCTGAATGGCAGTAACCGCACCGGCTACTGTATCGATACGCGGGACATTACTATCATGATCTATAAAATTATAAGGAAGATAACCTTCAATGGTTGCTAAATCGCTAACCGATCGACCCATTAAGCGCTTAACTGAAGCAAGCGTATTCAATGGATCAGTCGTTGCATGAGACAAAGCAGCTGAACCTACTTCTATCTCACCATTGTCGGTATAACGCACCACAGAAGGCAGAGCATGCTCGCCCTCCTGGTTGGCAAGTGTTTCCACCACTCCACTACGTACCGTTGCCACTAGAGAATTAGTTGTGCCCAAATCAATACCAACCGCCAACCTGTGCTCATGTGGTGCGGTCGACTGACCGGGTTCTGAAATTTGTAGTAACGCCATATTCGTGAACTCTGAAATAAATCAGATTCTTCTTTATAATAATTCTTCTTCGTGCTGTTCTTGTTTTTTACGCACCTGATTCGTTAAGCGCTCATAGAATTGTAGTTTCAATGCTATTTCTTTTGCGCTCTCAAGTTCTTTATTTTTATATTGGACAGAAAATTCAGAAGACAATTGCTGTTGCTCTTTCTTTAATTGTTTTGTTAATACCCCTAAGCGATCCAGTGCTATTTGAGGACTATCAACATTTCCCACATCCTCTACTTGCTCATGCAATTCCATAGTTTGCATTAAGAATTCACTATCGCTCGAAGTTTCTGTGTCTGCGTTGAATTCAATATCACTTAACTTCAAAAGATAGTGCGAACGCTTAAGATCATTTTTTAAGGTTGTATAAGCTTCATTTATATATGCAGTAGTTTGCACTGAAATTCGACGCTCTTGATCAGTTGCATTAACAAAACGATCGGGGTGAAATTCACTTTGCAATACTCGATACTTCTCTGCCAGTTTCTCTTGATCAATCTCAAACGATTCTGAAAAACCAAACAGCTCGAAAAAATTCCGAGTAAGATCAATATTCATACTTGAAGACCAAAAAGAAGTTCGCGATTAATCTAAAAATAATGGATTTTGCCTCGAGATGAGGCACGTTTTTTCGAGTAGCGGAGTTTACTTGGTCGTAAATGAGCAATAGAGAAAAAAGCAGTAACGAAATATCGAGGCAAAAGACATATTTTTAAACGGAGAAGCTTTCACCACACCCACACCTATCTTTCTCATTAGGGTTGGTAAACTTAAACCCTTCATTCAAACCTTCACGTGTAAAATCTAACTCAGTACCACTTAGATAGACCATACTTTTAGGGTTGACGATAACCTTTACACCCTTATCCTCAAAAACCTGGTCTTCATCTTCTATTTGATCTGCAAATTCAATGGTATACGCCATGCCTGAGCAACCAGTTGTTTTAACGCCCAAACGCACACCTAAACCCTTACCTCGTTTATCGAGATAATTTTTTACATGCGTTGCTGCGCTATCAGTTAATGAAACAGACATATTAATTACTCTTCTTAAGCAATCTTCTTCTGTTGTTGCTCATCTTCCAATTGGCCATCAGCCTTAGACTTAAGATCAGTGATCGCAGCTTTAATAGCATCTTCCGCTAATACCGAGCAATGAATTTTAACAGGCGGAAGCGCAAGCTCTTCTGCAATATCAGTATTTTTGATTTCGCTAGCTTGCTCCAATGTTTTACCTTTAACCCATTCGGTTAACAGACTAGATGAAGCAATTGCTGAGCCACAGCCGTAGGTTTTGAACTTTGCATCTTCGATTACACCGTCATCACCCACTTTGATTTGTAATTTCATCACATCACCACAAGCTGGTGCACCGACCATACCGGTACCAACAGTTGGATCATCTTTTTCAAAAGACCCAACATTGCGTGGATTCTCATAGTGATCTAGAACTTTGTCACTGTATGCCATGGTTATCGTCTCCTATTATTTCCTAATTCTAATATTTTCTATTCCGTTTAAATTTAATGTGCAGCCCATTCAATCGACTTAAGATCGATGCCTTCTTTATACATATCCCATAATGGTGAAAGGTCACGCAATTTAATCACTGCGTCGCGGATAAGTTCTACCGCGTAATCTACTTCCTCTACAGTAGTGAACCGGCCAATAGTAAATCGAAGAGAACTATGCGCAAGCTCGTCATCTCTACCTAGAGCGCGCAATACATAACTCGGCTCAAGCGATGCACTAGTACAAGCAGACCCGGAAGACACTGCAATATCTTTCAGCGCCATAATTAGACTTTCGCCCTCAACGTAGTTAAAGCTAACATTTAAATTACCGGGTATACGTTGCTCTAAATCGCCATTGATATAGATTTCTTCCATATCTTTTAGACCATTCAGCAATCTATTACGCAGCATTAAAATTCGCTCATTGTCGGCAGCCATTTCTTCTTTAGCAATTCGAAACGCTTCACCCATGCCCACAATTTGATGAGTAGCCAGCGTTCCTGAACGCATACCACGCTCATGCCCGCCACCGTGAATTTGCGCTTCAATTCGTACTCTTGGCTTTCTACGCACAAACAAAGCACCAATGCCTTTTGGTCCGTACACTTTATGTGCTGATAAACTCATTAAATCCACATTCATATCTTCAACATCAACAGGTACTTTGCCAGGACTTTGAGCAGCGTCTACATGAAAAATTATTTTTCGCTCGCGAGTAATTTCACCAATCGCTTTAATATCTTGAATGACACCAATTTCGTTATTGACATGCATAATGGAAATTAAAACAGTATCTTCACGAATAGCTGCTTTTAGAACATCTAAATCAACCAAGCCATTATCAAGTGGCTCTAAATACGTTACCTCAAAACCTTCACGCTCAAGTTGGCGACAAGTATCTAACACTGCTTTGTGTTCAGTTTTACAAGTAATGATGTGCTTACCATTTTTTTGATAAAAATGTGCTGCACCTTTGATAGCTAAGTTATCTGATTCTGTAGCCCCACTGGTCCAAACAATCTCTTTAGGATTTGCATTGATTAAAACGGCAACATTGTTACGCGCTTCCTCAACCGCTTTATCAGCATTCCAACCAAAAACATGACTGCGAGAAGCTGGGTTCCCGTAGTTACCCTCTTTTGTTAAACAGTCCATCATCGCTTGCGCAACACGCTCATCCACTGGCGTTGTCGCACTGTAGTCTAGATATATAGGTACACTTACATCTGTCACTTTCTTATCCTTAATAAAAAATCTTCTAACTTAACCAAACTCAACACGATGCACTTGATGATCCTGTCGTGTTGCCACTTCACGCACACTTAAATCGCTCACTGCTTGCGCTAAACTAATGTTAGAGAGGTAGCTTCTAATTTCACCACTCAAGTTTTCCCACAAATCATGCGTTAAACAACGTTGATGGTTTTGGCAATCTGCTTTACCTCTACAACGTGTGGCATCTACATTTTCATCTACGGCATCAATTACATCAGAAATGGCAATTTGTTTTGAGTCTACCGCCAAGGAATAACCACCACCTGGGCCACGAGTACTTTTCACCAAACCTTGTTGACGCAAACGAGTAAACAGCTGCTCTAAATACGACAATGATATTCCTTGTCGATCTGCTATATCTGACAATGAGACTGGGCCAGACTGATGATGCAATGCGATATCAAACATCGCTGTCACTGCGTATCGACCCTTAGTGCTCAATTTCATGGTGCGCTATCCTCGCTATGATTAGCCCAATTACTAGGATCTTAGTATAGCAAATAACCCAGTAGTTCACTCAGGTATTATAGAGAGATAGGCAATAGACGGCACTATCCACAAGGTAGGGTGAGGCTACAAAAACGAGCCAATACCCTTAAAATAATGAGGTATTAGATGTTTATTTATCGAGAGAATCTGTCTGGCGTTTAGCTTTTTGTGTGGCGCTTAATATGCCACGCATAATATTTGCTTCCACCAAGGTGGGTCTAGCACGACTATAAAGATGGCGCAAACGACGCATCAACAGTTTTGGTTGCTTGGGATCAAAAAAATCTATTTCTTGAAGCGTTTGTTGCATATGTTCAAATAAATTCTCTAATTGCTCTACTGTCGCCAGCGGATCAACCTCAACACTTGTGTGCAGATCATTATCTGCGGCTTTATTAACAGAAGATAATTTCAAAGACGCATTATAAATTTCATAGCTAATAACTTGCACTGCTGAAGCTAAATTTAATGAACTGAACTCCCAATTTGCAGGAATCGTTGTTAAATAGTGGCATTGATCTAGCTCCTCATTAGATAGACCACTACTCTCTCTGCCAAACACAATGGCCACATCACCTAGCTCAAGCTCTTGCCACACTTTGACACCTAACGCATCTGGCTTAATCTCTGGACATTGCAGTCCTCGTTCCCGTGCACTTGCACCGACAACAAATGTGCAGTCTGCTATAGCTTCTTTGAGTGAACTGCATATTACCGCACGCTCAAGAACATCTATCGCTCCCGTAGCACGTGCTCTTGCCTGACCACTTGGAAAATCTTCAGGATTAACCAACACCAAATTTTCAATGCACATGGTTTTAGCCGCACGTGCAGCTGCTCCAATATTTCCTGGATGCGAAGGTTCTACCAGAACAATTTTGATTTGATGAGGTTTATTCATTAATTATGGTTATGGAAAAATTTAGTTCAGTAAATATTATAACGGCTCTAGTCATTGCAAATCCGGCATACAGTACGTCCATGCACGTTACTGACAACTGCATCCTGCGTTGCCAGCATACAATACGTCCATGTATATAAAATGTATACGTAATTTGTAGGTCAGTGCTATGCTGCGTTAAATTTTTTCACCCATCAACCATACCAATACAATATGCAAGCTACTTTAAATATTGCAATAGAGGCCGCACGCGAAGCTGGAAAAGTCATATTCCGTAATATGTCACGTGTGCACTCGCTTAACATCCAGACAAAAGAGAAAAATGATTTTGTAAGCGAAGTAGATTTACAAGCTGAACAAGAAATTATCAATGTCATCCATCGCGTTTACCCTCAACATGGTATTTTGGCTGAAGAAAGCGGTTCCGCTAATAGTGGAAGCGACGATGAGTATCAGTGGATCATCGACCCTTTGGACGGTACGACTAATTTTTTACGAGGCTTCCCTCATTATTCTGTATCAATTGCCCTAAAGCATAAAGATCGTCTTGAAGTTGGCGTAATTTACGACCCGTTTAAAGATGAACTATTTTGCGCATGTCGCGGCAGCGGCGCATCACTCAATGATAGGAAAATTAGAGTCTCGAAATTGGCTAGTTTTGAAGGAGCCTTATTAGCAACTGGATTTCCATTTAGAGAAAACCAAAATATCGACACATACCTCGCTTCACTGAAAGATATCATGCTGCAAACCTCTGGTATCCGTCGTGCAGGCTCTGCAGCGCTTGATCTAGCCTATGTTGCTGCTGGACGAGTGGATGGGTTTTGGGAATTTGGCTTGAATACCTGGGACATTGCAGCGGGCTGCTTAATTACTCAAGAAGCGGGAGGGTTAGTAGGTGACCCAGAAGGCGGGCATTCACACTTAGAAACTGGCAACGTGGTTGCTGCAAATACGAAGATTTTTCGCCAGATTTTACAAAGCCTAAATAAATCTAATTCAGCTTAAATAAAAACTTATACCTGACTGCCATCCTCATTAGGGTTGTCTACTTCAGGCTGTATAAGGTCTTCTTTGCTAACATTAAGCGCCAACAATGAAGAACCCGCAACATAAATAGATGAATAAGTCCCTACAATCACACCTACAATCAAAGCGATGGAGAATGAGTGTATTACTTCTCCGCCAAATACAAATAACGCTATTAACACAAGCAAAGTAGTAATCGAAGTCATTAAAGTTCGAGACAATGTTTGGTTAATGGATGTATTGAGAACACCTTCCGAGGTAGCTTTGCGCAAACGCCGAAAGTTTTCACGTATACGATCAAACACTACAATCGTATCATTCAGTGAATAACCAATCACCGCAAGTAAAGCTGCTAGCACAGTAAGATCGAATTCAATTTGGGTAATTGCAAAAAACCCAACTACTAAAATTACGTCATGAATTAATGCCGCTACAGAGCCTAAAGAAAAGCGCCACTCAAAGCGCAAGGCAACATAAATAAGTATGCCTATTAAGGCGTAAAGCATGGCCAGGCCGCCTTTATCACGCAGCTCATCACCGACTTGCGGACCCACAAATTCAACGCGACGCATTTCAGGCTCGCCTGTAACCGCAAGCGCTGCTAACACGTTATTACTTAATTGAGCTTTATCATCATCGTTGTCGGCAACCGGCAAACGAATCAGCACATCTTTCGCTGTACCAAAATGTTGCACAATATAATCACCAAAGCCATTATCTGCTAGCGCTTTTCTAACTGGAGCCAGTTCTACCGATTCTGCGTACCCTACTTCTACCAAAGTGCCGCCAGTAAAATCAATTCCCAAATTCAATCCACGCGTAACCATTGCCGCGATTGAAATTATAATCAATATAAGCGAGATCACTAACGCAAGCTTTCGCTTGCCCATGAAATCAAAATTAATATTTTCTTTTAACAGTTGCATAACTTTAAATTTTATTTAAATGGCTAGCGAAGGGGTTTTCTTATTGCCGTAGTACATATTCACCAATGCACGTGTTCCCATAATGGCGGTAAACATCGAACACACTATTCCAATCGATAAGGTGACAGCGAAACCTTTAATAGGCCCGGTACCAAATACAAATAAAACCACCGCTGCAATTAATGTAGTGATGTTCGCGTCTGCAATGGTTGATAGTGCTTTTGCGTAGCCAGCATGAATACTTGCTTGGGGGGAATTACCGTTACGCAATTCTTCTCGTATACGTTCAAATATGAGCACGTTGGCATCCACCGCCATACCAACCGTTAATACAATTCCCGCAATACCAGGCAACGTGAGCGTAGCACCCGGAATTAATGACATTATTCCAATTATCAGCACTAAATTAGCCGCCAAGGCAACGTTGGCCGCAATACCAAATGCTTTGTAATAGAAAAGCATGAACAGCATTACTAACACCAGGCCAATTAAAATAGATTTTTTACCAAGCTCAATGTTTTGCTTACCCAAACTCGGACCGACAGTTCGTTCTTCAACAATTTCTACTGGCGCTGCAAGCGCACCTGCGCGAAGCAATAAAGATAGCTTCAATGCCTCATGTGTTGAATCTAAACCTTCAATTTGAAAACGCTTACTCAGTTGCTCTTGAATACGAGCGACATTAATCACTTCTTCACTTCTGATGGTTTTCCTGATTTTCTCGCCATCTTTATTTACCGTAACTGTTTTATTATCAATAAATACCACGGCCATAAGTTTTTTAATGTTCTCGCCCGTGACTTTTGCAAATCGACTCGCACCTTGACTATCAAGTGTGATAATTGCAGCCGGCGAGCCATTTTCATCAAAACCCGAATTTGCATTAACAATGCGATCTCCCGTTAACATCACATTGCGTTTTAATAGAATAGGGTTTTTACTGTCGCGCTCGTAATACAAAACCGATCCAACCGGTACACGACCTGTTTCAGCTGCTGCGAACGGATCATTTTGCTCATCCACCATTCGAAACTCAACCGTTGCAGTCGCCCCTAATATCTCTTTAGCTTGTGCAGTGTCTTGCACACCTGGTAACTGGACAACAATACGCTCAGCGCCTTGCTGCTGAATTACCGGTTCTGCCACACCCAACTCATTCACACGATTGCGCAAGGTTTGTATATTTTGCTGTATCGCTAATGTTTGAATTTCTCTTAATGCATCTTCACTGACTTTAGCGGTAACAAAATAATTACCGGATTCGTCACTTTCATTGAACACTAACTCATTAAAATATTCTTCACGCAGCGCATCTAGACCTGCAGCTCTACTTTCTTCATCACGAAATTTTACTTTTAATTCATCTTGGCCCTGGGACACAGAGAACCGTCTTTGGTCAGCTTCACGCAATGTTGTTCTAAAAGAAGATACATAATTATTAATGGCTTTCTTTTTTGCAGCATCCATATCTACCTGCAATAGAAAATGCACACCACCGCGCAAATCTAAACCTAGATTCATAGGTGAAGCACCCAAACTTCTTAACCAAGCAGGCGTAGCAGGAGCTAAATTTAATGCCACTACATGCTGACCATCTAATACATCCTTAGATATTTCTGAAGCCTGCAATTGTTTCTCGGTATCATCAAAACGCAATAAAATACGCCCATCATTCTGCTCTTCACCTAGTAGCTCAATATTTTTCTTAGCAAGTGCGTCTTTTACAACATCCAGTGTTGCATCACTTAATTCTCCAGACTCATGAGAAATTTGTACCGCAGGCACATTAGGGTAAAGATTTGGCAGCGCATATAACGCAGCCGCTGCGACGATGAATGCTATGAGCAGATACTTCCACAGTGGATAATGATTCATTGGAACCACGGTCGTTTATTAGCCTTGTAGTTATTGATTAATTGAAATTATGCGCGCTATTTAGTCTTGCTTAAGCGAACCTTTTGGCAATACTTTCGAAATTGAATTTTTTTGCAGTTTAATAACAACACCCTCAGTCACTTCTATTTGTAGTGAGTTATCTCCTACCTTGGTAATCTTACCGAGCATGCCACCCGTAGTCTCTACCTCATCCCCTTTAGAAAGTGAGCCTATCAAGTTTTGATGCTCTTTAGCCCGCTTCTGCTGTGGACGAATGATCATAAAATACATGATGGCAAAAAATATGCCGATCATGATGAACATTTCATAACCCCCGCCTGCGGGTCCTGCTGCGCCTTCAGCCATTGCGTCGGATATTAAAAACATAATTTAGTATGACTCAAATTTGGAGCGGCGTATTATGCCACAGTCTCCGTGCTGTGCGACTGTAAACGATAAAACTCTTCTATATAAGATTCTAGGGCGCCCTCTGATATAGCCTGGCGGAGCTCGCGCATCAAGGTCTGGTAATAATAGAGGTTATGCAGGGTATTCAGCCTTAGGCCCAATATTTCTCCACATTTGTCCAAATGGCGCAGATATGAACGTGAATAGTGCTGACAAGTGTAACATTCACATGTTTCATCAATTGGCCTCATATCATCATGAAAGCGGCTATTTCGGATCTTTAAAACACCTTTGCGAGTATACAAGAATCCGGTACGTGCATTGCGCGTAGGAATCACACAATCAAACATATCCACTCCACGCCTTACCGCTTCGACGATGTCTTGCGGCTTACCAACCCCCATTAGGTAACGCGGCTTTTCAGTAGGCAAGAATGGCAAAGTGATATCTAACATTTCTTCACGCTCTTTAGCTTGTTCGCCCACCGCAAGACCACCCACCGCATAGCCATCAAATCCTATATCTAGCAATTGATGGGCAGACTCTTCACGTAGATCAGCATGCATGCCGCCCTGCACAATGCCAAACAAGGCGCCTTGATGAGAACCATGTGCCTCCTTGCAACGCTTCGCCCAACGCATGGATAGCTGCATTGAAGATTCAGCTTGCTCATGGGTTGCAGGATGCGCCGTGCACTCATCTAATACCATAATGACATCAGAATTTAATGTTTGTTGAATTTCAATGGCTGACTCAGGACTAAGAAACACTTTTGCTCCATCAACAGGTGACTGAAACGATACGCCTTCTTCTGTCATCTTACGCATTGCTGCCAAACTAAAAACTTGAAACCCCCCTGAGTCAGTCAAAATTGGGCCTTGCCAATGCATAAAATCATGCAAACCATGAAACTTATCTATCACTTCCATACCAGGGCGCAACATCAGATGGAACGTATTACCGAGAATCATTTGCGCACCAATTCCCTGTAATTCGTCTGGTGTCATTGCTTTTACTGTCCCATACGTCCCCACAGGCATAAACGCAGGTGTATCAACCTTGCCACGATTAAACAAAAGCTGGCCAACACGCGCATTTCCATCAGTATTTGAAACTTTAAATTCCATGCTTCACTTTATACTTTAATTTACTTGTGAGATTTTTCTATAAACATTGCGTCACCATAACTGTAAAAACGGTATTTCTCTGTAACCGCATGTTGATATGCAGACATTACCGTTTCATATCCTGCAAGTGCGCTCACTAACATTAGTAACGTAGATTTTGGCAAGTGGAAATTTGTGATTAATGCGTCGATCACTCTGAATGTATATCCAGGATAAATAAATAACCGTGTATCCATCTCACATGACTCTATTTTACCTTCTTGCGCAGCCGACTCTAACGCTCTTGCCACCGTAGTCCCAACAGCAATGACTCTACCACCACGTTCTTTACACGCTATGATTTGATCACAAACTTGTTTGCCTACAATAATTTTTTCAGCATGAATTTTATGCTCTTTAATATTACTTTCTCGAACCGGTTGAAACGTTCCTGCCCCCACATGCAAGGTTATATATGCAGTTTGCACGCCTTTCTGCTGCAAACTCGTTAATAACTTTTGGTCAAAATGCAACCCTGCCGTAGGCGCTGCTACCGCACCTTTATATTGCGCATACACGGTTTGATATCGATCACTATCTTTTTCATCTGGCTTGCGCTGGATATAAGGCGGTAATGGCATGCTTCCTAGACTATCAAGCACATCTGTTACATCTGCTGCTTCAGCAAATTTTAAAATAAAAAAATCTTCTTGTCGGCCTTGCACCACAGCTTTAACGTCATCCGCAAAATATATTTCTGTACCAGGCTTTGGACTTTTGCTTGCTTTAAGTTGCGCTAACACAGTTTGCGCATCAACGATTCTTTCTAACAAGAATTCTACTTTCCCACCTGACGACTTTCTACCTAACATGCGTGCAGGAATCACTTGCGTGTTATTCAAAACCAAAAGATCTTCTGGCAACAATAACTCCAGTAAATCAACAAACTTTAGGTCGTTAAATGATTGCGTATTGGCTTTAAACTGCAAAAGACGACTTGCGGTACGTGAAGGCAATGGTTCCTGAGCAATTAATTCTTCAGGAAGGTGGTAATCAAATTGGTTTAAATTCACAAACTACTTTTTATTGTTATGACTTGACCTTGCTAGCTTAGCAATTTGCGCTACACTAGACATTGATTGGGACAATATTGCCGGGGTGGCGGAACTGGTAGACGCGCCGGATTCAAAATCCGGTTATGGAAACATAGTGAGAGTTCGATTCTCTCCCTCGGCACCACCTTTACGTGTAGGTACTACATGTAAATTAAGCATGGCAAAGCCATACAATCTCAATTTTTTGTCTAGTGAATTTCTGCCCCGATGGCACAGCTGGATAGCGCGTCCCCCTCCTAAGGGGAAG
>JBOEHC010000058.1:0-1554 GCA_050633765.1 Gammaproteobacteria bacterium
AATGCATCCTGATGCGAAATGTTAATTAGCCCTATAATTAGTAGCTAAATAGAAGCGCAATAAATCACCTATAAATTATTAAAAATATATAGGTTTACGGAATTTTCACCCATATTTGAGATCATACTAGGATGTATTTACAGCACTTTAGCCTTGATCAGCAACCATTTCAGCTGACACCTGATGCAAACTTTCTTTATTTAAGTAAGGCGCATAATCGTGCCAAATCGTATATGGAATATACGGTATGGAATCGTGATGGATTCGTAGTGATAACCGGTGAAATTGGCTCGGGTAAAACCACATTAATACAACAACTATTGAGATCCGTAGATGACAATGTCCTTATTGCTCGTATCTATCAAACACAGTTAAATGAAATTGAATTTTTCCAAGCTATTTTGCATGAGCTTGGATTGAACCCATTCCAAGCGGGTAAGGTTGAACTAATAAGTATGCTCAACAACTTTTTGCTTGAACAATATGCTGAAGGTAGGCAAGTAATATTAGTGGTTGATGAGGCGCAAAATCTAAGTAAGCGCGTATTAGAAGAACTTCGGATGTTAACTGGAATGGAAACAGACGAAGATAGGATTCTAAATTTAATATTAGTCGGCCAACCTGAACTTAAAAATCTATTAGACGCTCCTGGTATGGAGCAACTTTCACAAAGAATACGTTTTAGATTTCATTTAGCAGCGCTCGAAGAAAATGATATTAATAACTATGTTAACCATCGATTAGAGGTCGCAGGTTTAAATAAGAATAAGTCTGGCTCAATGCCAAAAATCATAAAAGACGAGTGTATTCCAATTATTCATCGTTATACCGGTGGTATTCCAAGACTTATAAATTCTTTGTGTGATACTGCATTAATTTGTGCGTTTGTAGAAAATAAAAAAATGGTTACAGCAAAAATTATTGAAGAGGCGATAAATGAGTTGCAGTGGATACCATATGATGAACGGGTAGGTATTAAGGCGCTTAAACATAAGCCAACTAGCGCAGTAGATTTTGATGCCCCAGCAAAATTAATAGATCTTATGCACGAAAATGATGTGCGTGAGTATGCGTTAAAGGATGATGCAACAACCCTAGGTAGAATTGCTTCAAATAACATTAGATTATCAGATGAGATGGTAAGTGGACATCATGCAAAGATAATTCGTTTTCAAAATAATTACTTTATTGAAGATATGTCTAGTACTAATGGTACCTTTGTAAATGGAAAACGAATTCGTAAATGCGTATTAAAAGATGGCGATAAAATTTCATTTGGCCCTTATAGATTAATGTTTCAGGTAGACGGAGATGAATATATTGATGAGCCAATTTTTGATAGATCGTCTACCAGTACTAGTGATTCCATAGTGTCGGTTGGTGGAGATACAATAATTAGTGGCCCGGCGGCGGCTAATCACTAAGATTTCTAACTTCTTATCCCTATGCCTTTATTTAACAAGTAAAGGCATATGATAAACAACACAATAAACATTCCTATAATTACCAACATCGCGGTTGCAAGGTTGACGTCGGTAATTCCTAAAATTCCAA
>JBOEHC010000059.1:0-3875 GCA_050633765.1 Gammaproteobacteria bacterium
CATAAACACTAGATGTAATAATAAAAATATAGATACTGAATTATTTATATTTGTCCAAGTATGGAATAAGCCAAATATTAAATAACACATCAGGCACGTCACGCCTGCATAAATATATAGTCTAATTTTTTCATTGTTATTTTTTCTTTTTGATAGCTTCCTATAACCATATAATGGAGCAAAAATAACACCAAAAATAAATCCAAAAAACCCTAGCACTCCAGTTTCAGCCAGCATATTTACATATATGTTGTGTGGTGAAGTAAGCAACATTTCATCTTCCACATACAACTTTCCCTCATCCATTAACTTCTGCACATCATCCTCATAATCGGCAAGTCCTGTGCCTAATATGGGATTATTTAAAAATACTTGCGCACCCGCATGGATCATGTGCAATCTTAATCCTGTAGACGAATAGTAGTTCCCAATAGGATCTTTTTTCAGAGCAATTACCTCTTCTTTCGCAACCACAAATCTCTTAGCAATGGGTGATGTAGGGTGCATTGATATCAGACCAATGATAAAAGCAACAATTGAAATAATAATAATGAAATTTTTATTAATGTTTTTGCGGAAATAAAAAATCATAAGAATAAAAAACGGCAAGACTAAAATCATTGCTGCTCTTGTTTGATTTAATGCGATTGCATAAATTACTAATGCTGATACAACAATACCAACGAAAAATAATGCCTTGTTACGCCATTCCGCTGACAGCAAGAGAATTAACATCAATAGTGAGATTACTGCTACAAATCCAAACCTAGCAGCATTTCTTGCTCCACCAGGTCTATCAAGTCCAAGTTCATAATGTTGGTATCCAACGACACACGCCATTACAAAGCAACCTAGCAAACAACCATATAGCAGCCACGGTGCTAGATTTATTTGGTGTCGCCTTAGAAAGATATACATCGGAATAAAAACAATGTATCTCAAATATTTCTCAAAACTGCCAAGTGATTCTTGTACATCACTACTGTTAAGAAAGCTAAAACTTATAAGAATCACAAATAACAACATGCAACTGAGAAATACTTTTTCCTCAAAGTGCAAAATGTTCCGCACATGTCTGAAAAATACTAGACTTGGTATTAAAATCAACAAGAACACAGTTGTTGCCCCAGACTTCACAGTGACTGCAACTGAAGGAAGTATAAATATCAAAATCCCAAGTGGATAATATCTCCAATCAGGCATAACAAAATCAGACTTTCCAAACACAGATTACTAATCTTTGAATTTCATTAATCTGATCAAGCTAACAGTGTTGCATATGACAACCATGATTCATCATATATTTGGCGACCATATACAGAATCAAAATACATAGACTGTAATTTTGTTGTTATATCACCACGTACGCCTTCGCCAATTGTCCGATTATCAAGCTCTCGAATCGGTGTCACTTCTGCAGCAGTTCCTGTGAAAAATGCTTCATCAGCGGTGTACATTTCATCTCGTGTAATGCGCTTTTCAATTACCGGCACATCAATAATGTCTGCAAGTGTAATGATCGTTTTGCGAGTAATCCCATCTAAAGCCGAAGTTAGCTCAGGTGTATAGAGCTTTCCTTTTTTAACGATAAATACATTTTCGCCACTTCCTTCAGCAACGAAACCATCTACGTCTAACAACAAAGCTTCATCATAACCATCATGCAGTGCTTCATTTAAGGCCAACATGGAATTCACATAATTACCATTTAATTTTGCTTTGCACATTGCCACATTTACGTGATGACGAGAGTAAGAAGAAGTCTTAACTCGTATTCCATTCTTCATGTTATCTTCGCCCAAATACGAACCCCACTCCCAAGCCGCGACAATACAATGTGTTTTTAAATTATCAGCTCGCAAACCCATACCTTCAGACCCGTAGAAACACATAGGTCTCATGTAACCATAACTTAATTCATTTTTATTAATTACATCTATTTGTGCTTGATTAATTTCTGCAACTGAAAACGGCATAGGCATACCGATTATTTTTGCTGAATTGAAAAGTCTCTCAGTGTGATCATGAAGACGAAAAATAGCAGTGCCTTGCTCAGCCTTATAAGCACGCACACCCTCGAATACCCCAGCACCATAATGCAAAGTGTGTGTGAGCACATGTGTATTAGCTTCTCGCCATGGTACAAATTCGCCATCGTACCAGATCCATCCATCTCTATCAGACATCGACATCTGAATAACTCCCTAAATAATAACCCTATATAACTATGAAAACGTACACATTAATACGTAGCGTCGGATTGTAAATTATGTTGCATCTGAGTGTAACAGACTTGTCCAATAATTTTGCACAGCCTCACGCTCACTAGCAAATACACTAATATCTTGTGCCTCAGGCATTAATTTTAAACTCAGTTGATGTAAATACTTACGAAATTTCAGGTAGATTTCTTTTAACTCTTCAGCACTGCCTCGTTCTATTAAGCCAACTTCTGCACAGGCATCTAAGATTCTAATATTATCTGTATGTTTACATATCTGAGGGTATTGATTTGAATAGCTCAACACCAAAAACTGCACAATAAATTCTATATCGATCACACCACCCACATCCTTCTTGATATTCTGCCCACTCTTAGAACTAGACCTATGTGCATCCAACATTTTATTTCGCATCTCAATAACCGACGCTTGCACATCATTAACTTTGCGTGGCACACATAAAGTCTTTTGTCTAATTTTTTCGAACTCATCATTAAGCTTTTGACTATCCGTTATAGCACGAGCACGCACTAATGCTTGATGCTCCCACAACCAAGCATCATTCATTAGATAATTTTCATAAGATCTTATTGAAGATACGATGGGTCCAGATTCACCATGCGGGCGAAGTCGCAAATCAGTCTCAAACACTTTCCCAGCCGAGGTGACTGTAGAAAGGATATGGATCCCTCTCTGAACTAAACGAGTAAAGAAAATATCATTATGTACTTTTTTGCTAGCATTTTTTCCATCCCCAACTGTCTCGCAATCTACACCCATACTGTTATGAAGAAACACAAGATCCAGATCCGAACCATAACCAAGCTCTAAACCACCCAGCTTTCCATACTCGACAATCAATATTTCAGGCGTATATGGTTTGCCATCAACATGACAATGCGGTGCACCATATTTTTGCACTAAATCCTGGTAAGCAAAACGAATTGCGCTGTTAATACATGTTTCTGCCAACCAAGATAGATGATCACTCACCTTCATAATTGGGTAATTTTCTATGACATCTGCTGCAGCAATCTGAATGGCCTGAGAATGTTTAAATTCTCGCAATCGCTGCATATATCCTTCTAAATCTCTTTCACAATTTTGCAAACTAACCGATAACTGTTGCTGCATTTCCGGCATGCTAGGTGGCTGATAATCATCATCCATAGATAGAATTTCATCCAGCAATTGAGGGTAAGTCGCTAAATACTGCGACACCCATGGGCTCACTTGCACTAACGTGAAAATTTTCGAAAGTTTATTTTCATTCTCAAGCAATAATGAAATATAGGTAGACCGCTGAACTATTTTTTTTAAAATATTTAAAAAACGATCAAAAACAATTTTAGGCTCATCAAATTGCAACAATTGCTGTAAAAATATTGGCATAAATCGATCTAATCTTGTTCTAGCCACAGGGATAAGCTTTTGCACAAGACTACTCTGAGAAAAATTATTTAATTGCACACAGATATGCTCAGCATCGCCAGCAAAATTATTCTGCAACTCTTTCAAACAAAATTCTTTTTCATCTACTTGCAACCATACTTTCTCAAACTCACTTTCCCTACACGAATCTTGATTTGCCTCATCGTCGTTTTCTAATAAAGACTGATACCAACCATTCACAATGCTGGTATGCATTTTGTA
>JBOEHC010000060.1:0-5733 GCA_050633765.1 Gammaproteobacteria bacterium
AATATCGCCAAGATGATTACCACTATTAACAGCTCCACAAGGGTGAATCCTTTCGCTTGCTTGACTACTTGATCGTCCATCTGAATTCCTCTTTACTAAAAAATAATAGTTAATTTGCAAATTTATACATTTAAGATATCGGCATATGACTACTATCTTTGAGACGATTGGTTCACATATTTGACAAGTGCTTACTATTAGAGGGTGGTTGGTATCAATTAATATATATTTTAGTTATATATTCAGTGGCTTATAAACTCTATAAAGATTTCAATGAACCGCGCGAGACAGAGAAAATATTGGCAAAATTAATGAGCTAACAATAATTCCAACCAAGCCTCCCATGACCAGCAACATAATAGGCTCTGCAAGCTTTGATAATGTTTGTAAATACTTTAATAATTCTGCTTCATAATGATCTGCTACTTTCCCCATCACTATTGGCAAATTACCCGTTTCTTCACCTGTAGTAATCATTTGCTTTACAAGTGGAGGGATAAACTCAGCTTCTGAAAAACCACTGCTTACACCACTACCTTCTTGTACTTTAATTTCAACTTCTGTTAAAAATTTTTGGTATAACCTATTTTGCACTGTATTCTTGCAATCCGATAATGTATCCATCACGCTGACACCGTTTCCGAGCGATAAACTCATGACTCGTAAGGACTGTACTAAATATACTTGTGCAAATATATTTTTAATAACAGGAAAAGTTAATTTCATTTTGTCAATTATCATCACCCCAGATTCACTACGAACAAAATATATCAACGATATTAATAATCCAGAAAACAATGAAAAAACAATCATCCAATGATTGATCAACGCATCGCTCATCCACATAAGAGACTTAGTGGTTGCAGGCAGTGTATCGTGAATTTTTGCAAACAATTCAGCAAACTTTGGAAATACTACAACTAAAATAAATGCAACAACCGCAAATGAGAAAAATGCTAAAAATCCTGGATACGAAATAGCAGATATCAATGTGTTTCGTAATTTTTCTCGACGTTCTTCCATATCTAATATTTGCTGCAATACTTGAGCCATGAATCCGCCTTCTTCACTAGCAGATATCAAATTAATTTGTGTTGAAGAAAATACATCAGGAAATTTTGATAATGCATAAGAAAATGATTTTCCTTCATCAATTGTATTTATTAAATCACTTATTAGCTCTTTAACTGCAGGTTTTTCAATTTGTTTCTGTAGTGCATTTAATCCCGCATAAAGAGGTGTGCCTGTTTGAAGTAATAATTGAATTTGCTGAAAAAGAAATATACGTTCTTTATTGGTAATTTTTTTACTAACAGATATTGAAAAATTAATCTTCCTAGATGTCCCCAACCTATCTTCAATGTTATTTACAGTTTGTGGCTTTATTTCAATTGGCATAATTACCTACTTTTTTATGAATTAACCACACGTGTCACTTCTTCAATAGTAGTGACACCTTCTCTCACACGATCCAAGCCATCAGAGAATAGTGTTTTAATTTGTTGTTTTCCGATATATGCATCTAATTCATCACGACTAGGGTTTGTCATAATTAACTGTTGTAATTCTGCATCAGCTTGCAGCGCTTCATAAATACCAATACGTCCTTTGTAACCCGAGTCATAGCACTCTGGACAACCTCTTCCACGGTGAAGTCGAACAGAATCTTTCTCCACCCACCCATAACGTTTATTGATTTCAGGAGGTGCTAACGAACTGGTTTTACATGCTGGACAAATAACTCTAACTAAACGCTGTGCCACGACACCAATCATGGCTGATGAGAGAAGGTAAGGCTCTATTCCCATATCAATCATTCGATTGATAGCACCTACACTATCATTCGTATGCAATGTTGATAAAACCAGATGCCCGGTGAGTGCTGCCTGTACTGCAATTTCTGCCGTCTCACGTTCACGTATTTCCCCGACCATTACCACATCAGGATCTTGACGCAATACATGTTTAAGTACTTTTGCAAAGGTTAATCCAATTTTTCCTTTCACTTCATTCTGATTAACAATATCTACCTGATATTCGACCGGCTCTTCAATAGTTACAATATTTTTTTCAATTGAGTTTAGATAATTGATGGCTGCATATAAGCTTGTAGTTTTACCACTGCCTGTTGGCCCTGTAACAAGTAACAGCCCATAACTGCTATCTAATAAGTTTGTAAATACATTAAGTGATTCGTCACACATCCCTAATTTATTAACATCAAGAATAGCTTGATTCTTATCCAAAACACGCAATACAACTTTTTCACCGTACAGTCCTGGTAACGAGCTAAAACGTAAATCAACAGAACGGCCTTGTGTTTGTACTTGTATCCTACCGTCCTGAGGTAACCTGCGCTCTGAGATATCAAGGTTTGCCATTACTTTTAACCTTGAGACTAGCGCTGGGTGAAGTTCAGCTTTTGGTGTCATCACTTCATATAACAATCCATCAATACGAAAACGAACACGTGATTTACCTCGTGCCGGTTCTATATGTATGTCGCTAGCATGATCATGGACTGCACGCTGAATGATTGAATTCATCAGGTTAATGACTGGACTTTCAGCGGCTACTTCATCAATTGCTGCATAATCATGGTCAATATGATTATCGATAACTTCTAAATCATCTTCCAGCTCGCTGGTAAATTCTGTTGCTATACTATTTTTTGAATACGCTTCATTTATATTTTCAAGTATATCTTCCCGCCGTGCCAGAATTGGTCGCACTCTACAACCAAGTCGTTCTTCAACCTCATTAAAACTTGGTACTGCTTGAGCATCTGCAGCTGCCAAAGAAAGTTCATCTCGAATCTTAAATAGTGGAAGTACTTTTAGCCGTATGGCGACATTCTTATCAAGCAAACCAACAACTTCAGGATCATAAAGACCAGGCTTTAATCGAATATAAGGTACCGATAATTGCTCTGATAGCGCTTTTAAAATTTCTTGTTCAGATACCCAACCACGATCTACAATAACTTGGCCTAATTTCTTGCCTGTTGCTTCTTGCAACTTTAAGCCTTCTTCAATTTGTGAAGCGGTAATAATTCCCTTTGCTAATAGGATATCACCTAATCGAAGATTATCCTTAAAGTTTGACTGAATAGCAGTGGCTTCCGTAGAACTACCATCTGCTTTCAATATACTTATTGCGTTTTTAAACCCTGTGATTTGAAATATTTCTAAAATATTTTCTTTTACATTAGCGAGCTTTAAACTTCCACCTAATTTTATTAATTCATCTTGAGTATCTAGCAGAATTTCAAGTGCAGTACTATTAATAAGCGCTGTTGTTGCAAAATCTACTATGATGTGGAGTTCATTTTTATTTATACAATCTAAAATTGTAGCCTTAAAAACTTCTACTGTATCACCAACTAATTTAGAACGTGGCGCAAGATATGTCATCGTGCCTACACGGCTTCGCGCTACATCTTGTTTAATATACTCTTCTGCGGCGCTCATAATCCGTTTACAATTACATTATCTAAGTTTTTTAACTAACAAATCGTAGCTTTTCAAGTCGCAAATTATTCAATTGTTCAGAAAGAGGAATAGGTTTGCCAATCCCATACCCTTGAGCATAATTAATCCCAATTTCTTTAATACATTGAATAATCTCAGGGTTCTCAACAAATTCCGCAATGGTTTCTAAGCCTCTTACTTGGCTTACTTGGCTGATTGCTTTTACAATTGCTTCTGTAAATGGATCATCAACAATTCCTTTAATAAAAGCGCCATCAATTTTAAGATAATCTACAGGCAAGCTCTTTAAATAGGCAAACGAGCTTAATCCAGAACCAAAATCATCTAATGCAAATTGAAAACCTCGGTTTCTCAACTTCATCATTAATTGTTTGGCATCTGCTAAATTATTTACGGCAACAGTTTCCGTAACTTCAAAACAAATTATTTCTGGTGTAACTTTATACTTGTCTGTGAGAGAGAGAATTAAATCAACTATATTAGGCTCATTCATCGATTGACCAGAAAGATTGATAGTCCATACATAATCTAAAACATCTGCATAACTGGCTGCTTCTTTAAGCGCTTTAAAAGTATTCTCAAGCACCCACGCATCGATGTTCGGCATTAGCCGAAACCTTTCTGCAGCAGGCATGAACTTCGCTGGCGATACGATAGATCCATCTGCAGATAACATCCGTAATAGAATTTCAAAATGCAAAACATTCGAAGAATTATCTATCGGCTGAATCATTTGGCAATACAACTCAAAACAATCTTTTTGCAAGGCTTCCTGAATATTTCGCACCCAATACACTTCTCCCTTACGGCGTTGCAATTGAGTATCACCTGTTTGATACACTTGCACAATATTCCGACCTTGTTCTTTTGCTACATTTACTGCTAACTCAGTGGCAGCAAATACACTTTGGATGCTTTCACAGTCTGCATTCATTTCAGCTACACCTATGCATGCAGAAGTATCATAAGTTTGGCCCTTCCATGAAAACTTCATGTCATGAATTGCCAATCTAATATTGTCTGCAATATTGCAACTCATTTCTAACGAACATGAATCAAGCAACACCCCATATTTATCACCTGCTAAACGTGCAACAGAATCGGTATCTCGGATTTTTTCTCGAATCAATTTGCCCACTTCTATTATGAGTCGATCACCTGCTTTTGTATCCGCTGTATCGTTAATTACCTTCATGCCATCTAAATCAATATGCAAAACACAATATGATTTCCCATCTGCCTGAGCTAATGAAAGAGCATTTTCCAACAAATACTCAAACCCATTTCGTTTTAATAAGCCTGTTAAACTATCATAGTTAGCCATGGTTACTTTTGCCGCCTTCCTTGCCATGGTTTCTAATAAGTTTCGATCGCTATTAGAAAAATCACGCGTATAATTTGGATTCAATGTAACAAGAATGCCAGCAACATTTTCATCAGCAATAGCAATAGGGCAACATGCTATTTTGTATGGAACATCAGGTAGAGTTGATGCACGTAACGGATCTGACAGATCGTTTAACACAAGGCTTTCTTTATGTTCCTCAATCCATGGGAATAAATTATTCTTTAGTTGTTGCAATATTGAATGAATATAATGAACAGTGTGTTTAGTATTATGATGAAATACTGTCAAATCCTCTCGAGGCAAAATCAGGACAGCCAAGGCCACATCGAGATAATCAGTACAGTTATGCACAAGACTTTGTAATACATCAGGACCATTCACAAAATCATCTGACTTATCGTCAGTATCGTAAACAAGATTTAATTCTTCATATCTTTCTTCCAACTCGTAGGCCATCGAGTTTAATTCTGATATTAGCTCACGCTCTTTTGATGCACATGATGCAATCAGCATCAAACTTTCTTTATCATCTTGTGACTCAGTATTGTTGCCACTACTATCTTGAACCACAATAGTAAGCCCACCACAGGGGCGATCCGCTAAATCAAACAGTACTATATGATAAAGCGATTCTCCTTTTCCCGAAGAGCGATAATAACAATGGTTATAATCCTTTTTGCTGACTGTACTAGTTTCATGTAATTCTGCCGTGACATCGTGAATCGGCTTTTTATAAGACTGGTTATTAATCCAAAAAACTTCTCCATTTGCATCACAAGCTGAAAATGCTTGAATTTTAGAATTTAAATGCAGAATTAAATCATTGAAAACTTTAAAGTCTATTTGTTTAAATGGATTCTTCATGCAGCGATTCCTGATCCATCTGTATTATTA
>JBOEHC010000061.1:0-2598 GCA_050633765.1 Gammaproteobacteria bacterium
GTCCGCACCTCTTTGCATAATGAGCTGAACCAAAATATAAGTGTGTATGAAAAGATAATTGACAACTGTCGTAATGGGAAAAGTGGCTACCATAAGAAAAATCAGTGGGCAAGACATCCAGAATACTTTGTTTGGGAATCTCTAAAGTCTTCCCCAGCATTACTGACAACACCGCCAAAAATACTAGCTGGTGTAACTGATTTTTATAAATATACAGGCATTGTAATGGAAAAATTCAATTCCAGAGGGCCTACAAACGATACTATTTATATGGCAAATCAATTTGAGGAAAAAATTAAAGAGTTCAAAGCAGAAACTCTGCTGTTATTGGATGAGAATCTTGCATCACTTAAACAAGAACTGAATGAGCAAAAAATCGACTTGCAACAAAATTAATACTTAGAAAGCAGAAGGGAGGTGGAGTACATACCTCCCTATATGATTTCTAGCTCGTCACGCTAGAATTATAAAAGGGCCTTTATCTTAAGACCTTATTTATTATTTAAATCGGTATTGGAGTAACATCCACCACTTTGTAACGTCTACTCCAAAATCATCTGCGTCGTAGTCTGCATATTTTATGGCACCAAGTAGATTATTTTTACCAAAGAGATTTGGCTTGCCCCACAAGAGATTTATTTCATCACCATAATCATCTAGTGCAACTCCACTATCCTCAGCCTCATACTCATGATAAGCAATGACGATTTTATTTTTACCAATATAGTCACCGAATAGCCCTAACACTTGAAAAGTTATACTAGTGTCTTCTAGGCCACCTACCGGTGTATTGGACCCACCTGGACCACCTACAAATACGTCAGCCCATCCATTAAAGGCATGCACAGTCGCTAAAGGTGTTTGTAATGCATTTACACCATTACCTTCTAGGACTTCATGGCCTACTCTAATTTGATATGAAGGTGAACCTACAGGCAAGAAACCAACGTTATCAACTCGCTGTCCACCCCAATTTAGACCTAACTCAATGTTCATGTAATCATTGTCATCAAAATCTAAAATCTCTGCTCCTGTGACGGGACTTTCGCCAGCATCTTCTTTAGGATCCTGATTGGCCCACTCGAATTCAGTTTGTAAATTAAAGCTACCAATTTCGTGTGTACCGACCCATCGTGCTCCCCAGGTATCTGAGTCAAAACTTACAGGCCCTACGAACGGAGGAGCAATTCCATTGCCTTCTGGAAACGGAGTTCTTCGATTATCTTCAAAATCTAATAAATAACCATAAGCCGTTAGCTTTCCAATTTGAGGAAATGTATACGTAAGGTTAATCAGGTGGCCATCATCAAATTTCCATTCATCAAAAATTGACTTGGCACCAAATAGTCTTTTAACTTTTTTAACGTAAGAATAAGAAATACCAAGATTTTTAATCGAGTTATTATCAAACCTGAATGCATTCATGGATACGTTATTATTTCTCCAAATAACATCACCTACCCATCTGTGATTGTCATAGATTATGGTTTGCCTGCCTAATTTAAAAGAGGTTTTGCCATCGCAGAACCCAGGTGAATTAGCACATGAACCTGATCCACTTCTCCAGCCAATATAGGCTTCATTGACTTCGCCAAAATCATTGTCAGGAATTATCGCATTTCCTTCAGCTAGGCGATTTGCTGCAGGAGTTGGTGGCACTCTAAAATCATCATCAATGTTAAGAGCATTATCATTAAAGTTTCGTGCTGCCTCTAATTCACCACGCAAATAAAATCCGTGATAACGAGCTGTGGTAAAGCCTAATTGTAAGCGAAGACTATTGAGAGTAGCGTCATTCGTACCTGCAAGAGGAGTACCGCCTCTATCTTCATTCACATCTTCATGTCTTGCCCTAATCCAAAAATCTGCGCCACCCTGCTTAAACATCTCGTTTAATGTCCCTACCTCAGGATAGAGTTTATTATGTGGAGTGAAATGTGCATTGGGCACATCAGGAAAACCTACCGCGTTTGCACTTTGCGCGATAAAAAATACGGCAAGCGCTACGAGGTATGATAGTGGTTTGAAATAGACCATGGGTTCTTCTCCTCCCTTGAAAGAATTAGGCCAAGTTTTTTACTTGCTACTCGGCCGGATACAGATTTAATAATCTGAAAATTTTATAGTTTTTATATACTTTTCTTATGGGCCTTTACACTTTCTTACAGTTCAATATAAAAGAATTGTACGTTATTCGTCCAAGACTTTGTCGTTATTGAACTCATAGGTGTTAGCTATAAATGTGCTGCTTTTTATTTTAGTGACAAGGAAATGCTTGCGCATGTCGCACATCATGTGCAGCATTATGCACTGCAGCTGTTCCAACAAAGCCTGCGCCATAAAGGATTACAGAACCCAATATAAAAGCACATGCGATTTGCAGTGGCTTTGATAAAGCTGTTGAACGTGTCTCAAGTTTAATAGTACTTTCAGTTGCTGTTTGATTTTGCATAGTTATGCCTCCTAGATATGAAAAGTATATTTTCTAATTATTATTTAAATAAAATTTATATTAATGATGCCAACTGTAGCGTTTAATTAACATTCCACATGAACTATCGAGTATGTAACCCATAATTCCGATGGTAAGTACCATCG
>JBOEHC010000062.1:0-10879 GCA_050633765.1 Gammaproteobacteria bacterium
CGGTAGTAGATGGCGCTATTTATGACCCCTCTTACAATTTATTTCTATTCGAAGATGTAAAAGCGAGAAGAGTGGGTGACCTCATTACCGTGGTTTTAGATGAAAGTATTAATGCATCTAAATCAGCTAGTACTGATGCAAGCAAAGAATCGACAATTGATTTGCCGAGTCCAACTCTTTTTAATAAAGGCAACCGATTAAATGAGCTTACTAACGATATTGATACGGCGCGCGATTTTCAGGGCGAAGGCGAAACGACTCAAGAAAATAGTATCCAAGGCAACATAACTGTGATGGTGCATAGGGTTCATCCTAATGGGTATCTCTATGTAAAAGGTGAAAAGTTACTTGCATTAAACGAAGGCAATGAAGTAGTCCGCGTGTCAGGAATTGTTCGCCCTACAGATGTTACATCAGATAACACCATTCTTTCTAATCAGATTGCTAATGCTGAAATTACATATAAAGGAAATGGAATTGTTAGTGATAGCAGTAAAGCTGGATGGTTGTTGAAGTTTTTCAGTAGTGTAATTTGGCCAATTTAAAATTAATTATAAATATTAAATAGATAAAAATGAAAATAAAAAATATTCATATCTTAATCTTATTATTTACTGCGATGATATTTGTAAATAATGCTCATGCAGAGAGAATAAAAGATATTTCTTCCTTTGCTGGTGTTCGTAGCAATCAATTACTAGGTTATGGTTTGGTGGTTGGTTTGGATGGTACAGGCGATCAAACATCGCAAACACCTTTTACTATCCAAAGCTTAAAAAGCTTTCTAAAACAATATGGCGTGACAATTCCTCCAGATATTAACCCACAGTTGAAAAATGTGGCTGCAGTTACCGTTCATGCTGAGTTAGCCCCGTTTGCAAAACCGGGTCAGAATATAGATATCACTGTGTCATCTCTGGGTAATGCGAAAAGTTTACGTGGAGGAAGTTTATTATTAACGCCTTTACGTGGAATTGATGGGCAAGTATATGCTATTGCACAAGGTAATCTTGTAGTAGGCGGTTTAGGGGTTCAAGGTAGTGACGGTTCCAGTATTAGTATTAATATTCCTAGTGCGGGTCGCATACCAAATGGAGCCACAGTTGAACGATCTGTACCTTCTCCATTTGCTTCCAGTGATGAATTATTCCTAAATTTACATGCAGCAGATTTCACAACAGCTAGACGCATACAAAATCGTATTAATAAGCATTTTAAGCAAAATATTGCTTATGCAGTGGATGCGGTAACGATTAAGGTAGATGCGCCACTAGAAGAAGTGTCGCGAGTTTCGTTCGTGTCTGACCTTGAAAATATCGAATTAATACCAGGTGAAGCAGCTGCAAAAGTAATTGTCAATTCGAGAACCGGTACCGTTGTAATTGGCTCTAATGTAAATGTAACGCCTGCGGCGGTTACTCATGGCAGTTTGGCAGTGACCATTACATCCGACCCATTAGTCAGTCAGCCTAATGAACTATCACTAGGAGAAACAGTAGTGGTAGATAGAACTAATATAGAAGTAGAGCAAGAAGCTAATCGGATGTTTGTATTTGGTCCAGGTGTCACATTAAATGAAATTGTCAATGCGGTGAATCAAGTAGGAGCAGCGCCAGGAGATTTGGTAGCCATTTTAGAAGCGCTTAAACAAGCAGGCGCTCTGCGCGCACAACTTGTCATTATATAAGTTTAGAGAAAGGTGCAATGGAATCGCATATTGATGTAGCAAAAGCATTGAATGGTTTAGTTCAACCGAATCAATTGAAGAGTGTAGCGGCTTCTGATGTTGGGTCTTCTTCAGAGTTAGATGATTCGGTGCAAAAATTTGAAGCATATTTTATTCAATCGATGTTGAAAAGTATGCGTAGTGCATCTTTGTCCACTGGATTGCTGGATAGTGATAAATCAGATTTTTATAGAGATTGGCATGATCAGCAGTTAGCAAGTGATTTAGCCTCAAAAGAGACATTTGCCATTGCGAAATTGTTACGCCGCCAGTTTATTGGGGATGCTGAAGTGCCAGGTTCAACAGCAAGCTTAAAAGAGGGTTCATTATTTAGTCGCAGTCCTTATTCATCCGATAGCCCAGCTATGAGTGCATCAAATGTACCAACCGTTGTGGCATCAATTGGAACGGTCAGTGGTGATTCAATTAAATCCACGTTAAAACAGTTAGTTACTAAAGATATTTCAGAGTCTAATAAAGTATTGCGAAAATCAGATTTTTCTACACCTGAGGTGTTTGTGCAGAAAATCTATCCACATGCTGAAAATGCAGCTAAAAAACTGAACATTTCAGCCGATGTATTGGTAGCGATCGCCGCATTAGAAACAGGGTGGGGATTGCACACGCCAAAATCTAGTTATGGGCAAGACTCATTTAATTATTTTGGGATTAAGGCAGCTAACTGGCAAGGGCCAGGGGTTACTAATATTACCAAGGAATTTGATGGTGAAGAAATGGTAGTTATGCAGGATGATTTTAGAGTTTATGAGTCTCCAGCTGACTCGTTTAGCGATTTTGCTGAATTTTTGCTTACAAATCCACGTTATCAAGATGCCGTCAACAATAGTACAGATGCTAAGGCTTTTGTGGGTGAACTACAGAAAGCTGGTTATGCAACAGATCCGAATTATGCAAATAAAATAAACTCAATTTTGGATGGAAGTATTTTGAATGATGCTATTTATTCATTGGATAAATTGGAATCAACTGAAAATGAAGTTTCATATTATGAAAATAGCAACACTCATTAAAAATAAGAGATAGTAAAGTGGTAGATGCTTCAAGAGTAGCAATAACAGGGTTACAAGTGTTTCAACGAGCACTTGCTACAACATCTAATAATGTTGCAAATGTAGGAACTGAAGGTTACACGCGTCAACGTGTTGATATTACATCTCGTCCATCCCAGGGTTTTGGGGATGGTTTTTTTGGTAGTGGGGCGCGGGTATCTAGCGTGCAGAGAATTGAGGATCAATTTTTAAATGCACGAGTTCAATCTAGTGCATCTGACGTAGCTAGATTGGATTCGTATTTAGGACTGGTCCAAAGAGTGGAAAATTTAGTATCTGGACCACAAGGTGGATTAGATAGTGCCTTACAAAATTTTTTCAATAGTTTGCAAGATCTATCCAACGATCCAGCATCAATTCCTGCGAGGCAAGTTGTATTAAGTAATTCGGATACATTGGTTGCGCGTTTTAAAGATTTAGACTCTAGTTACAACGATATAAATCAGGAAATTAATTCCCGATTACGAGGTGAGATTAACGATATAAATAGTCTAAGCAGCGGAATTGCAGATTTAAATAAAGCTATAGTTGAAGCTAAAGCAACTACATCTGGTGAGGGTGTTCCAAATGACTTAGTTGATCAAAGAAATGTATTAATTGGAAGATTGTCTGAACGTTTAGCTGTGAATACAGTAGAACTAAGTGATGGTTCCGTAAATGTTTTTATTGGAGGGGGGGAATCTGTAGTAATTGGTAGTTTGTCTAGACAATTATCAACAATTAATGATCCTGCAAATCCTGGTGAATTACGTGTTGGTATAGGTGTGGGATCAACTACTTTTGATATTACAGATAAAATTACAGGTGGGAGTGTTAGCGGATTATTAGATTTTAGATCTGAGAGATTGGGTGATATTAGAAATCAAACAGGTCGTTTAGCATTAGTATTAGCAAATGAATTTAATAGCCAACATCAATCAGGATTAGATACTAATGGTTCTTTAGGTGCTCAGTTTTTTACTGTAGCTTTGCCGCAAACACTCGCAAATCAGAATAATACAGGCGCAGCAGTTGTTACCACTAGTATTACTGACTTTACGCAACTAACCTCTTCTGATTATGAATTAAGCTATGATGGAACAAATTATACACTTACACGTTCAAGTGATGGTGTAAGTACAAGTGCGGGAGCAGGGCCACTAAATATTGATGGAATACAAGTTGATATTGTTGGTGCGGCCATTGCTGGCGATAGTTTTTTAATCCAGCCAACAAGAAATGGAGCATCTGGAATTAATCGTTTGTTAACAAATACAAGTCAAATAGCTGCAGCTTCGCCTGTGCGTAGCTTAGAAAGCACAGCAAATCTTGGTAGTGGCGTGGTTACTCCAGCAGAAATTTTAGATATAAATGATGCAGATTTATTTGATACTGTTGAGATTCGATTTAATACACCTGCGACGACATTTGATATTTTAAATGTAACGGATGGAGCAACCATCGCTTCAGGAGTAGCATATTCAACAAATGCTGATATTGATTTTAACGGAATACGAGTACAAATTCAGAATCAACCCGAAGCTGGTGATGTTTTTACCATTGAACAGAACACTGGTGGTGTAGGTGATAATACTAATGCGGTAGCTTTACTTGGTTTGCAGACTTCACAAACCGTAGGTGGGACAGCTACATTGCAAGAGGGTTACGGATCTTTAGTGAGCCAAATAGGAACAGTGAGCAGACAAACTAGTATAAGTGCTCAAACCCAACAAGCGTTATTTGATCAAGCAGTTCAGAATAGAGATAGTGTGTCGGGTGTGAATCTCGACGAAGAAGCAGTGGATTTGGTTAGATTTCAGCAAGCTTATCAAGCCGCAGCTCAGGTAATTGCCACCTCAAATACATTATTCGATACCTTTTTAGCTGCTGTACGAAGGTAACATATATGACTAGAATTACTACAGCTTATTTGTTTCAAAAGACTGCCGTAGATATTGCACGTAAGCAATTCGATGTTTCTGAAATTCAAAATCAAATTGGTACTGGAAAACGAATCAATAAGCCTTCAGATGGTCCGGCAGAATCTGCACGACTGATAGATTTGAATCAAGCAATAGGAAATATTGATCAGTTTCAACGTAATAGTATTTTTGCTAATCAACGATTAGGCTTAGAGGATGCTACTTTATCGAGTGTGAATAACTCATTGCTGCGTGTTAGAGATTTAGCGTTACAAGCAAATAGTGGAAGCCAATCAAGTGAGACAAGAAATATTATTCGAGCTGAAGTTGAGCAAAGACTACAAGAATTGTTAGATTATGCGAATGCCCGCGATGGAAATGGCAACTATCTATTTTCAGGCTCAAAAAGTCGTACAGAGCCTTTTACACAAACTGCAACGGGTGTAGCTTATAATGGTGATCAAAATCAGCTTTCTTTAAAAATATCGAATAATCGAACTATTATTGCTTCGGAATCTGGTTATGATATTTTTGTAAATATCAAAAACGGGAATAGTGATTTTGTCACTTCATTAAATACTACAAACACTGGTGACGGCATAATTACAGTTGGTTCAGTTATTGATAGTGGTGCTTTCCAAGCAAATGACTTTAGCATTAGTTTTACTTCGCCAACCACTTTTGATGTGGTAAACAACACTACTGCTACCACTATACTGACAGGACAAAGTTACGTTTCAGGACAGTCCATTAATTTTAACGGTGCAGAAGTTGCTATATCCGGTGATCCCCAAGCTGGGGACGAGTTTTTAGTCAATGCAAGTCGCAGACAAGACGTATTTACCACACTTCAGTCATTTATCAGTGCATTGCAGATTGATCCAGAAAATTCTGCAGATCAAGCACAGCTTACACAAGCTTTAGATCGAACTATTAGTGATGTGGATAATGCATTACAGAATGTTCTTAACACGCGTACATTTATCGGCACGCGTCAAAATTCAATTGATACGGCAAACATTGAAAACGAAGGCGCAAAAATAGAACTGCAAACCACGCGGTCTAAAATTGAAGACTTGGATTACGCACAAGCCATCACTCAGTTGCAATTTCAGCAGACTACTTTGCAAGCCATTCAAGGCGCATTTGCACAGGTTCGTGGCCAAAGTCTGTTTAATTTTCTTTAATTAAAGTTTGAATTAACCCTTTGTCGGGTAAATCTGCTTTCTATTAGTTTCACCATTAAAGAAATTCGCTTTACTGCCATGCGTAGTTGATTGAATTTCTTATATTTTTTTTCTAAATTCTTAAAGTTATTAAATTACACGCCGATAAGCTTAGCAGGACAACGTAGAGGCTTGGTTCTTTACGCTGTCGAAATCTCTCAGAGATTTTAGACTTTTGTAAGGATGAACTACTAAGGAGTAAGTAAAATGCCTCAAATTATTAACACAAACTTGTTCTCGTTGAATGCTCAACGAAACTTAAACACTACGCAAGGTTCGTTACAGACCTCATTGGAGCGCTTGTCTTCAGGTTTGCGAATTAACAGCGCAAGTGATGACGCAGCAGGATTAGCCATTGCCGAGCGATTTACTTCACAAATTCGTGGATTAAATCAAGCTATTCGTAACTCTAATGATGGTATTTCGTTTTCGCAAACCGCTGAAGGTGCACTAGGTACAGCAACTGATGCATTGCAGCGTGTACGTGAATTAGCAGTACAGTCTGCTAACGACACTAATTCAGCTTCTGATCGTCAAGCATTAAATAATGAAGTACAGCAGTTGATTGCTGAAGTGAATCGAATTGCAAATAGTACACAATTTAACGGTCAAAATGTTCTTGATGGAACTTCAAGTAATTTAGTATTCCAAGTGGGTGCAAATCAAAATCAAACAATTAGTGTTGATGGTGTGGATGCGCGTGGCTCAGTACTTGGTGCGAATGTTTCTGTTAGTGGCTCAACTGATCAAGCAGCAGTTGATGCCCTCGTAGCAGCTGATACCTTAACTGTACAAGGTGTTGCCGTAGATCTTTCTGGCTTAGCTGCAGGAGCAACGACTACACAGATTGCTAATGAAATTAATAATGTTTCAGCATCAACAGGTGTAACTGCACAGTTGAATACTACTGTTACATCTGCTGCTCTTACTAACGCAGCAGCAGCAGCAACTATTAATGGAGTATCATTTACACTTGCGGGTGATGCAACAGATCTTGATACTATTAATGCATTTAGTGCACAAACAGGTGTTACCGCTTCGGGTACTACTGGTAACATTGTATTAAGTAATACAGATGGTGCTAATATTGAAATAGGTGGTACTGGTTTAGGTGCAGCTCAAACTGTTACAGCCGGTCTTACTCTTTCAGCTGAGGTGGGATCAACAATTACTGTAGCAAATGGATTTGCTGTAGAAAGTGGTAATGCACTTGGTGCAGGTGGCGCTGATCAAACTGCAAACGGTATTACCGTTTTAACTCAAGCTGATTCTAATGCTGCATTACTAACTGTAGATGCTGCTTTAGGTCAGATTAATAATTTGCGTTCTGAATTAGGTTCGGTTCAAACTCGTTTTGAGTCTACTATTTCTAACCTGCAAATTACTGTTGAAAACCTGACAGCTGCACGTTCGCGTATTCAAGATGCTGACTTTGCTGCAGAAACTGCAAACTTAACTCGTTCGCAAATATTGCAACAGGCAGGTCTTGCGATTGTTTCACAGGCAAACTCTTTGCCACAGAACGTATTGTCATTACTTCAGTAATGAATAGTTAACTTTCGTGTTTATGCATCTAGGCCTCAGTGTATTATCTAGGTGCATAACCGAAAGGTTTTGATAGGAGACTTAGCATGATTGCACAAGTAATTAATTTGCCTTCTGTAGCTGCAAATAATGCTCAATCTCGACCAAGTGGTATAACAGAAGATGTAAGCAACACTCAGTTACAAAATGTCCAGATTGATAGTGCACAAGCAAAAAAAGAAACCGAACAAGCTTCTCAAAACATTGAAGAAGTTCGTCGGGCTGCACAAGATTTAAATGTATTTGCGGAAAAAATTCAAACTAATTTGAATTTCTCCGTTGATGAAGGTAGTGGTCGATCAGTCATTACGGTGACAGATTCTCAGACTGGCGATGTCATTCGACAGATTCCGGCAAAAGAAGTCCTCGCTGTGGCAAATATAATCCGTGAAACATCGGCTGCAAACATCGATAAAGTGGGCTTGCTACTGGCAGAGCAAGGATAAGCCAAACTGGCATTAAAATTGCTCATATATCATCAATGATTGATGAAAATTAAAATATTATGGCAGGCTCAATAACATCATTAGGTATCGGTTCAGGAATTGACATTGAATCTATTGTGAATCAATTAGTCGCGGTTGAACGCAGGCCAATTCAACTACTTCAAACACGCCAAACTGAAATTGATATAAAAGTTAGTTCGCTAGGGTTAGTGCAGGACTCTGTATCGAAATTTCAATCTGGAATATCAGATCTTAAATTATCTACTGGATTTAGATCATTCTCTATTACATCGAGTGATGATCAAGTGTTAACTGCTGAAGCAAGTGAAGGGTCAGCACCTATATCCAGTGATATTGAGATATTAACCTTAGCACAAAATAATAAACTAGCTTCTGTTGGATTTGGAAGTGGTGAAACGATCATTGGAAATGGGCAGCTAGATATCTCAGTTGGTGTGGATACTTTTACGATTGGGATTGACGCAAACAATAATACATTGGAAGGTATTCGTGACGCTATAAACGAAAATATTGATAATGCAGGTGTGTCAGCGTCTATTATCACTGCAGATGATGGTAGTCATTTAGTATTAACAGCAAATGATAGTGGTACTGCGAATGCTTTGAGTGTCACGGTTACAGGCGATAGTGATGGAAACGATACCGATGCAGCAGGTCTTTCAAATTTAGTTTTTGTTGCGGGTGTTACTGAAAATTTACAAGAAATTGATCCAGCTGATGACGCGACATTAACGGTGGATGGTTTTGCAGTCACGCGTTCTTCAAATGAAATATCAGATGTAATCCAAGGTGTAACCTTGTCTTTAAAAGATATAGGTACTGTAGAATTGTCAGTAAGCGAAGATCGTACAATTGGTAAAAATGCAATAGAAGCTGTTGTTACTGCCTACAATGATCTGATTATAAGTTTAAAAACACAGCGAGAATCTACATTACAAGGTGAGTCATTATTACTAGGAATAGAAACGAGAGTCCGTCAAGCATTTACCAGCAGGTTAAATATTCCAGGTAGCAGTAATCAATATTTATTTGATGTGGGCCTTACTTTTGATCGTGATGGAATTCTTAGCTTAAACAGCGAAAAGTTTGAGCAAGCTATCGAAGATGATTTTACAAGTGTTGTAGAATTATTTACTGATCCAGATGTTGGTTTTGCTCAAGAAATTGATTCAATATTATCC
Organism: Gammaproteobacteria bacterium; assembly: GCA_050633765.1. Classification (GTDB taxonomy): domain Bacteria; phylum Pseudomonadota; class Gammaproteobacteria; order UBA4575; family UBA4575; genus JABDMD01. The sequence goes on from JBOEHC010000062.1 coordinate 9,156, forward strand.
AGCTATGTTAGTGGTGGTGGTCTTATTCAAGCACGCACAGATGGATTAAATGAAAGTCGCTCGCAAATCGATGACGATATAGAACGTATCGAAAACCGACTTGTTCTTACAGAGAGAAGGCTGCGCAGACAGTATGCTGCATTGGATGGTTTGGTCGGGCAACTGAATGCGACCAGTAGTTTTCTGACTCAGCAATTGGCAAACCTGCCGACAAATAACTTAATTAATAATAGAAGTTAATAGAACTTAAGGAAAATTAATATGAACATGACTGCAGCAACATTAGCGATAGACGAATACCGAAGTAGTGGGGTATTGGGTGATGTTGAACGTTCTGATGCTCATGGTTTAGTGAATTTACTATTTAAAGGCGCAATTGATCACATGCTTGCAGCCAACGGATACATTGAGCGTAATCAAAAACAAGAAAAGGCTGTGAGAATTTCTAAGGCCATTGCAATATTAGATGGCTTGCGGTCTAGCTTAAATATTGTTGATGGTGGTGAAATTGCACAGAATTTAGATGATCTATACGACTATATGCAAAGACGTTTAGTAGTTGCCAATGCAGATGATGATACCTCTATTATAAATGAGGTGATGGCATTGTTGCGAGAGATTCAAGAAGCCTGGAATTCTATACCCAATGAAGCCCGTATATAGCAGCATTTTAAATCTTCGCTATTGGGCTAAACATGAATGCTAAGTTGCAATTAATACAGATAAATGATTCTGCTAAAGAGTTAATAGCCAGTATTGAAAATGAGTCATGGGATGATGCAATGCATCTCAGTCAACAGTGGGATACAAGGATTCGTGATTTAATTTGCAATATGTCTGCAGAACAGTTTATTACCATGGAAAGTCAAATTGTAAGTCTTGTTGATCAAAATATGTGCATTAAGAAACGTCTTGTAAATCTGCGTGCCAAAGTTTTGACGCAATTGCAAGAAAACAACACCTCTCGTTCGGCTATTCAGTCGTACAACAATGTAGCGTAACTACAGTATAGATATAGTATTTTACCTAGAAAAAATTTATCTAGCATTAGATGTCAAACTCAAACATTGTATAAAGAACATAGTTGTATCGTTCGATTCATAAAACTTCGTAGACTTTACTGTGATATTTTATATAATTAATAAAGCACTTTTTTGTATCCATATAAAAAGTATTGTATATTTAAAATTGAACATTAGTTAGTAACGTAACATTAGTTAGTAACGAAAATGTATATACGGGGAATAGCAGACAAGGATGCTGCTAGCGCAATAGTCATGTGGAGTGCGTACTCGCATTAAAATCTAAAGCTTTAAATTAAAAACAAGGCTGGGTTAGAGTTATGCAAGCAGAACTATCAACACATGAATTTAAATCAGATTCTACTCAGGGTTTAGGTCGTCGAAAAAGCAGCAAAACTCTGCTTGATGGACACAGTAAGGCGGTACAGCAAGTTAGCGACCTGATTGAACGTGTTGCTAATACCAGTGCTAATGTTTTGATTCTAGGGGAATCCGGTACCGGTAAAGAGGTAGTTGCTCGAAGTGTCCACACCATATCAAATCGTTCTGCTAAATATTTTGTACCTGTAAATTGTGCAGCTATACCTCAAGAATTGTTGGAAAGTGAGTTATTTGGGCATGTAAAAGGTGCATTTACTGGTGCTATTACTGACCGCAAGGGTCGATTTGAACTGGCTGAAGGCGGCACATTATTTCTCGATG
>JBOEHC010000063.1:0-4310 GCA_050633765.1 Gammaproteobacteria bacterium
TGCAAAAGCAAAGCAGAAAAAGAAGCCAGCAAATTACTAACATCGTCTGAACAAGGTGCGGCAATATCACAACTCAAACTTGCAAAGATGTATGCCAAAGGTGAAGGCGTACCTCAAGATAATATCTATGCCTATATGTGGGCTAATTTTGCAGACAGTCAAGGCTTAGGTGCTTCTGCAATCGAACTTAAAAATCAACTTGTAGCACAAATGACCACAGCTGAAATCGAAACAGCTGAAAAATTAACGCTTGAATGCCGAGAGAAAAGTTACAAAGATTGCTAATTACTAATTCTCTTTAAAAAAATTCACCTAAAAAATCAGCGCTCTATCTACAAGTAATCAAACTTTTATATTAAATTTTATCAAGATATTTTCCCGCACCAAGAGCAACCATATATCCAGTACTAGCAGAAGCAACAGGCTGCCTATAATCATTATCCATCACATCACCAGCAACAAAAATTCTGGTATTTGTGTATGACTTATCGTGATAAAAACACCTTGTACATTCAGCTCTTTTGATTCACTACCCTAAGTACTTTTTATACGCAAACCTGTCACCTCAGCATCATCACCAAGCAGCTCACCTTCGCTTTCTATGTTGGAAAGATATAAAGCTTCTTCAACTGCTGTATTACCTTCACCTATCACTCTATCCAGCAAATAGAATGAAAAATCCAGTCTTGAGTGAATTTATTAATTACTTATTAGACAATAGATCATTGATTGATATCTTTAAAAATATACTAATTAATGTCCACTTTGAGTCGTAAGCGATTATTGTGGTTCAGGCCGACTGATAAGAAACGCCATAATTGCAATAAACAACACAGCCATCCCTGTTAAAAGCCATATATTACCAATGCTTTGGTACATAATTATCCAACTTAGTGTAAGCAGTAGAAAAGCTATCACCTTACTTGAACGTGATATCGCGCCTTGCTGCTCCCAGTCGATTAAGAGTTTTCCAAAATGCGGGTGAGCATATAGCCAACGATGTAAGCGATCTGATCCTTTTGCGGAGAACCAGGCCGCTAATAGCAAAAAGGGTACTGTCGGCAACCCGGGAAGTATCACTCCAATAAGCGAAATCACTAAAAAAAAGTAAGCTAGTAATAAGGCAGCTAAGCGATTCATTTTTTAAATTTAAAATACCGTCAAAAATTAAGTTGGCAATATGCATATACTGCACTACAGATACGATTCTATTACCTTCTCCTCTTAGACCAAGCATAATTATGTAATAGTTAGCTTAAATACACTCCTGACCTATACTTTATGCAACAACTGCATTTCCCCTTTCGGCCATTGGCGGTCATTTAATAGATGAAACATCCAATATTAATAACTATTATGAATAAATGCATTTAAAAAAATAGCCTATAAATATGGAGAAAACAGCCAAGCTATACCATCACGTATTTTTACATACAGTGGTCGATTATCCACCTCATCAAGTGTGACCTCTCTACAATGTTGTAAAATATTTTGAACATAATTATTTAATACCTCTAAAACTTCTACATCATAAATCTCTACACCAACCTCATAGTTGAGTCGAAGACTGCGTGGATCTATATTAGCTGAACCAATCAAACTGTACTGATTATCAATGAAAAATAATTTTGAATGTGAGAATGGAGGAGGTTGGTAGTAAATTTTTATTCCATGTTCAAGTAGCTCCCAAAGCATATGACGTGTCGCCCAATGCACATAATTAAGATTGTTTTTTTCAGGAAGAATTATTATTACATTTACATCGCGTAAAGATGCAGTTATCAATGCAGCAATTAATTCTCTGCTTGGCAAGAAATAAGGTGTCATCAATGTAACGTTATTGCTTGCTGAATTAATTGCACTGCGCAAGATTATCGATAAATGATCTAAATTTTCTCCCGGCCCATCTGTAATCGTTCGACATAGTGTGGGTAAAGTTGAGTGATGGACTGTGGTGGTTTCATGGGCGTGAAAAGTACCACTCATAAATCGCCAATCGGATTCAAACACTTCTTTTAACTGTGTTGTAATGGGTCCTGACAACTTGAAATGTATATCTTTAAAAGTTAATTTTTCTTTCCTATTATGTTGAGAATACTCTGACGATATATTCATTCCTCCAATGAAGCAGACACGATCATCAATAACTAATAGCTTGCGATGATTACGCAAATTAATACTTAAATTTAGAGGTATTAGTTTTGGCGGCAAGAAACGTTTGACAAAAATATCATGCTTTACTAACTTTTTTCTCACTTTCCCCCACGAATAAAGCTCCCCAATTCCATCAATCAATACGTAAACCTTTACATCTCGGTTTTGAGCCTCTATCAGTGATTGAATAAATTTCTGCCCTACTATGTCAGGCTTGAATATATATACACATAGGTAAATATATTTCTCTGCATTATTTATTTCCTTTAACATTTCTGTATAAGTTTGTTCTCCGGAAAATAAACTTTCTACTTTATTACCACCCATTAATGGCATATTTGTAATTCGGCTAGATACTCTATGAAGATTTTTGAGTGATTCAGGAATTAAATTAGCAAACTTATAATTTAAAGAATTATTTATCTCACGTATGTTTTCATTTGGTTGTGAGGCAGACAGCTCATGTGCGCGTTTTTGAATGCGATTAATACCAAATATAAAATACAGTAGCGGACCGAAAAAAGGCAGGTAAACACAAACAGCAATCCAGCCGAATGCTGCCCTTGAATCTTTTTTATAAATTAACGCATGGGTAGCTGAATAGAGCGCTATTACGATCAAAAAAATTATTAGTACATAGTTATAAAACATTATATGAGTATCGGATTCCTCAAATGCCTTTATATAATTTTGAAGCTTTAATCTACCAGTAGTGCGCGAAAATTATGCTATTACAGTTTAACAATGGATACTTGATGTATATCAAAAGAAAATTTTTTGAATCTATTATTCTATTAGCTAAATCAAGCAATAAGGTTAAAAATGAACATGAAATCATGCATAAAGCTATTGTTATGTAGTTTATCATTTACAGTGCTCCTCATTTCACTAGTCAATCCATTACATGCCAATGAGTACACTGAGCTCAGTGAAACTGATGATTTAATCATTCAAGGCCAAATAGAATTTCAACAAAGTTGCGCAGTCTGTCATGGAACAGATGGCAAAGGTGATGGCCCGTACCCGTACTCTATTGCACTAGTCTTCAAGCCAGCTGATTTAACTAAGCTGATGATAAACAATAAGGGTAAGTTTCCATTTATAGAAACATATTTATCGATAGATGGCCGCGAAATAAACAAATACCATGGGACGAGGTTAATGCCTATCTGGGGTGATCGATTCAGCCAAGAGTCGTGGTCCTTAGTTAATCCAAATTTTGCGAATACTTTAGTGAGAGGTCGAATTTTTGAACTACTGCTATACATATACTCCATTCAAGACACATCATTTTAAATTTCTATACTAGATTATTTTATGGCAGGTACTTAATTTATTTTTCTCTTTTACTTGCTGCGAACAAGTTGTTGCATTTGAAGATAAGTAAATGATGCAGTCCAAGCAATTAACACTAATCCTGTTAACGCTTCAGCACCTGCCGTAAACCGAATGCTCCCTATCGGGATAAGGTCTCCATAACCCAGCGAAGTGTAGTTCACAAATGAAAAGTAGATACAATCCAATAGCGAATTATTAAATTCACCTAACACCTCACCAACATTATCCAATGGTAATAAATAGTAATATATGAACCCAAATAACCACACCTCTATTACATGCGTTAGTATTACTACAAGTACGCCAATAGGTAACAATAACCGTGAAGGCCAATTTCGTTTGAAGTGTTTTTCTGCAAGATGAGTAAGCACTTCATAATGAAGTGCTACGGATAGTACAATAACTATTACGGTACTAATAAAAACAAGAGTCATATGTTAACTATTCTAAATGCGCATATGCCGCTAGAATAGCAGTTAAACTTCTTCCTTTATATGCTTAAAGCTGCAATAACTAGCCAAAAAACAGCGGACATTATTATGCATAATAAAGCCACTTCAACCCAATTTTCTTTACTGAATGCAACTAAGTCATGATAAAACTGATCGAATTTTGATGCGTACTTCATTCAACAAACTCCTTTCTTAGATATAGTTTTCTCTTAAAATACAGCCAAACTATAAGCTATCACGCATTCGTCAATACTGAGCCAGATCAATTTATATCATATGTTAACGCAATACTCAGGAAATCTGAAAGCGAGATTCTTATAGAGATTATCATTCCTGTAATACTAAACATTTGAATAAGTCTTTGAT
>JBOEHC010000064.1:0-23826 GCA_050633765.1 Gammaproteobacteria bacterium
TTCGTTGAGGAAATTGGTTTCGATCAATCCTATAGTTTCATTTATAGTCGCCGACCTGGTACTCCCGCAGCTTCACTTGAAGATGATGTACCAGCTGAGGTGAAGAAAGAAAGGTTGCAGCGATTCCAGCAATTAATTAATAATATGTCAGCTAAATACTCCAATGCAATGTTAGGGACTGATCAAGTTGTTTTGGTTGAAGGATTATCAAAAAAATCTGATCAAGAGTTTTCTGGAAGAACTGAAAATAATCGGGTAGTAAATTTTGCTGTGCCAGAAGATGTTCCTGAAAATATAATAGGGAAATTTGTTCGTTTGAATATTACTGAAATATTTTCAAATTCTTTGCGTGGCACTTATCTTGAAGCTCTACAATAAAAGGTTGTAGTAGTTGTCTGCTGAAATTTATTCTATCGATGTTGTACTTGAGCCTGCTGATAACACAAGGCTTGCTAATCTATGTGGACCGTTGAATGAACATCTGATTCAGATGGAAAAGAGGTTAGGCATAGAAATTAATAATCGAGGAAATGCTTTTTCTATAAGAGGCGAAGCTAAGGCAGCGAATGCTGCTGTGGAAGTGCTTAAAGAATTATATGATTCAACTGAAATAAATTCGCTATCGTCATCGGATATCCATTTGCATTTGCAAGAATCAGAGTTGGCAAGTATTGCTGAGATTAGTCAAAATTCTAATCGTACGTCTGTACATACCAAGCGAAGTGTCATTAAACCAAGAGGTGATAACCAAGAGAAGTATATTCGAGCGATAGAAGAGCGAGATTTAGTATTTGGTATTGGTCCGGCCGGCACAGGTAAGACTTATTTGGCGGTGGCATGCGCGGTGGAGGCTTTAGAAAGAGATAATATTCGCAAACTTGTATTGGTGCGTCCCGCAGTTGAAGCAGGCGAACGTTTGGGTTTTCTGCCTGGTGATTTGGCGCAAAAAATTGACCCTTATCTCAGACCCATGTACGACGCACTGTATGAAATGATGGGTTTCGAAAAAGTAAGTAAATTGGTTGAAAGAAATGTGATTGAGATTGCGCCACTGGCCTATATGCGCGGACGCACTTTGAATGATGCTTTTATTATTTTAGATGAAGCGCAAAACACTACTGTAGAGCAGATGAAAATGTTTCTTACACGTATCGGGTTTGGTTCTAAAGCAATTGTTACGGGAGATGTGACACAAATAGATTTACCTAATGCAAAAGAGTCAGGTCTTAAGCATGTGATGCGTATATTGCATGATACAGATGGTATTTCTTTTTGTGCATTTCAAGCACGTGACGTTGTAAGACATCCATTGGTTAAAAAAATTATTCAAGCGTACGCTAAGCACGAAAAAGGCTAGTATAAAATAAAACAATGACCATCCAATTAGATGTGCAAATTGTTTCTGAATATTCTGATATACCAGGTGAAGCAGATTTTGGAAAATGGGCAAAAGCTGTTCCATGCAAAGATGAGACTAGTGCATGTTTAAGAGTAGTTGATGAATTAGAAGCAAAAAATCTCAATAAGTTATATCGAAATATAGATAAAGCTACCAATGTTTTGTCATTCCCAGCCGAAATACCCTCGGAAATCGGCATAAACTTTCTTGGCGATATTGTTATATGTGCCCAAATAGTTAGTCATGAAGCGCACGAGCAAAATAAAGAATTGACAGGCCATTGGGCACACTTATTGGTCCATGGTTTATTGCATTTGCAAGGTTATGATCATGAGAAAGATCATGCAGCTGAAAAAATGGAAACTTTGGAGATCGAGATACTTAAAAAATTACATATCTCAGATCCATATGAGAAACAGATTTAAATAAATTATGAATAGCAACGATAAAGATATTACACAGCTAGGTATATTTGCCTCGATGAAGCTTTTGTTAAGTGGTGTACCACAAAGCCGTGAACAAATTATTCAATTGCTCAGGAATGCGGAAAGTAAAAATGTACTAAACAAAGACACTCTTGAGATGATAGAGGGTGCATTCCAGGTTTCAAAGATTCAAGTTAAAAATATTATGATACCGCGATCACATATGGTGGTGGTACGTGAAGATGCAACGTTGCAAGATATGTTGCCAATTATTATTGATTCCGCGCACTCGCGATTTCCTGTGGTTGGTGATAGTCGAGATGAAGTGTTAGGGATCCTGCTTGCAAAAGATCTGTTGAGATTTTTTATTAATGGAAAGCAAGAAGAGTTTAGCTTGGACGATGTTCTTCGTCCTGCTGTGATCGTGCCTGAATCAAAACGTGTGAATACCTTGTTGAGTGAGTTTAAGGATGGTCGTAACCACATGGCAGTCGTGGTGGATGAATACAGTAGTGTTTCTGGCTTAGTGACCATTGAGGATGTATTGGAGCAGATTNNATGATGAACATGATGCAGAAGAGGGTCGGTATATATTTGAACATTCGAAAGGTCACTTTGGTATTAAAGCGCTGACTCCCATAGAAGATTTCAATGAATTTTTTTCAACGACATATAATGATAATGATTTTGAAACTTTTGGTGGTTTAGTGCTAAGTAAATTTGGCCACTTGCCAAAGAAAGGTGAAAAAATTGAATTTGATAATTTTGAAGTTGAAGTGTTGCGTGCGGACCGGAGAAGGCTGCACTTGTTAAATGTTTCTCATCTCTCTTAAATATCAATGCCTTAAATGCTTATTTTGATAAGCGCTGAAAATAAATATCAATATGTCTGTGTTTAAATTAAAAGTTGCAAGTGTATCTATTGCAGGCGCCATATTAGTATGTGCCTATGCTCCTTTTTCTTATTGGTGGCTGACATTTATCTGTCCAGCAACTCTCTACATAGCAATTGCGAATCAATCTGCCCGGAACGCTGGATTATTGGGTTTTATATTTGGAATATTCTTTTTTGGATTTGGGGTGCCATGGACGTTTAATAGCATTCACGAATTTGGGCATGCACCATTATTGCTTAGCGCAATTCTTGCGGGGCTATTAGTCATCATCCTAGCTGTATTTCCGGCACTTGTAGCGTCACTTACAATACGCTTAGGTTCAAAAAAGTTCTTTGACGTCTCAACAGCGATTACTTTTGCATGTATTTGGGTAGTATTTGAATGGATTCGGGGTTGGATTTTTACTGGCTTCCCATGGCTATTGTTAGGGCATGTGCATCACACTGGGCCTTTGCAAGGAGTGCTGCCTATTTTTGGATCATTTGGTGCGAGCTGGATAACAGTGTTGTTAGGGTGTTTTGTAGCGATTCTGTTGTTGTCAAAAAACAAACAAAAAATTTTCGCAACAATATCATTAGTAGTAATTTCGGTTTTATTATATATAGCCAATCAAATTGTTTGGACGCATGTAGAAGATGAAAAGTTAGATGTGGTGCTGATACAAGGGAACATTTCACAGGAAATGAAATGGGATCGTAGTAAACATACCTACATAATGGAAAAATATCTGTCAATGAGCAAAAAACATTTTGATGCGGATATTATAATTTGGCCAGAAACCGCTATTCCCACTTACTACTCGATGGTGAAAGATTCCTTTATTCGAAAAATCAGCCAAACAGCTGATGAAAATAATATCGATTATTTGGTAGGTGTATTTACTCACAACCCTAAAAATGGGCAAGTATATAACAGTGTGATGACGTTAGGTGGCGAGCTAAGTTTTTATCGTAAGCAGCACTTAGTACCATTTGGTGAATACATACCATTTCGAGGAGTGTTAACATTTTTAGAAGATTATATAGATATACCGATGGCTGATATTTCTGAGGGAGAAGGTAGACCTTTGGTAAGCTTAAAGGGTTATCCGGTAGGAGCATCAATTTGTTATGAAGCGGTGTTTGGTGATGAAGTAATCAGAGCGTTGCCAGAGGCAAAATTTTTAATCAATGTTAGTAATGATGCGTGGTTTGGAGATTCGCTTGCGCCTCATCAGCATCTAGAAATTACACGATCAAGGGCGGTAGAAACAGGAAGATATTTGCTGAGGTCAACTAATACAGGAATTTCTGCAGTGATTGATCCCAAAGGAATAATTGTTAACAAATCCGTTCAGTTTCAGGATGATATGGTCAGGGCTACAATACGCCCGTACTCAGGAATTACATTGTATGTGCGTTGGGGAAATTGGGGCATCATAAGCATCGTATTTGGTTGCCTGCTTGGGCTTTACACAACAAGATGGTTAACTAGAGCGCATTAAAATTCTTAAAAATATTGTAACGCACTAAAATATGTCTAAGTTAATGTCTTCACTCATTCCAGTAATTTTATCAGGTGGCACGGGCTCTCGTTTATGGCCTTTGTCGAGAAAACTCTATCCCAAACAATTTATACCTTTGAAAGGTGATAAAAGTTTATATCAATCAACGCTAGAGCGTATTGCAAGTCTAGAAGAGGTGGGAGGAGTTGTCACTATTTGTAACGACGAGCATCGTTTTATGGCGGCAGAGCAGGCGCGTTTGTCAAATATAAAAAACTCTGAAATTATTTTAGAGCCAATTGGCCGCAATACTGCACCTGCCATTACCATTGCTGCATTACATGCTATGAATCAACAAGCAAATGCACGCTTATTGGTGTTGCCTGCTGATCATATTTTGGGAGATCAAAAACAGTTTTCACATGCTATTGAACAAGCTTGTCAGGCAGCAGAAAACAATTTAGTTACTTTTGGTGTAGTACCATCGCGTGTAGAAACTGGTTACGGCTATATTAAACATGAACAAGATGAAGTTTCTGATAGTGCTTACCCAGTAACGGAGTTTGTTGAAAAGCCTGATTTCAATACTGCTGAAAAATATATAGAAAATGGTAACTATCTTTGGAATAGTGGCATGTTTTTATTTCGCGCAGAATTATTTTTGCAAGAAATCAAACAGCATCAGCCTGAAATATATCAAGCATGCCAGAAAGCGATTGAAAAAGGTGAGAAAGATTTAGATTTTATCCGCCTAGATGAGAATTCTTTTTCTAATGCCCCGAGTATTTCAGTTGATTATGCTGTAATGGAAAAAACTACCAAAGCAGTGGTTGTGCCATTAGAAAGTGGTTGGAGTGATGTGGGTTCCTGGCATTCTTTATGGGAATCGTTTGAACATGATGAGCAGAATAATGCTACCTATGGTGATGTGGTTGAAGAAGATTGTAATAGCTGTTTTATTCATGCTAACCATCGATTAGTAACTGCTGTTGGTGTTAAAGATCATGTGATTGTTGAAACTGCAGATGCAGTTTTAGTTGCGCCGCATGATCGTGCACAAGATGTTAAAAAGATAGTTGATAAGCTAAAACAAGCTAAACGTGATGAGGTTGATATTCATCCAAAGGTATACCGACCTTGGGGGGCTTATGAAACCATTGATATTGAAGATCGCTTTCAAGTTAAGCGAATCACTGTCTCTCCATTACAAAAGTTATCTTTACAAAGTCATCATCATAGAGCTGAGCACTGGATTGTCGTAAAGGGGACCGCGCGTGTCACCTGTGGAGAAAAAGAATTTTTACTCAGTGAAAATGAATCTACCTACATTCCTATCGGTACTAAGCATAGATTAGAAAACCCAGGTAAAATTCCATTAGAGCTTATTGAGGTGCAATCGGGTACTTATTTGGGTGAAGATGATATTGAAAGATATGATGACGATTATGGTCGTTAAGACCTAACATTAGTATTTGTAATATAAAGCTTTTTTCTTGTTTTTTTATTGAGATAAAACGATTCTAGCTGTTATGCTTGCAAGCTTTTGATAAAGCTGAATTGTACCTTCATGTCTAATTCCTATAACCCGCAAGAAATTGAACGTTCTGTTCAAGACTATTGGGAAGAAAATCAAGCCTTTAAAGCCAAAGAGCCAAGTAGCGATGAGCCAGGTAAACAAGATAAGTTCTATTGTTTATCCATGTTTCCTTACCCAAGTGGCCGTTTGCATATGGGGCATGTGCGTAATTACACCATTGGTGATGTCATCAGCCGTTATCAGCGTATGCAAGGTAAAAACGTATTACAGCCAATGGGCTGGGATGCATTTGGGCTGCCTGCAGAGAACGCTGCTATCAAAAATAAAGTTCCGCCTGCGAAATGGACTTATGAAAATATTGATTACATGCGTGCTCAGCTTAAGCGTTTGGGTTTTGCGTATGACTGGAGCCGAGAGTTAGCCACCTGTCATCCAAAATATTATCGTTGGGAGCAATGGTTTTTTACAAAGTTATTTGCGAAAGGCTTGGTTTATAAGAAAAAAGCCACTGTGAATTGGGATCCAGTAGACCAAACAGTTCTCGCAAACGAACAGGTAATTGATGGTTGTGGTTGGCGTTCCGGTGCAGTAGTTGAGCGCAAAGAAATTGAGCAGTGGTTTCTTAAGATAACTGCGTACGCGGATGACTTGCTGAAAGATCTTGCTGAGCTTGATGGGTGGCCTGAACAAGTAAAAGTGATGCAGCATAATTGGGTGGGTCGTTCAGAAGGTGCAGAAATAAACTTTGAAATTGATGGTTTGGAGGAAGATCAAAATACTATCAGTGTTTATACCACTCGTCCCGATACATTGATGGGTGCAACGTATGTGGCCATTGCTGCTGAGCATGAACTTGCTCATTATGCTACTTCTAATTCGCAAGAAGTTAGAGACTTCATTTTAAGCTGCAAACAAACAAAAGTTTCCGAGGCGGAAATGAGCACTATAGAAAAGAAAGGTGTTGATACAGGTTTATTGGCAGTGCATCCCATCAGCGGTGAAAAAATACCTGTATGGATCGCAAACTTTGTACTTGCTGAATATGGTTCAGGTGCTGTGATGTCAGTACCTGCGCATGATCAACGTGATTGGGAGTTTGCTACAAAATATAAACTACCTATCAAACCTGTTATTAAAGAAGATGCAAGTGCTACGGGAGTAGATGTCTCTAAGAGCGCTTTTATTGAAAAGGGTTGGTTATTTAATTCTGGAAATTTTGATGGCTTAACTTCTGAACAAGCGTTTGAAAAAATTTCAGAGCAGTTAGAGACTGAGCAGAAAGGTAATAAGCAAGTGAATTATCGTTTACGTGATTGGGGAGTGTCACGACAACGTTATTGGGGTTGTCCTATTCCTATAATCCATTGTGATAAATGTGGATCTGTGCCCGTTCCAGAGAGAGATCTGCCAGTATTGCTTCCTGAGAATATTGACCTTGATGGTGCAAGCTCACCATTGAATAAACTATCAGAATTTATAAATGTAAATTGTCCAATATGTGAGGCCTCTGCGAAAAGAGAAACCGATACATTTGATACATTTTTTGAATCAAGTTGGTATTTTGCTCGTTATTGTAGTGTCGACAACGATGAATTGATGTTAGATGAGCGTGTAAACTATTGGATGCCTGTGGATCAATACGTGGGCGGAATTGAACATGCAGTATTGCATTTATTATATGCCAGATTTTTTAACAAGCTCATGCGAGATGAAGGATTTTATCAATGTGACGAGCCTTTTAAGAATCTTTTAACACAAGGTATGGTGTTGAAAGATGGCGCTAAAATGTCTAAATCAAAAGGTAATACAGTTGATCCTGAAGCGTTAATTGATAAATATGGTGCAGATACAGTGCGTTTGTTTGTAATGTTTGCTGCACCACCTGAACACTCTCTTGAATGGTCAGATACTGCAGTAGAAGGGTCGTTTAGATTTATTAATAAACTATGGCGTTTGGTTGATGATTTTGCAGATCAATTCAGTGAACCGGATAAGAGTAAAGCTTCTCTAGATCAAGGTAATTTAACTGAGGAGCAAAGCGTTTTGCGCCGTAAGTTGCACGAAACAATTAAGAAGGTAACAGATGATATGGGCCGTCGCTTTACGTTTAATACTGCTATTGCAGCTAATATGGAATTGACGAATCAGTTACAAAGTTTCGATGATTTTTCTGAATCGGGTAAGGCTGTGTATCTAGAGGTACTAGAAGCGATAGTGTTGATGTTGGCACCAATAGTGCCGCATGTTAGTCATGTAATGTGGCATCGTCTGGGTAATCAGCAAGCTGTATATGAAGTACAATGGCCTGTTGTTGATCTAAATGCATTAAAGAAAGATAGTATTGATCTTGTTGTTCAGGTAAATGGAAAAAAGCGTGCTACGATTAATCTACCGACTGTAGCTGAAAAACAACAGATTGAAGCCGCAGCATTAAATGATGAGAATGTTAAGAAATTTGTTGAAGATAAAAATATAATTAAAGTAATTGTCGTGCCGGGTCGTTTGGTAAATATTGTAGTTAAATAAAATGTATAAAATTTTACAAATCATTCTTTTTGTTTGTATGCTCTATGGCTGTGGATTCCATTTGGCAGGTGAGGGAACATTTGCGGATGAGCTAAATAATACCCATATACAAAGTAAATCAGCTAGTAAGGATTTATTGCGGACATTAGAAAAAAACCTTCGTTCTAATCAGATAAATATAGTAGAGGCGGATAGTGCTAGTGCATTGCTGCAAATACTCAGCGAAGAGACTGAAAAAGTTGTGCTCACTGTGGACGGTGATGGTAAAGCTAGAGAGTTCGAATTAATATTGCGAGTCACTTTTTTAGTTAAGAGGCCAGATAACACCGTATTATTGAGCCAACAAAACATCTCTCTTAATCGTGATTTCGTGTTTGATAAAAATGACTTGCTGGGTACGAACGAGGAAGAGCAAGAGTTATTTAGTGAAATGCGCAAAGATGCTGCAAAGTTGATTGTCTATAGGTTGCAAACAATATAATTTTAATCAACTATTTATTTAGATATTTGATCTAATAGCTTTTTTCCTATCGCTGCCGAATCAAGTTCACCGTTTCCTTGTTCTACAATTTCCTTTAAATATTTTTCAACTCTCTCCGTTCCTGGAATAGAAATTTTGTTTTCTTGCGCGCTTTTCAGAGCAATGCCTATGTCTTTATAATGCAGTTCAGACTTAAAGCCTGGCTTATAATTATCATCTAGCATTCGTTTACCGTGTAATTCGAGTACTTTGCTATTAGCAAACCCTCCAAGTAGTGCTTCTCTTACTTTACTTGGGTTAACGCCAGATGATTTGGCTAGTAAGAATGCTTCTCCAACAGCTGCAATGGTTTGTGCAGCTAATATTTGATTGCATGCTTTAGAAACTTGTCCAGCCCCGTGGCTACCAATATGTACAATATTTTCACCTAATATTTGTAGAATTGGGAAAGCATAATTATAAGCATCAGCATTGCCTCCGACCATTATGGAAAGTGTTCCATCTATAGCGCCCTGTTCTCCGCCTGAAACAGGCGCGTCTAACATGTCGATATTTTTAGCGGCAAGTTCTTGGGCCAATGAGCTAGTCACTTCAGGAGAGATAGTGCTCATATCTATTACCAGGTGCTTTGGTTTAGCCCCGTGAATGATTCCATTTTCCCCGCTAATGATTTCGATGACGTCCGGGGTGTCTGAGACCATCGTAATCGTGAGTTCACAATGCTGAGCTAATTCAGCTGGACTGTTATATATCTCAATATTAGTCGCTGTAAAAGATTGCAATGAGTCTGGTTTGCGTGCATAGAGACCAAGGTTGAGATTAGCTTTAAGTAAATTATTGGCCATAGGCTTACCCATGATGCCAAGCCCAATAAGGCCTATTCTGTTAATAGTCATCTGAAAATGCGCTTTATGATTAATGCAGTGTAAAGCTTATCAGAAACAATTAGCTAATTGATAAAAATTATCTGCTTAAGAAATTAATGAAAAGTTTTATTATGAGTCAGTGTTGTCTTGGCTGGTTCGTATATTATTAATAACTGAGCTTAATGCAAGATCAAAGCGATTGCTTTCACTTATTAAGCTGCTTCTTCCAGCAGATAAATCATCCAAAAATGTTTGCAAGTCAATCTCAAAGCTATAGTCACCTGATCGATCGCAGAATATCAGGTAATTTGTTTCTATATTTGCTCGAATGAATTTAAGACGACGTTTTGCTCTGTCTTCGCCTTGGTATATTTCTAACCATACACCGGGAACAATGCTATCAGGTAAATGTTCAGCAACATTTAGTTCTGGTTCTTCTTCTATATCGTTTTCATCAAATACAGATTCAATATCTAGCTCACTTACAGGTGTATCTTGATCTTCAATTGTATTTGTTTCTTCTGGCTCCTTCTCCTTGTCTTCTTGAATATCTTCAGGATCATTCGTTGAAGATGAGGATATAGTTTCGGAATCATTTTCTAAGTTCTCCTCAGAATCTAAATTTCCATCTTCGACAAGTTCAGTAAGTTTTGGGATTTCGTTAGAATTAGTGTCTGGCGACAGGTTTTTGAATAAATGGATAACATTATCTTGCCTGTTATCTTGTTCGCTAATTTGTATATCTTGCGTAGAAGAATCGGTCTGAACTTCTTCGGCTTCTTGTTCAATTTTTCTCAGATAAGTTAAATACCAAACTTCAGCCTCTTCTAGCACATCTTCAAATTCTTCATTACGGTTTTCAAAGTATTTGAGTTCTTTACGGATATTCTCAAAAAATTCATCATGATGATGTATATATTGACTAACTTCTTGAAGTGAGTGTTTGCTTTGTGCAACTTCTATGGTTCTACGTAAAGTGCGTACAGAGTTGCGCCATATTCTTGAATCTCTGCCATGATTCATATAAATGTAGGCCATGTGAGGGGCCCAGCATTTTAGACAAAACTCAAGAATTTGATTTGGGATTTCTTTATGTTTTGTGAATTTTTTAATAGTATGGATAACAACACGTTTTGCTGCAGAACGTTGAGATTTAAGTTTGTGTTTGTTGAGCTCAGCTTCATTTTGAGAAGTTATCTGATCTAAAGAACTGGTATTAAGCTGGTTAATCTCTGCCAGAGCCAGTTCGAATATTTGCACATCCGTTTCAAAGTTATCAGTAATAGTGTTGATTATGCTTTTAAGTTTTTTAAATAACTGCTCTTGTTTCCCATTAGCACTTATTCCGATTGAAGTAAGCTTATTAAGTAGCTGTCTGGCAGGGTGCTTGGCGTTTTGGAAAAAAGTAAAATCAATCAGTGCAAGTTTTATAGTAGATATTTGTAATCGTGCTAATATTTCTTTTACGGAAGAATATATGGATTCGTCGTCAAGAATGACTTGAAAGATATTGCTAACGAAGTCGATAACTTTTTCTTCATTTTCTACAATTTCTATGGCGTCTAGCGCTCCTTTTTCCTGCAGTGTTCTTCGAACAGCTGTTTTTATTTGATTGGCTTGGAAGATTGCATTATTGGCTGCTTCAACGCGTTGTACGCTAGATAAGGCACGTACAAATTGTCGTCTTTGCGCTGGAGAAGAGTCTGATTGAGTATTAGGGCTATATGGCTGTAATAGTAAACTAACGGTTGTTTCATCTAACCCGGTTTGCCCAGGTCCGTAAACATCCATTGCAACTTCGTCGATAATTTCGGGTGTGCTATTTAATTGTTTTTCTACATAATCATGATCATGTTCGGCATCAAATTCTTGTTGCCATGCTTCTTGTTCTACTGGTGCGTAAAATTGCCCAGTAGACATGCTCATGATTGATGAATTGCTTGGGGTTTCATTCTCATCGGAGCAGCCGTCTTGAGTGTTTTCTGTGTGTATTTTGGCTTTTTTAGCAGGTTTTATATCTACCTCTAATAAAAAATTATGCATGGCCAGATAAAAGTCATTTAAATTAGGCGAGATACATTGATATAACAATTTGCTGACAAGTATTTTCCCATCGGTCGAAATCTTTAATGGTGCAATGCAATCTTGTATTAATGTATAGAAATCCTGTGGATGTAAGCAATGAATGTTGAATTCTTGATGAGCGATAAATGATAGTTCTTCTAGTTGTAAAGCTAGTGTTTTAATTAAATCATCATGACGTTCAACGCTACGAGCAATAAGCTGATTCATTGCAAGAGACAATTCGATTAAATCAGTATCCATGCTATGGGTATTGATTTGACTATTATTCAATGAACGTATAATTGCAGAGTTGGAGGTGTAGAACCGCGACTCTAATTCAACATAAAATTCTGAAGAGACAATATGTTTTCTTTCTAAATAAGCATCTAATGCTAGGTCAGAGATATTGCTGTCCGTATCGTTTATTTGGGTTCGGTATGCTTCATCCTTAGCTGAGACAAAACTTTCTTCTAACATTGCGTGTAGAAAGTTTTTTAAGTTTAGATGGACAATTTCAACTACTTTGTCATAGTTAATATGACCTTCATTATCAAAGATTTCTTGGTGACTCTGTTCGGGCATTTTTGGGTAAATTTCTGGGTAAATATCTATATTTTTCTATGAAATAGTGTAGGGTATTCCGCCTAAACATAACGTTAATTGGCAATCGCTTAATCTAAGCCATTGTGCCGTTCATCGGCTATCATGTACCCTGTGCTAAATATGTTCATTTCAATGACTACAAGAACTCAAGCCTGATGCAAATTCGTTTTTCACATTTAAAAGATAGGTTATCTAAGCCAGCTATATTTCCTTTATTAGTTAGTGGTGATGAGCCTTATCAGCATATGCTTGCTTGCGATATGTTTCGTGCTCGCGCGAAAGAAGTAGGATTTACCGAGCGTAAAATTTTGACAGTAGAGACGGGATTTGACTGGGCTGAGCTAGAGTATCAGCAAAGTAATATGTCGTTATTTGGAGAGCGCATTCTAATAGATTTGCGAATTCCTAATGGTAAGCCCGGTGCAGCGGGTTCGAAGGCGATAATTAAATTTATAGAAAACGTGCATGATGAGGTCATGCTTTTAGTTCAAGTTCCTAGGTTAGATCGTAGCGGAATTAGTTCAGCGTGGGTGAAAGCCTTGGATAAGGCGGGAGGTATTTTGCGAGTCTGGCCATTAAATGAAATTGAAACACGAAATTGGATTCAGCAAAAACTACGCGCCAAAGGTCTAACTGCGACATCAGATATTGTTGGGTTTATTACTCAGCAAGTTGAAGGAAATTTGCTTGCTGCGATGCAAGAGATCGAAAAAATTGCACTGGTATCAGAAGATAAAAATTTAGATATAAAAAACATTCATGCATTATTAACTAATAGCAGTCATTATTCGTTGAACGAATTAATGGAGGTGGTGTTAAAGGGTGATGCAGCGAGAGTGATACGAATTATTGAAGGTCTAAAAAAAGAAGATGTCGCACCGCCACTATTGTTATGGGGGCTTACTGAGCAGGTGAGAAAGTTGGTTGAAAGTAAGCAAAATTCATCCGCAATAAGTAATAAATCAAAGAATCAGCAAGACAGGTTGCAAGCTTTGTGTGAGTTACATCAGAAAACTACTGATGTTAGTCAGTCGACTTTACATGCAAAAACTTCAGATTTGCTTAAACAATGCGCACGTGTAGATCGTGTAATTAAGGGTCGTGCTTTCGGAGATCCTTGGCAAGAATTATTGCAATTGAGTATGGCTACACGATACTCAGTATAAAGGCTTAGCTTATTTTTTTTAAAGGTTTACAAATATGACAAACCAAGCACTTAAACAAGATCAATCTGTTAAACATTATATTGATGCTGTGACATTAAAAGCAGCAGCAGTGCGGGCAGAAATTGCGGCAGCAAGTACTGAAACTAAAAACCAAGCATTAAAGTTTATAGCTGATGAGATTTTAAATGCTAGTGATTCGTTGAAGCAGAAAAATCAGCTTGATTTGCAAGCAGGTAAAAAGCGCGGATTAGATAGTGCATTACTTGATCGATTAGAACTAACTGATGCACGTATTCATTCAATGGCTGAGGGATTAATGCAGGTGTGTACATTACCTGATCCTGTCGGCGAAACAACGGATATGGAAACACGCCCTAGTGGGATTCAGGTAGGCAAGATGCGTGTTCCTATAGGCGTAATACTTATAATTTACGAGTCTCGTCCTAATGTAACGGCCGATGCAGCTGCCTTGTGTATCAAATCTGGGAATGTGACGATTTTAAGAGGTGGATCAGAAGCATTACATTCAAATCAAGCCATCGCACAATGTATTCATGTTGGGCTGAATAAAGCGGGGCTTTCGGATGACATTGTACAAGTGATCACTACGACTGACAGAACTGCGGTAACAGAATTGTTGCACGCTGATGAGCATATTGACATTGTCATTCCAAGAGGTGGTAAGGGCTTGATAGAGAAAATTATGCAGGAGTCTCGCATACCCTTAATTAAGCATTTAGATGGTGTCTGTCATGTATATATCCATCGTGATGCGGATATCGAGATGGCAACTAATATCGCCTTGAATTCTAAAGCACAACGTTTTGGTGTTTGCAATGCGATGGAAACTTTGTTGCTTGATAAAGACATTGCACAACAAGTTTTGCCAGGTTTACAGAAAAAATATACTGAAAAAAATGTTGAATTAAGAGGTTGCGAACAAACTCGAGAAATTTTAAATGATATCAGCAGTGCAACGGATGAAGATTGGTATGCAGAGTATCTTGGCCCAGTTTTAGCTGTAAAAATTGTCGATAATGTTGAAGAAGCTATGCATCATATTGAAAAATACGGCTCTCATCATACTGATTCAATTGTTACGAGTAATGAAGCGATTGCACAGAGATTTTTAAGGGAGGTGGATTCAAGTTCAGTAATGATCAATGCATCCACTCGATTTGCTGATGGATTTGAGTATGGTTTAGGAGCAGAAATCGGAATCAGCACAGATAAACTACATGCCAGAGGGCCAGTAGGGCTAGAAGGCTTAACGACCCAAAAGTTTATCGTGCTAGGAGATGGCAATATTCGTGAATAATTACGCCCATAATGGATTATTTAGTAAGGTAAGGGTGTGTTAGGTATATTTGGTGGGAGTTTTGGCCCTGTTCTTGCGAGGTTGCCATGCTAGGTATATTTGGTGGGAGTTTTGACCCACCACATTTTGGTCATATTAAATCAGCATTAGGACTACTAGAACATTATGACTTTGAGCAAATACGATTAACTCCTGCTCAACTATCTCCACATAAAGAGCATGTATATGCGAATGCTAACCACCGTTGGCAAATGGTGAGACTAGTTTGTAGTAGTCATGAAAAGTTAATAGCCGATGAAAGAGAACTAAAACGTGAGGCGCCATCGTATACTATTGATACATTACTAGAATTACGTGAGGAATATGGGGAGACACAGTCCTTGGCGTTAATCTTAGGCATAGATGCTTTTGCAAGCTTTTGCAAATGGCATCGATATGAAGAGATATTATCGTTATGTCATATAATTTTAATGCAACGTCCTGGTTATAATCTGATTGAAAGTTTACCAAGCCATAGTTGTGAGCATGAATTATATGAGTCAAATAATACTCAAGATATAAAAACAGTAGTAAATACGCCATGTGGGAAAATATATATCAGTGATCTAGAAAAAATAGATGTCTCATCTACAGTGATTAGAAAAACAATATCCGAGGGGCAGCAGCCTAAGTATTTATTGCCTGGGAATGTTTGGAACTATATCCGCAGAAATAAACTATACAAATAATTTAATTTTTATGAAAAATAATACAACAATAGAAATCGCAATTAAGGCTCTTGAAGATATGAAGGGCAATGATATAACGATTATTGATACGCAAGGGAAGACAGATGTATTTGATGCCATGATTATTGTCACCGGCACATCAGATCGACACGTAAAATCATTAGCAGATAATGTCGTTAAAGATGCTAAGGATAAAAGTGTAAGTGTGTTTGGAGTAGAGCAGGATCGTTCATGGGTGTTGGTGGATTTATATGATGTGATCGTACACATTATGCTAGAAGAGGCGCGAGAATTTTATAGTTTAGAGAAACTTTGGGAAATTAGCACTGATAGAAAGCAAGTGTCCTCTTAAGTGCATCAGTGATTCGTAGAATAGCTCAAACATATTTGAAGCAATAAGGTAGTAGTGCAAATTTATTTGCTAGCGGTGGGGGATAAATCACCAACCTGGGTTGAAGCCGGAGTGTCTGAATATATTTCGCGCATGCCACATGAATGTAAGGTTAAACTGATAACCGTTGCTACCACCAAGCGAGCAAAAAATATCTCAACGGTTCAAGCCCAAGAACGTGAACAGGAATTATTGCTAAAGCATACGCCAAACAATAGTTTTAGAATTGCTTTAGATGAACAGGGCAAATCATGGACTACAGCAACGCTGGCTTCGAAATTAGCAGCATGGATGCACACGACACCAGTGATAACGCTATATGTTGGTGGTCCAGATGGATTTACTGCAAATTTTCTTGCTCAGGTTGATTTAGTTTTATCTTTGTCTCCATTGACTATGCCACATATGCTAGCGAGATTAGTGATGGTTGAGCAATTGTATCGAGCCTGGACAGTGATTCAGGGTCATCCATATCATCGAGAATAATTTTTCTACTAGCTGATTAATATCCGTGAGTGAATTTATCCTAGCATCAGGTTCAAGTCGTCGGCATTCTTTATTGAACCAGCTCGATCTAGCATATCGTATAAGTATTCCTGATATTAATGAAATGACAGAACCGAACGAATCACCTGAAATATATGTTTGTCGTATGGCTAGGTCTAAAGCTTTACAAGTCTTCGAAACAACTGAATATGATCAGTCTATATTAGCTGCCGATACGATTATTACATTGTCTAATGAGATTATTGGAAAGCCAATAGATGTTCAGCATGCAAAAAATATCTTACAAAAACTTTCTGCTGCTGAGCATAATGTATTAACAGCATTGTATCTGAAAACTCAGAATGAAAATTATAAGGCCATTGTAAAAACGAAGGTTAAATTCAGACCACTTTCGAGTATTGAAATAAATGCTTACTGTTTAACAGACGAGCCTTACGATAAAGCGGGCGCATATGCCATCCAAGGGTTAGCTTCATCATTTATAGAGTATATATCAGGTAGCTATACCAATGTGATGGGACTGCCCCTATTAGAGTTAACAGAACTTCTACGGCAAGCAAAACTGTATGATTTAAATACAGTATGAGAGTGGCCCTGGTTATAACCCTGGTCATAACTAGGTACAATAAGTAATGAGTGAAGAGATCTTAATTAATGTAACTCCACAGGAAACACGTGTAGCGATTGTTGAGAATGGAGTGTTGCAGGAAATACAAGTAGAACGGGTTAGCAAGCAAGGTTTAGTTGGGCATATATATAAAGGTTGTGTGAGTAGAGTAATGCCCGGTATGGACGCTGCATTTGTAGATATTGGTCTATCTAAAGCTGCTTTTATTCATAGTTCAGATGTGGCATTTCTGCCTAAAAGTTCTCGAGGCCAACAAACAGATGTTAGTCAGCCGGATGAAACCATTCTTCAATCTATAAACGATAACATCACCAGTTTACTGCATGAAGGTCAGCAACTTTTAGTGCAAGTGGTAAAAGATCAGCTAGGTACAAAAGGTGCGCGACTCACAACAAATATAACTCTGCCTTCACGTTATATGGTGTTATTGCCTTATTCACACGATGTGCGTCTTTCTACTCGAATTGAAGATGAGGACGAGAGAGTAAGGTTAACTACAACGACCCGAAAGTTTGTTGAAGAGTTGGATGCTAATTGTGGATGCATTCTGCGCACTGCAGCAGAAGGTGTAGGTGAAACTGAATTACGAAGAGATCTGAAATTTTTACTTAATCTTTGGTCTACTATTGTTGAAAAGGTGAACAAAGTTTCATCTGTTGATGAAGTGTATTCAGATCTTCCTCTTGCGGTACGCACGTTAAGAGACTTATCCGTAGATGATATAGAAATTATAAGAATAGATTCACGTACTACTTTTGATACGGTTAAAGAATTTTCTGAAAAGCTGGTGCCAGAGTTATCAGATTGTGTAACAAGGTATTCAGGAAGTAGACCTATTTTTGATTTGTATTCGATTGAAGATGAATTGCAAAAAGCGTTACATAGGAAGGTCACATTAAAATCGGGAGGTTATTTAATATTTGATCAGACGGAAGCCATGACAACTATCGATATTAATACCGGCGGCTATGTTGGGCATCGTAATTTAGAAGAAACAATTTATAAGACAAATCTTGAAGCTGCTCAAGCTATAGCAAGGCAACTACGACTACGTAATCTAGGCGGTATTATCATTATTGATTTTATCGATATGGAAGATGAGGAGCATAAGCGTCAAGTTATCCGCGTATTTGAAAAATCATTAGATAAAGATCGAGCGAAAAGCCAAGTGTGTGAGGTTTCACCATTGGGCTTGGTAGAAATGACGCGCAAACGAACACGTGAGAGCTTAGAGCATGTTTTATGCGAACCCTGCATAACTTGTTCAGGGCGTGGATATATAAAGACAGCTGAGACGGTTTGTTTTGAGCTTTTTCGCGAAATTATGCGAGAAGCAAGGCAATATGAAACGAACGAATTGCTGGTTTTAGCGTCTCAACCAGTAGTAGATTTATTATTGGATGAAGAATCGACTAGTCTAGCCGAGCTGGAAGACTATATGGGCAAGACGATAAAGTTGCAGGTAGAATCACTCTATTTGCAAGAGCAATTCGATGTGGTGCCTCTGTAATAAATTCTACTGATTGCTCTACTTTACCAGTTCGTTTTTATGTTACGTAAATTATTTTTAGGTAGTTGGTATTTTCTAGTTTCGTTACTAGTAATGCTTGCTGTCGTTATATGCATCGTCCGCGCATATCCTTCTTTATATCAGAATTTTTTGCCTGTTATTCAGCAAAATATTTCCTCATTGCTTGGTAAACCGGTACAGGCAGATTCAATTCGCATCGATTGGCATGGTCTCGCACCACTAATAACCACAAGTAATTTTTCAATCTTTGCGGACGACAATCAATACGAACAGCTATTGAATGTGGATAAGGCGATTATCTCTATAGATACATATAGAAGTATAGTAAACAGAAAAATAATTTTTAGTGAATTAACTTTTATTGGCGGCAATCTTGAAGCTTTGCGCACTACAGATGAGAGAATTATATTAAATGGGATAGATATAAGTGAACAACTAGCTGAACGAAAAAAATTAAATAAGAGCAATAAGCTAAAAATTAATTTATTGAGTAGTTCTATTTCTATTATTGATGAAATAAAAAAATTAGATTACTTTTTCGATCAAGTGGATGTTGTACTTAAATTTTCAGGTGATCATTTTAAGGTTTCTTCAAAATTTATTTTACCAAAAACCTTAGGAGATTCTTTGATATTAAGTGCAGACATACGTGATTTGCATAAAGGGTTCAAGAATATTAAAGGTAAGTTATACAGCAAAGGCGAAAATATCAATCTTGAGTTATTGAATGATTTTTTCCCTGGACTCCAGGTAGGAATACGTAGAGGCATTTCAGATTTCCAAATTTGGGGTAATTTTAATTCTTTGAAACAGCGAGAATTTGTTGGCAGCTTAGCGTTGCATGATTTGATATATAAGGAAATAAAAATCCCAATCGTTAATGCTAATACGAGCGACGAAATTACATCTATTAAAACAAAATTTAAGCTGCAAGGAGATATAGAGGACTGGCAGCTTGCACTAAGTGAGGCAAGTGTAAAAACTGCAAATCAGAGTTGGCCAGGTGGAAATTTTGAAATTGGTTGTATGCATTGTGGCCAGAAAGAATTCACAATTTCAGCTGCTCTGGATTACATTAATACCGATCATATTTTATCAACCTTGCAGCATTTTCCACTTGTGTCAGAGCGGTTAAACGAAGCTCTTAATAAAGTCAATGTGCGTGCGGTGCTTGAAGCGTCAAAATTATCAATGAAGTTTAATGATGCTCAGCTATTAAAATATTCATATGAGTCATCAATACAACAGGCAGATATCTCAGTGCCAGATCAAGATGCGAATATTAAATCGATAGCAGGTAAAGTAAAGGGTAATCATCAGCAAGGAAGTTTTACATCAGCATCGAATGCAGTGAAGTTGCAGTTGGATAAAATATTTAAACAACCGCTTGAAAATCAGAAAATAAACGGCGTAGTGAATTGGCAATACTTAGATGACCAGGTGTTACTTGCTCTACGAGATTTATCGGTAGAGTCAAATGAAATGGTTGCTAACTTACAAGGCTCCGTGCAATTTTTTGACGGAAAACCCTATGCAGATTTACAAATAGATATTCCTTACGTGAAAGCAGAAACCATTAAGCAATATTTTCCATATAAGAAAATGAAACCTAAGTTATCAAAATGGTTGAGCGAAGGTATTGTGGCTGGGACGCTTAAAGATGGCAAAATATTATTGCACGGTAATCTTAAAAATTTTCCATTCAAAAATAAGCCGGGCAGTTTAGAAATGATTGCAAAAATTGACGATGGGGTTTTGAATTATCGTCAAAACTGGCCAGTTGCAAGTAACATCATTACGGATTTTAGAATTAAAAATAATTATTTAGAAGTTAATGCTAGCCAAGGAAAAATTTTAAACTCATCTATTCATCGAGTGCATGCGAAAATAGATGATCTTAAATTACCAAAGATAGTGATAGATGGCAGTGCAATGGGCCCTGCTAGTGATATTTTGAAGTATTTGCAGCAATCTTCGTTACTGCCAGAAAATAGTAAGGTTGCAAAACATATTTCTGTTAATGGGAATACTAAGCTTGATTTGAACATTATCTTAACGTTGACTAAAAAATTAGAGAAACAACGAATAGTAAATGGAGTTATCGGTTTTGAAAATGCGGGCTTAATAGTGAATGCTGTGTCACTGCCTTTCACTGACCTTAATGGAAAGCTGGCATTTGATAAAAATGGAGCGGTTGGTAATGGGATAACTGCTAAGTTATATGGAGCGCCGGTTCGTGCAAATGCTATAAAGATTAATGACGGTAGAACGCTGGTATCTGTTACAGGCGATTTAGATTTGGATAATTATTTTTCATCTAACTATACAAGGCTTAATCAATACATCAAAGGCATGGCGCCAATAAGAGCAGAAATTAATTTACCTCGATTTGGGAAAAATAGCACTGATAAGAGCTTGGTAATAAATATTGATAGTGACCTATATGGTGCAACTTCATTGTTACCTGATCCATTCAAAAAAGCTTTTGATGAATCTAGAAAGATTGCTATTCAATCAAATCACCAGTCTGGTTTAGATAGTAAAATATTTGCTAATTTAGATAGACAAACTTTTTTATATGCAAGACTTGAGCAGGGTAGTGGTGAGTTATCTAATATGGAATTGCGTATGGGAGACGAACAATTTAGTTTGCCAGAAAATGGTGTAAAAATATCAGGCAAGATGAATAATTTAAATCTTTCGGAGTGGCAAAAACTTATACAATCCGAAGAAGAAAAAACTTTTGAAGTCGAAGAGATTGATTTATATGTCAATCATGTAGAAGTTGGTGGGTTGGGTTTAAATAATGTGAATTTTCGAGCAAATAAGAATCCGCAATTTTGGGTTGGAGATATTAGTTCTTCTGTTGCAAAAGGTAAGTTTGAATATCCAATTGATACCAGTAGTGGCAGTGTTGCTACGGCAAATTTCGATTATTTGCGTTTCACATCCGAAACTAAACCTAGATCATCTGCCAAGACAATAGGTATTGATCCACGAAATATACCTGCGTTAGTGCTTAACGCTAAGCAATTCGAATATAAAGGTGCGGCATTTAATAATGTCAGTCTAAAAACCAAACCATCAGTAAAAGGTTTGGCTATCGATTCATTGAAAGGTGATGGGCAGAATTTACAAGTTTCTGCTTATGGTGATTGGGTCGTTGATGATGGGAATCTTCAAAATACCAATATTACGATAAATCTTGAATCGCAAAATTTGCACAACTCTCTTAAGGGCTTAGGATTTGATAGTTCAATAACTGGTGGAGAAGGCAGTGTTGCAGCAAATTTTTCCTGGCCAAAAGCACCATATCAATTTTCATTAGCATTAGTTACTGGCGAGACAAAATTGAGACTAAAAGATGGTGCAATTTCTTCGGTAGAACCAGGTGGGGCAGGACGATTGGTAGGGTTATTTAATTTAGGTGAGATATCTAGGCGATTATCTCTGGACTTCACTGACTTTTTCTCAAAAGGTTATGCGTTTGAAAAAATTCGTGGAGACTTGCATTTTAAAGATGCAAATTTAACTACTGAAAATTTGAAAATTAAAGGCCCTTCAGCAGACCTGCTGATACAAGGGCGAACGGGAATTGCAGCGCAAGATTATGATCAAGTTGTTACTGTTACGCCACACGTTAGTGGTGGATTGCCATGGATTGGATTAGCAGTTGGCGGTCCATTAGGGGCGGTAGGAGTGATAGTTGGCGAGAAAATTGCAAAATCAATTGGCGTAGATGTCAATAAAGTTACTGAGGTGAAATACAGTATGAAAGGATCTTGGCAAGAGCCGGTGATTGAATCTATTTCGCAAAAAGTTGTTGGCAAACACACTGTGCCACGAGTGCAAGGGCAACCGTCTCCAGATACAATGCCTAAGACAATCGCTCCGTAAACCTTACGTGCACTAAATTGAATTCTAAGTAAGGCAAGCTTGTAACATTCTGTCTGCTTTTGAGTACAACTTATTTATATCTCTATATTAGTAGACTCGATTAATAGCAGGGTATGCGATAATACGCATATCTTACATAAACTATTTTATTAAATATTTTGAGCAAAGTAGCAGCAATTCAAATGGCATCTGGTCCTAATGTGGACGCAAACCTACATGAGGCAGGTCGGTTAATTTCTCAAGCAGCGGCGGCGGGTGCTGAGCTTATTGTTTTGCCGGAAAACTTTGCCATTATGGGAATTGAGGAAAGCGATAAAGTAGCGGTGCGTGAAGCGCAAGGCGATGGACCAATCCAAGCCTTTTTAGTCGAACAAGCTAAACAGCATAATACTTGGCTGGTGGGGGGTACGGTTCCGCTCGAATGTGAAGATCCAAATAAAATCCTTGCGGCATGTATGATGTACGATAACGCGGGAAATTTTATTGAACGCTATGACAAAATTCATTTATTTGATGTAGATTTAGTCGACACTGGTGAAAGTTATATTGAATCTGAAACTATTGAGTATGGTAGTTTAGATTTAAAAGTAGTTGACTCGCCTTTTGGAAAGATTGGTTTAGCTGTTTGTTATGATTTGCGTTTCCCAGAATTATTTAGAGGTCTGCTAGATCTCGGAGCTGAAATCATTGTGGTGCCAGCAGCGTTTACCGCTGCAACGGGAAAAGCGCACTGGGAAAGTTTATTGCGAGCCCGTGCAATTGAAAACTTAACCTATATAATTGCATCAGGTCAGGGTGGATACCATCTAAATGGCCGTGCAACGCATGGTGATAGTATGATCATCGATCCATGGGGTGCAATATTAAATCGTATCCCGCACGGAGCAGGTTATACGCTTGCTGAAATTAACATTGACTATTTGCAATCTAGACGTAAAACATTTCCATGTATCCAGCATAGGCGCATGAAGTAGTTATACTCTTCTACTTAAAAAAATCATTATGAAAAACCCTTTAGAGCTGGCTAAAAGCAGCATCTTAGATCCTTCTGGCTTAGATGAATCTCATCTGTCCGAAGCATTTTCAACATTATTAAAGTCATCAGCAGATAGTGGTGATATATATTTTCAAATGCGCAAGCATGAAGCATGGTCATTGGAAGACGGAATTGTTAAAGATGCGAGCTACAATATAAGCCAAGGGGTTGGGATACGTGCAATCAAAGGCGATAAATCAGGTTTTGCCTACTCAGATGAAATTGTATTGCCGGCTTTATTAGAATCTTGTAAGGCTGCACGCGCCATCGCTAGAGGCAATCAGGATGGACAAGTGCAAACTTGGAAAACTAATTCTGGTAATCAACTCTACATGCCAGATAAC
>JBOEHC010000065.1:0-11209 GCA_050633765.1 Gammaproteobacteria bacterium
GCACGCGTGCCATGCATTTTTAAGATTTCTCTTCCGTCAATAATGTTATAGATTCTAGTAACTGGGAAATGACCTTTATTTCTTTTAGAGATGGTGGTCAGATCTGGTGCTATTGCATTATTTTCATTGTCCTGTTCGTTTTTACCTTTCGCATCCTCACCATGACATGCTGCGCACTTTGATTTAAATGTCATAGAACCTTCTATTGCAGGATCATCTTGACTAGAAAACAGATAGGGTGGAATAGAAATTACTGTTAGAAAAACAAATAAACGAAAAAACAAATGCATAAAAGTGTTCTCTTGTTGAATTTTATTTGTTGGTTAAGCTTCTTGCTTTTTCCATGGAATTAACAGTTCGGCAACCCCTGTTATTAATGCACCAAAGAATCCTTTTTCATCCAGCATGTGATACTGAATTTTCATTGTGAGTGCGCTGCCAAAAATGATGGATGCTAGCGTTAAGAAAGAACCCATGGCTAAGGTAGACATTCCAGTAACCCCTTGGCCGATAGTGCAACCAAAAGAAAGTACGCCACCAAAGCCCATCATAACGGCACCAACCATGTGATTCACCATCTCAGATTTGTTACTGAAGGTTTCAATTCTGAATGTGCCTGAAATTATTGCGTAAATGAAAGAGCCGACTATCATTCCGAATACAATGGCAATGCCAAAATTAATTTCAGCACCGGTATAGGTCATTAAATAACTGATAGCATTTCCGGTTGGTCCAATGAACGCCATGCCTTGTGGTGTGATGGGATCAAAATCATCTTTACCAATATGACCTGATACATACCATGCTGCGGTAACACATAAGCCGATTACTACACCGGCTAAAACATTATCAAAACTTTTTCTGAATTCTTCGTGTTTAAATGCGTATGCAATAAATAAAAATGCTACGACAAAACCGCCAATTTTTTGTAACCAACCAATGTCTTCGATATTTAATAAAGCACCAAGGTAACTGAATAATCCTTGATTAGAGATGCCTTGATCAGCTAAATCAGTACCAATTGGATAAATGTAATCTAAACGCACTACTGCAAATATACCGCGCATAGTCATGTAGGCGGTTATACCAAGAACAATGAGTACAATAAGGGCTTTGAGATTGCCGCCCCCTACTCTAACTAAATTACGTTGGCCACAACCGGCCGCTAAGGTCATGCCGATACCAAATAGCATGCCGCCAAGAATGTAACTTAATAAATATAAATTTGATGATCGATACACTGATGCATCAATATCAACTAGACCGCGTAAATATAAAAATTGTACGCCTAATATGGCAATGCCAATGGCAAGAAACCAGGCACCCATACGGCCTTTAGCGCCCATATTAACCACATCGCTAATGGCACCCATTGAACAAAAATGTGTTTTGTTCCCAACAAAACCAAAAACCATGGCTATAACAAAGCCTAATAAAGCTACTAAATGAAGGTTAGATAATTCTTCCATGGCTATCTACAAATATATCTCTCGAAGGTTATAAAGGTCGCGAATTATAGCAGTGGCGCTTACTAAGTTCTTAGGTAAAAAATGAGATGTACGTATTTAAAGAATTTATAACTACTATTTGGATTGTAATAATTCTTGCTGTTCTTGGTACCACTTTTTGTACTCTTCGGGACTCATGGGTTTTTGCATAGTCGCTGCAGCTTGATTCTGCATAGCATTTGGATTCATCCACATGGTTGGTGTCATCATTTGCATCGGCATGGCAGTCATTTGTTGCATCATTTGAGCCATTTGCATGTAATTCATCATATTTGCGCCCAATTGCATCCACGCCATAGCGTTCATCGGTTGCATGAAATTTGCATAATCAAACGGTGCATCTGCTGCAAAAGGTTCAGGCATTGCATACGCATGGGTATTTTTACTACTTGCCGGGGATTTCTGAAAAGAAGGATTCACCATTGCTCGATTTTGATAGGCCATTGGTGTTGGCATCACGTGCGCCTGCCCATGTACCAGTGTTTGTGCCTGCGCTTGAGGAGTTGCTGATTTGTTTTTACTTAAAAACAATGCGGGTACCGCCACCAGAGCGGCTACCATTAGTGCAACAATCGGAAATTGTAATGAATCTTTCATAAATCTATATGGATTTCAGCAGTAATGTTATTTGTTAATTCTACACTATAAATACCAAGTGGCTTGTTCCAAGCCTTCATAGATATTTTATGTCTATTACAAATATAAAAATGATTATTTGGTTTGCGCTTGTGATTGTTGAGTGAAATTGTTCATCATCTCAGTCCACTGACTAAACCACTGCTCATATTGCTTAGGGTCCATCATTTGGCCCATTGGATTAGCATTTTGGGCACTACCGCCCATACCAGGCATCATTGTACCAGGCATAGACATAGCTCCCGACATCGGATTCATCATGGGTCCCATCATGCCCATCATTGGGTACATCATGTTCATTCCCATCATCGGATTCATCATTGATCCCATCATGGGTGCACCCATGCCCATCATTGGCCCCATCATGTTCATACCCATCATCGGATTCATCATCGACATAGGGTTCATCATCGAGTTCATTCCTCCCATGCCCATCATCGGATTCATCATGCCCGTCATTGGCGCCATCATCGGGTTCATCATGTTCATGTACATACCAGGATTCATCATGCCCATCATTGCATTCATATCTGGTGCTGCAGTCGAGCTATTTTTATCTTCGGCTTGTGAACATGTAGCACCTACAACAAATAAACAACAAGTGATAATACACAGTCGGAGAAATTTTAGAGGAGATGTCATGTTGATAGCCTTTAGTTAGTTAAATTTAATTTTTGCAAGATGATACGAACTCTAGAGTCATATGTTGTGAACTACACATGACCCTATAAGGTTCGTTTGGAATATCACCAACAAACCGGATTTTATTTTGCCTGATTGTTGGGTTTATTGTTGAG
The DNA here is from genome assembly GCA_050633765.1 of Gammaproteobacteria bacterium. Lineage (GTDB taxonomy): Bacteria > Pseudomonadota > Gammaproteobacteria > UBA4575 > UBA4575 > JABDMD01. The sequence goes on from JBOEHC010000065.1 coordinate 2,942, forward strand.
TTTGTGGCGTCATGTTATTCATCATGTCTGTCCACTGACTGAACCACTGCTCATATTGTTTAGGGTCCATCATTTGGCCCATTGAATTGCTATTACCATAGCCTCCCATGCCCATCATTCCCATCGGATTCATCATGGGTCCCATCATACCCATCATTGGGCCCATCATGCTCATGTAGGTACCTGGGTTCATAAACATGGCTGGGTTGGTCATACCCGCCATCATTGGGTTCATCATGCCCATCATAGGATTCATCATCGGTGCACCCATTGCCATCATCGGATTCATCATACCCATCATTGGGTTCATCATAGGACCCATCATTCCCATCATCGGAGCCATCATTGGTCCCATTATGTCTGCCATTGGATGCATCATGCTGATCATAGGATTTAACATGGGCTCTACCATCCCAGTCATAGGGTTCATCATGTCTACCATGGGTTTCATGGACGACAATGTTGGACCCCAATCTTTTGTAATGCGGGCTAAGTCTTCACCTTCATGACAAGATGCACAATTCTCCATCTTCATCATATCTTGAGGATTAGCCATCCAGCCCATCATCTTTTTCATGGTTTCAGGCTTCATTGAATTCTGCATAGCAGGACTTGCTGTTCCCCACCCTGGGTAAGCTGTATTTGCTTGCTTTGTTTCTTCTGCTTGAAGCGTGGCTCCTGCGGCTACGAACAAACAGATTGCAATTGCAATCAATTGAATCAATTTATTTTTTGTTAACATCATTCTTACTCCGCTATTACTATTTTAAATCAATTTCTAAAAACTATTGATTAGTTAAAAACTAAAAATCTCCAGTTGCTGCACCTTCCATGATGTACTGAATATTTTTCCTAATAAGTTGTGCATGTTCACGAATATCTTTAGATAAATGATTATTCGGATTTTGCGCATAATCTAACCAGCTAACGTCCCAATCTAAGGTCATCACCCATAATTTCCCTTCTGCATCTTCTAATAAGGCAATTTTACAAGGTAGAAAAATTATAAACTCAGGAACTTCGTCTAATATTTTTCGCGCCATTCTTGCATCGCAAAAGCGGAACATTTCTACTTTTGCTGAAGGTTGTTCTGTTTCAGCCTCTATTTGCTTCCATAATGGACTGGAACCTACAAACTTAAAGTTCACTTCATTAGCACGTAATTTCATCGCTTCTACAGCATCGTCCCAGCTAATACCTTCTTCTACCGGAATTTTATCTGCCATCATGCTGACCATACTTCTCATAGACATAGGGCTCATGGCCATTGCCGTTTGAAATGCATTTAGTTTTGCTTCGCGGGAGAAATTTGGAGAGACTTTGTTTGTGGGCCAGTTTTGGTAAGTTTGAGTGGGAAATCCAGGAATTTTAACCACAGGTAATTGATCTGGAACTTCGCCATTTTTATACGCTTCGCTTGGCTGTCCAAATATTCCAAACATCATTTCCGGATTCATCGACATCATCATGGCATTCATGTTTTGAGGCTGTGTCATGGTATTAACCGGATGGTTCATCATTGCCATGGGGTTCATCATCATGGCTGGATTCATCATTGGGCCCATCATGCTCATCATCATCGGTGTCATCATGGCCATAGGATTCATATACATCCCAGGATTCATCATATTTGGATTGGGCATTGGGAAACCCATATTAGTATATGCGGACGGCACAGCTGTTGTTGTAGGAGCTGTTTTTTGTGTAGAAGTGGTAGACGCTGATTCAGAATTCGATTCATTCTGCTGTAAGTTTGAATCTGCTTTCGCTATTTGTGTTGCGGTTTCTTCAACTTCAGTTGTAGCAGCATCTAAACTGTCATCAGAGCTTGAATTTGCACTCTCATCAAAACTTGCCAGTTCTTCTGCTGTAGTCTCTTCTAGAGAAACGCTTATAGTATCGTTGGATAATTCTGTTGATTCGGTTTCCGTAGTGTCTTCTGAACTGCCTGCTATCTCTTCGTTTTGTATATCTGCAGCGTCAACTTCTAATTGTCCTTCTTCTTGTTCTTCTATGGTGAGATTAGCGACTACTTCTTCGCCCTTCTCTTTGTCGAATACTTTTTCAACTTTTTCAGACGCGAGATTAAAAACATCGGACATTTTTGAATGTACAGTTTGATAATTTGTAGCGAATAACCAACCGACGAGACCGAAGACAAACAAAAAGATAGTTTTAGATTTCATATTGAATATTGCATTTAAGTAGATTTATGTCATTACACAACTAATTGCTGTAGATAACCATATATTAATATATTAACATATACTAATAGGTAATACTTATGAATGGCAAAAATTGGTCTTTATTGTTTTATTTTCAATGTGTTATTCTATTTTTATAAAGTGTTCTATAGATTATTAAAATTCTAGTTAGTTAATAAATTGTAATTTCTACTGCATAAAATAATGCATGCTTGGTATGACAATGCCTGAATGGCACAATGCATATAAATTTAATAATGAAGACATTCTTAATTATTTGAATAATTATATGAATTAAGTCTTGTCTAAATTTGATCATGGTTACTACTTAATGAAATTAATTTCTTCTTTACTATTGTTAGGCATTGGTTTTGCCTTCGCATTTGGTTCATCAACGACACTTGAATCCACTAACCAAACTGAATTTTGTACCTCCTGCCATTCTATGCAGTGGGTTCAAGAAGAATGGATGGAAAGTGTACATTATTCCAATATTTATGGAGTACGTGCGGGTTGTTCTGATTGCCATGTTCCTCATGAAACAGGACCTAAACTAGTTGCAAAATTACGTGCTGCTAAAGATGTTTGGCATGAAATACGCGGCACAATCGACAACGAAGAGAAATTTGAAAAACACCGCTGGCAAATGGCTAATGCGGTGTGGGATCGAATGAAGGCAACTAATTCACGTGAATGTAAGTCATGTCATACCGTTGCAGCCATGGATTTAAAAGAACAGGATCGTTCTGCACGCAAAAAACATAAAAAAATAGCCAAAGGTACCAGTGAAAAAACTTGTATTGATTGCCATAAAGGCGTTGCTCATGAAAAACCTAAGGAACCTGAAGACGAGGAAAACGTCTAAGTGCTAATTTAAATCTACAAAAAATCAATCAAATGCTTTATTTGCACATAATTTGTTGTGATAAAGTAACTGTAAAGTAAGTTTCATTATAAGAAATTTACTAATTAATAATATACATATGGATCCAGTATAGGAGGAGTTCTATGTTCTATCATCGCATCCTTGCGACGCTAATTATTAGTGTAGTTGGAATCAGTTTTATATCACCTGCCGCCGCAGGTGGTGCAAACGCAGAAATGCTCTCAGACACTTGTTTAGGCTGTCATGGACCAGGTGGCGTTAGTGCCGGCCCTGCTACGCCTACAATTTCTGGCATGTCAGAGCTATATATTATTGGTGCAATGTTGGCCTATAAGTATGACAACGATGAAGACAAAATTGATGAAATCATTGAAGCGGATATGGATTTTGAAGATGTAGAGTTTTTTGAAAGAACTTCAACGGTAATGAATCGAATTGCGAAAGGATATTCGGAAGAAGAAATTAAAGTAATTTCAGCACATTTTGCGGGGCTACCTTTTGAAGGTGCTGATCAACCTGCTAATGCTGATCAAGCTAAGTCTGGCGCAAAATTACATGAAGCACATTGTGAAAAATGTCATGAAGATGGTGGCAGTTCCGCTGATGACGATGCAGGTGTGCTAGCCGGTCAATGGGTACCCTATCTTGAATATACCATGGCAGATTTTGCTAGCGGTGATAGAAAGATGCCTAAAAAAATGAAAAAGCAAATGGAAGAAGCTCATGCATCGAGTGGTGATGATGCCATGAGAGATCTCATCCAATTTTATGCTAATCAGAAATAGTACCCGAATATTCAGGAGTCATAATCATGTCTAAAGTTATCGAATCTAAAATGGCTGGCGCTAAAGTTTCTAGAAGAAACTTTTTGAAAGTAACTGGCAGTACAGTTGCTGCTACTACAGTAGGCGCAGGTTTTCCTCTTATAGCTAGCGCTAAAAACAAACGTGTAGTGGTTGTTGGCGGCGGCGTGGGCGGCATGGTTGCTGCGAAATATATTGCTAAAGGCGACTCATCAATTGAAGTGACTGTTGTTGAACCTAAAGCTGATCACCATACCTGCTTCATGAGTAATGAAGTTTTAGGTGGTGGACGCGATATTTCTACTATTAAGTTTGGCTATGACAACCTTGCTGATCACGGCATTAAACTTGTACAAGACAAGGCAACCATGATTGATGCGGCAGCACATAAAGTGATGACTGCAGACGGTACAACGTTAGAGTTTGATCGTTGTGTCGTGTCACCAGGTATTGCACTAAAGTTTGGTTCAATTGAAGGCTATAGTGAAGAGGCTGCAGAAATAATGCCCCACTCATGGATTGCGGGTAAACAAACTGCATTACTTAGAAAGCAATTAGAAGATATGAAAGATGGTGGTTTGGTGGTGATCGCTCCTCCTCCAAATCCATTCCGATGCCCACCAGGACCTTATGAACGAGCAGCACAAATTGCGCATCATTTGAAACACAATAAGCCTAAATCTAAATTACTTATATTAGATGCGAAAGATAAGTTTTCTAAGCAAGGCTTATTTATGCAAGGTTACAAAGATGTATATGGTGAAATGATTGAATGGGTTGCAGCTGCAGATACAGGCGGCGGTGTGAAGTCTGTAGACACAAAAGCTATGACCGTGAGTACTGACTTTGACGATCACAAAGTTGCCGTCGCGAATATCATTCCAGCACAGCATGCAGCAAAAATAGCCCATGATTCTGACTTGGTTGATGACTCAGGCTGGTGCCCGGTAGATCTAGGCACATTCGAGTCCAAGAAACATAAAGATGTTCATGTTATTGGTGATGCGAGCATTGCAACGGGCATGCCTAAATCAGGTTATGCAGCGAGCACACAAGCAAAAGCTTGTGCTGCAGCAGTAATAAGTCTATTACAGGATAAAGATGCGCCGGTAACCTCTTATGCTAATGCTTGTTACAGCTTAATAGCACCAGACTATGGGATCTCTGTTGTGGCCGTTTACAAACTTGCTGAAGATAGATCTTCAATTGAAAAAATCGCAGGCGGTTTGACTCCAATGGATGCAACGGCTGAAGCTCGTAACCGTGAAGTGCAATATGCATACAGCTGGTTTAACAACATGACCGCAGAAATGTTTGGTTAATTTAATCAACACCTTAAAAATAGAAAGGGAGCCTTAAGCTCCCTTTTTTATTTATGACTATCAACTATATATTTATCGTCTTTTAAACAAGCTTAACTGCCGATCAGCATAACGGTTCATAAGTCTAGCTTAACGGTGAATGCCCCTCTTATTTCTCCAAGTTCATACCCAGTGGCTTGATCCTGTGGGTACAAATTTTTAATCTTAGCTTCTATAGACGGTGCTAGTGTTTTCCCATGGCACACTAAACAAGGTTCTTGTATAGGAATTGCTTTCATGTAACGAAATATATTTTTGCCATTTTCTTCAGTAATTTCGTTGACTTCTAAAGATTTAATATCACTTCCAGCTAATTTCTGAGATTTAAACCATGTTAGTTGCTTAATTTCCCAGTCATCGGCTTGATTAGAAAAGTTGCGTAATTTTAAAGACGTACGCCCTACTTCAAGATTATTTTGCTTAGAATTTTCTGTGCTGACTTTAATCGCTTCATGTTTGCAAATTAATAAGGCATTTTCTGGCCCACCAGCTTGCATTGCATCGATGAGCTTGCTTTTTAATTGTTCGCCAAGTTGTTGGCTAACATTACGACTTTGCGCTAACTCTTTATTTATTTTTTTAAAACATGCTGCAATAGCACATGCAATACAACAAGCAACTATTATTAGAATTGGTTTATTCAAATGAACAAACAGATGTCAGAATTTTGTGCTTCAGGTAAAAAAGAAGCCGCACCGACCCAATCTTGCACATCATCAATAAATTCTTCTCTCTTATATCCAAATAGATCAACTGTCATTTGACAAGCCACCATTTTAACTTCGGCTTCAATCGCCAACTCACGCAGCTCGCCAATACTGGCAACGCCTTTGCTACTCAACGTTTGTTTCATCATAGAAGTGGCAAATTTTTCGAAACCTGGGATATTACTGCTCAATGCATTAGGAATATTCCATTGCACATTCTTAAACCAGTCTGGACCAAATGGCATTTTCATTGGCATGGCAGGATTGCCAAGCGGTGAAATCTCCAAATCGAGGTCTTTTTTCAGCAAATTTAAACCATAAAAGGTGAAAAAACAGGACACGTCCCAGCCTAAGGCTGCCGCGGTAGACGCCAGTATGAATGGAGGATATGCCATGTCCATTGTACCTTTGGTGGCAATAAGCGATAACTGAGGTGTTCGCGCTTCTTCATGTTCTTGTAGCTTTTGTTCGAATCTTTCGTCGAACCATTTATTCAACGCCTCTTGGTCTAAATTTTGAGTATCTAGTGTGTTTTGCATAGCGCTTCTCCTAGATTATTTCAGCTGAAATTATGTGCAGCTGGATGAGTATATTAACGTTTGCTTATTTACGCGAGAGACTCTAACAAATTTTCTCATTAATGATGTACATCTAACGAGAGGTAAGTATTGATTATATATTTCTAGTTTGAAATGTAATACAGAAAGTATTTATTCAAATATTATTAAATATATTAAATAGATACATTTAAAATGTAATGTGAATTATTATCTAAGATCTCATAGGTGACATTGATCATGAAAATGGTTAGCGAGGAAAAATTTTAAATAAACGTATGTCCGCTACTATCTTGTTTCTTAAGGAGTAATATCGGTACCAAATATAAGCTATTTACTACCCTTCATCAGGGCATTAGTATCTGAATCTTGTAGAAAACTCTATGTTTAATGAGTGAGTTAGCGTTGTGGCAACAGTACAAGTAGGACGACTCAAAATTCTTGTTTGTCAACCAGAATAATGGCGTCCCCAAGGGGATTCGAACCCCTGTTGCCGCCGTGAAAGGGCAGTGTCCTAGGCCTCTAGACGATGGGGACATAAGGTATTTCACTCTATTAAAGAATTTCTTCTTTAACAGAGGCGGCGAAAGTTACGCTAACCATGCTTTTGCTGTCAAGTAGATTGATTAGATAGTAGCGATGAACCTATATACATATACTCAACCATACAACGGATTATGAAATAAAAATAAGTATGGACGCAGCGACTCTCAATAACCTATGGCCTAAGATAGAAATGAAGCTACCCCGTTGGGTAAGCATTGCCTTAGCTGTTTTAATTTTAATAACTTTAGCAAAAATCATCGTTGGCTTTTTTGATAACAGCTCAAATCAAGTTATTACCACTCCGACTAATGCCGCTAATACAAATATCAAACCTCAACCACGTGCTAATCACGATAGAAAAATCGCCCAGTTACATCTCATGGGTAAACCTGCCCCGGCAACGACGACTAAACAAGTCGCTGATGCACCTGAAACAACGCTCAATTTGAAACTTCATGGAGTATTGGCTGGTGGCAAAGATTATGGCTATGCCATCATTTCCAGTGGCGGTAAAAAAGTCAAACACTATGGACTTGGAGATGATGTTCCAGGAGGCGCAACGTTGCATGCTGTATTTGCTGATCGCGTAATCTTAGAACGTGATATCCGCATGGAAACCCTACGCTTACCAAGAGCAACGGCAAAAGGCTTTGGCAAAAAGAAAAAGTCTAGTACAACTGCGAAGAAAACCACACCTAAAACTGATAACGCAAATTTTGAGACGCTTGGTCAATTTCGCCAAGAAGTCATGAAGAACCCTGTTCGCTTAACCGAATTTATTAATGCCGCGCCTCATAACAATGAAGAAGGCGAATTTATGGGTTATAAACTCACACCAAGTAATAATTCAGACATGTTTTATCAGCTTGGTTTACAACCGGGTGATATCGTCACTAACATTAATGATGTTGCGCTGGATGCTCCTAATAAAGGCCCTGAAGCGATGCAAAAACTAGCCACCGCAAGTGAGGTTACTATGGTGGTTATGCGCGAAGGAACCGAAATTACCTTGCTTCAGGATTTTAGCCAATAGACCATCAAGATGGCCGTTGATCAAGGAATAGGCAACACAGAGATCGTATGCAAGCAAGCAGAGATTGAATTTAGTGTATAAAGATTAGTCTTATTCTATGCGCTATAGCAATATCCTGATAAGCTGAATTAACACAATATTTACTTTGTATAAGCCACATAACTATATGAA
>JBOEHC010000066.1:0-18827 GCA_050633765.1 Gammaproteobacteria bacterium
TTTAAGCCAACAATTATGCAGTCTTCTTTCGATCGAATTGCAATTACATTATCGTGTATATGCGCATTTCACTGTGTAGCATTACCTATAGTTGCAAGCTTAATCCCACTTTTTGCCGTTACATTACATCATGGTCAAAATTTACATGAATTTTGGTTTCATGACTTTATTTTAATATTTATTTTACCCATTAGTCTTTTGGCAATTTTTACCGGATATCGTCGTCATAGACAAATATTACCCATTCTTATTGCAGCAATTGGTCTTTCAATTCTGGTTTCTACCTCACTATTTGCTGGTGAATTGATTTCTCACCATATTATCCCCTATGAAGGCGAAGCTTGGTTAACAGTTATTGGAGGCATTGTGCATGCAATTGGTCATATCATGAATTTAATGGCTACAAACAATTTGCAAGTATCGTGTGCTAATCAATAAATCGATTTATTCAACCCATAATGCATTCAAAATATGCCTAAAACTAAAATAATTACTTTTTTCGTAACGATTTTTCTGACAAACCTAGTTAATGCTGATGAGGATAGCCATCAACATACAGAAGACCACGAGTTCGAAGAACACGTATCACATGTTCATGGACATGCAACTGCTAATGTTTCATATGAGCATAATATTTTAAATATAAATCTATCATTTTCCTCTGTTGATGTATTTGGCTTTGAACATGCACCAAAAAATGACAATCAACATAAGAAAATTGCACAATCAATCACTATTCTTGAAAAAGCCGATAATCTATTCCAATTTAAGAAAAATAATGCATGCGAAATAGATTCTGTCAATGTAGACAGTGAACTTATTGAATCGAATGTTGATACGCATGAAGAACATGAAGATACAAGCAATGAAGAAACCCATAGTGATGTATCAGCAGATTACTTATTCAAATGCTCAAACAATGACCTAGAATCTATCGAATATCTTTTATTCGATCATTTTCCTAGTCTTGAAAAAATCGAAGCACAATTTGTTTCCGATGAACATCAAGATCTATTTATAGCAACCCCAGATAGCCGTATTCAAAATCTAAAATAATCAAACGAATTTTTCATAATTCTATGGTCGGCCATAATTGTTTTACTCTTTCAGATATCGAATTTTATTGGAATGACAAACAATCATCCTTACTGAATATAGATTCGTTAACCATGAATAGAGGTGAAAAGCTATTTGTCCATGGCCCTAGTGGATGCGGCAAATCTACACTCTTGAATCTTATTACAGGTATTCTCAAACCCAAAAGCGGTGAAATTAATGTATTAGGGAATAATCTGTTCTCACTAACACAAAAAAATCGTGACCAATTTCGTGTTGATCACATGGGCATCATATTTCAACAGTTTAATTTAATTCCATATTTAAATGTATTTGAGAATATTTCATTACCTTGCGAATTTTCTTATAGAAGAAAAGAAATGCTAACCGTTCAAAAATGCAATCTATTTGAAGAATCACTGCGATTACTATCTTCTCTTGGTTTAAAAGATGAAAAAATCATTTCACAAAATGTCACAGAATTAAGTACAGGACAGCAACAACGTGTTGCCGCTGCACGTGCATTAATAGGATCTCCTGAAATAATTATTGCCGATGAGCCTACATCTGCATTGGATCAAGACACTAAACAAGGATTTTTAGAACTATTATTTGACGAAGCAAAGCGATGCAACAGCGCCATATTATTTGTTAGCCATGACCTCACTCTATCAAAATCATTTGATCGCTCTGTTTCGTTTGATGAAATAAATCACAGCTAAAAATGATCAAGAGTGTTATCCAACTTACGCTAAAAAGTCTACGGTTTCGTAAACTAACAGTAGGATTAACCATTTTTTCTATCGCAATAAGCATTGTATTATTGCTAGGTGTAGACATTATTCGTGTACAAGCCAAAGAAAAATTTACCAACACGGTTAGTGACACAGATTTAATTGTCGGATCGAGAAGCGGATCCGTTCAACTACTTCTATATAGTATTTTCCATATTGGGAATGCAACAAACAATGTCTCTTGGAAAAGCTACAATAAAATTAAAAAACACCCTCGAGTAAAGTGGTCTATTCCAATTTCACTTGGAGACTCTCATAAAGGTTTTCGTGTAATTGGCACTACTAATGATATGTTTAAGTATTATAGATTTGGAAAAGCTCGTTCATTAGAATTTTCAAATGGCAAAGCATTCGCTGAGATTTATGACTCTGTTATTGGCGCAAATGTAGCAAGGTCACTTGAATATCAGCTTAATAAAAAAATAATTGTGTCGCATGGCATCAATAGTGCAGATTTTTCAGACCATAAAGACTCACCCTTTACAGTAAGTGGAATTCTCAAACCCACTGGAACTCCGCTTGATAATTCTGTACTCATATCACTTGATGGCCTTGAAGCCATTCACATAGGCTGGGAACAGGGTATACCAAAACAAACCAGTCCTCCGAAAGAAAATCTACAAACTGGAGAAACTGCGCTTGAGCCTAAGTCGATAACCGCTTTTTTATTAGGACTGAAAAGCAAACATGACATATTTTCTATACGTCGCGGCATAAATGAATATAAATCCGAACCATTATTAGCAATTATGCCGAGCATTGCATTGCTTGAGCTGTGGAAAGTTGTAAATATTATGGAAAAAGTACTCCTAATAATTGCTGGGCTTGTTGTACTAACTAGTTTAATCGGAATGCTGTCTATAATTTTAACAAACTTAAATGAACGAAGACGCGAAATTGCTATACTGCGCTCGATCGGTGCATCACCAAGAACGATTTTTTCGCTGATGGTTATTGAATCCGAAATTTTAGTATCACTTGGCATAGTTTTTGGTTTAATTTTTTTATATTCACTCATTACGCTTATAAACCCGACATTATTCAGCACCTTTGGCTTTAATATTGAACTTAGTCCTCCTACTAAGCTCCAATGGCTGATGCTACTAATAATTTTAATTGGCGGGTTTTTAGCAGCATTGTATCCTGCAATAAGCGCCTACCGAAAAACTCTACAAGATGGATTAACAATTCGATTATGAAATTTAGCAATATAAGGATATTTTTATATTTTAGTTTTGTGCTACTTGGTTTCATTTTTCTTGCAAGCAAAATCTCCTTAGCAAAGGATGCGCGGGTACTTGATTGGGGTGATTTAGCTCCGGAAGGTTATTTTGAATCGTTAGAAAAAGATCAAAAATCCATGCTTGGTGGTTTTTTTGATGATTTAGGATTTGGGGATGAAGTGGACGATGATTCCGAAGAAGCTCAAAGCGCATATGATGATATGCAAAATCAATTACGTGCCGCCCCAATTGTTCCTGAATTAAATGGTGAATACGTTAAAATTGCTGGCTTTATCGTACCACTAGAGTTTGATTTTGAAAAAGGCACATTCAACGAATTTTTACTTGCACCTTATTTTGGTGCATGTATTCATGTACCGCCGCCGCCATCCAATCAAATTGTTTATGTAAAGTCAGGTAAACCTCTCAAACAACAATGGCTAGACGACGCTACATGGGTTACTGGGACCTTAACAACTGACAGTGTTGACAGTGAATATGGATTTGCTAGCTATACAATGAGTGATGTGAAGCTAGAAATTTATGATGAAGAATAAGGAATATTTTAACAACTATATTAGTAACAATTCCTCTTCAATAGGATGATACACACTAGCGGCTTCAATCAGTGTTTTCGCTGTTAAGCCAGGCACGCCATACACTTTCGCAGTTACTCCAAAATCTGTTTTGATTTTTTCCAACAACAAATCAAAATCACCATCGCCAGATAACAACACCACAACATCCACCTCTTTTGCAATTTCCATTACATCAATCGTAATACCCACATCCCAATCACCCTTGGCTGAACCATCACTACGTTGAATATAAGGCTTAAGCTTTACGTTAAATCCAATATGCTCCAGCGCTTTTTGAAATTTGTGTTGTTTATCATCTCCTTTTTGCGTGGCATAAGCATTCGCCGTTACAATTTTTCCTTCTGCGCTTAACTGCTTCCAGAGTGCTCGATAATTAAACTGACGAGCATACGTATCGCGAGTGGTGTAATAAATATTTTGCACATCTGCAAATATTGCTATGGTTTTCATACTGTTAACTGCATTAGTTTTAATAAATAAGGCTAATTGCTATAAAGATAATAACGCTATAGAGTGTACACACTATTTATCTAAATCAGGACCCGCCTGTTTGGCGGCGTATTTCTGAAACGTTAAGTTTCATTTCTTACGCTTCTTATCAGACTGACCCAGAAAGGGTATCTATAAACGGCACATCTTTTGCCACTAATAATATTTTTCTAGTCAAACATAATGTTATGACAAAGGAGTTTTAACATGGAAGAAATGCAACATGCACTTTATAACCCAATGTACATCGCTATTGGCATCGCAATCGTCTACATTGCTTGGTGTAATCTTTCAGGTAAAAAGAAATAACGAAAACAAAGATTACCTGCTTAAATTAAAGAATTGAAAACAAGCTAACTCTTTTAACATTCTTAATCTGCATTTTCCTGATTGTACGGCAACTTTGAATGCCCAAATCGCAGTGCAACTGAAGCAAGGGTGAGCAACAATATTGCAGTGGCTAACCAAACTATATCTAGCGCATTCAATTCTTTCATACCAAGAATAATAAAGCGTGTGATAGCTACAATTGATATATAGATGGGATAACGAACGGGAAGTTTGCCGCTGGTAAAATACAAACCCACCATAGTGAGAATTTCCAGATAGATAAATAACAACAAAATGTCGTGTAATTCGACACGTCCTTGTTGATATATTACATATAATTCTTGGCCTATCGCGATAATCGTGGCGAGTGTAATTAGAACTAATCCAATACGCTCTATTAGTAGTATAAAACGCATTATTGGATGAGCGTTATCTAATGTTGGTTTAGCCATGAGATGCCTGAATAATAATTGTCTAATTTAAAAAAATAATTCTTTTAACTTGGCACCAGGATTTTCTGCCACCATAAACGCTTCGCCTACCAAAAAGGAATTGACATTTTTCTCGATCATTAAAGCGATTTCCTCTTTAGTGTGAATTCCACTTTCAGTCACTACATGACAGCTTTCAGGTACTTTTGATAGCAAGTCAAAGGTTGTATTCAACGATACATCAAAAGTATGCAAATTCCGGTTATTAATTCCGATCATAGTTGGTTCGAGCTTTAACGCACGATCCATTTCTTCAGCATTATGCGCTTCTACCAGCACATCCAAGCGTAATTCTTTACTAAGCGCATAGAGTTCTGCCATTTGTTCGTCGTCTAGACATGCAGCGATAAGTAACAAGCAATCAGCATCCACAGCACGTGTTTCATATACCTGATATGTATCGATAATAAAATCTTTACGTAAAATGGGCAGAAAACAGGTTTTACGTGCTAACTCCAAGACTGTACAAGAGCCTTTAAAAAACTCTGTATCGGTCAGCACGGAGACACAGCTTGCACCATTCATTTGGTAAGCAGTTGCAATCTCCATTGGATTGAAATTTTCCCGCAAAATACCTTTACTTGGGGATGCACGTTTAATTTCTGCTATCACTCCTGGGCGTTTTGCCGCTTGCGCGCCGCGCAAGGCACGCTCAAAACCACGTGGACTAGGTGCATCTTTAGCCATATCTTGGATTCTTTCTAGTGGCATATGCAATTTGCGTTCTACTAGTTCATTCTTTTTGTGCTCAATGATTTTAGTGAGTATTTCTGGCCGATCTTCTGGCCTATTATTTGATGTATTGGTCATTTCGGTTTATTTAAAGCTATTTGTAAATTCTATGTATTGTTGGAACGTGGTCTTAGCCTTTCCTGATGAAATGGCATCTGCCGCTAAACTAACACCTTCTTCTAAAGTTGCGGCTTTATCACTTGCATACAATGCAGCACCAGCATTGAGTTTTACAATATCTAATGCTGCGCCAGGTGTATTATCAAATACACCATTAACTATTTGTAAACTTTCTACAGCATCTTTCGCAACCACATCTGATAAATTTCCAGTTTCTATACCGAATTGTTTTGGTGAAACGCTATATTGAATTACCTTGTCATCTTTTAGCTCTGCTATTTGAGTATCACTGGCTATACTGATTTCATCTAAACCATCATCCGCATGCACCACTAGAACATGTTTACTCCCAAGTGATTTTAATACATGGGCTAAGGGCTCAAGCCATTGTGCACTAAATACTCCTAACACTTGATGTGGTGCACTTGCAGGGTTTGTTAAAGGTCCCAATAAATTAAACATAGTGCGCACCGCTAATTCTTTACGGGGACCTATGGCATGTTTCATTGCACTATGGTGTGCTGGGGCAAACAAAAACCCTATTCCAATTTCTTCAATACATTTGCCAACTTGATCAGGATTTAATTGCAGATTTACCCCGGCAATTTCTAATAAATCAGCACTACCACTTTTACTAGAAACAGAACGATTGCCATGCTTAGCCACTCTTGCACCGGCTGCAGCCACCACAAATGCGGTAGCGGTTGAAACATTAAAAGTCCCCTTTGAGTCACCACCTGTTCCACAGGTATCTACTAAATTTTCAGTTGGTACGGCTACTTTAGCTGAAAGCTCACGCATTACGGATGCTGCGGCCGTAAGTTCTTCAACCACCTCACCTTTCATACGCAAAGCTACAAGAAACCCTGCTACTTGTGCAGCTGTAGCCTCGCCCGACATTACTGCACGCATAACCGTTGTCATTTGTTCACTATTGAGGTTATTCCCCTCGATGACTAAATTTATGGCTTGTTGAATATTCATGTGCGCACGTAGCCTCGAATTTAAACTGAGATTAATTTTGCTTTATAAAGTTTGTTAAAAGATGATGCCCAAAATCTGTCAGGATTGATTCTGGATGAAATTGAACACCTTCTACAGCCAGCTCCTTATGTCTTACTCCCATAATCTCATCTAGATCACCAAAATCATTTTCAGTCCAGGCAGTAATTTCTAAACATTCTGGAATACTTTGTTTTTCAATAACAAGTGAATGGTAACGTGTAGCGGTGAAAGGATTATCACATTTCTCAAATACATGTTTATTATGATGATGCACCAATGAAGTTTTCCCATGCATCACTTCTTGTGCTTTAACAATCTTTCCACCATATGCCTGGCCAATGCTTTGATGCCCTAGACATACCCCTAAAATTGGAATCTCGCCACCAAACTCTGTAATGGTTTCTAACGAAACACCTGCCTCATTCGGTGTACATGGACCAGGAGAAATGACTATATGATCTGGTTTTAGGGCTTTAATTTCACTGACAGCAATTTGATCATTGCGTACAACTTTCACATCTTCACCAATTTCACCCAAGTACTGTACAAGGTTATAGGTAAACGAGTCATAGTTGTCGATCATTAATAACATAGCTACACTTTTTTCATCTCATTTGCAGAAGTATTTAATTCAAAACTGTCTCGAAGTTGCCCTTGCAATCGGCCTAATGTTGCCTCTACCTCTTGCAGTTCTTTTAATATTTCATCACGTCCAGTCGGCTGCCTTAACTCATTGAGTTTTTCTGCTTTGGCTTCATCGAGATTATTAATCACAATGGCAATAAATAAATTAATAATTACAAAAGTTCCAAACACTACGAAACTTACAAAATATACCCATGCGAATGGAGCAAGCTCCATTCCCTTATACATGACGTCTGTCCAGTCTTCTAGCGTGACAATTCTAAATAAAGTTAATAAGGAAATTCCAACATTACGCCAATGTTCTGGATCATGCTCATGAAATAAATGAAAACCCATAATGGCATAGATATAAAAAATCACACTCATCAATAGCATTACATTAGCCATTCCAGGTATGGAGCGCAGCAAGGTACTAACAATTAAACGTAATTCTGGCAAGGCAGATATTAACCTCAGAACTCGTAGCAATCTGGCTAACCGCGCAATCATTGCAAACTGTCCAGTTGCTGGAACTAGCGATAGCACTATGACGGAGAAGTCAAATAGGTTCCAACCATTTTTAAAATATTTACTTACATGAGGTGACACTGCGATAATTTTCAATACCGCTTCTAATATAAATACACCAAGGACCGTTTGATTAATTAAAGCAAATAAGTTCCCATACTTCGCATTCAATACTGGCGATGTCTCAAAGCCCAATATAGCTGCATTAAGAATAATTAAGGCGATAATGATTCGATCGAACCATTTATTAGCTACTATAGCTGCGCAAATTTCTTTCATAACAAATTCCTTAACACCTAACCATCAAGTAATGGATGCAGCCACATTGGCAGCTTTTATCATCGCTCCCGCTTTATTATTAGTTTCTATCCATTCATTTTCAGGAATAGAGTCATAGACAATGCCTGCTCCTGCTTGAATGTAAAGTCTCTGATCTTTTATTACTGCGGTACGTATGGCGATGGCAGTATCCATATTTCCATCCCAAGAAATATAACCTACTGCGCCCGAATATATGCCTCGTTTTACAGGTTCATACTCATCAATGATTTCCATTGCGCGTATTTTTGGTGCGCCACTAACCGTGCCAGCAGGAAATGTTGCACGCAACACATCAATTACGTTTTGGTCTTTATCTAATTGACCCGTTACATTAGAAACGATATGCATAACGTGAGAGTAACGTTCGATAATCATTTTATCGGTAAGCTCAACCGAGCCCGTTTTAGCCACACGACCCACATCATTTCGACCTAGGTCAATCAACATTAAGTGTTCTGCGAGTTCTTTTGGGTCCTGCAAAAGCTCTTTTTCTAGCGCAACATCATGCTGAACATCTTTACCTCTAGGTCGTGTTCCCGCAATTGGCCGAACTGTCACCTCATCATCTTCTAAACGAACTAATATTTCTGGCGACGAACCCACAATATAAAAATCTTCCATATTCATGTAGTACATATATGGAGACGGATTCAAACTTCGCAAACTACGATATAAATTTATCGGTGGCGCGGTAAACTCGGTGCTTTGTCTTTGTGATAACACGACCTGCATTACATCTCCAGCACGAATATATTCGCGCGCATCATCTACGGCTTGCTTGAATTTGTTTTCAGAAAATTCTGAAACAAATTTTACTGGCGCCTGAGGGGTAGTGGGCACCACCTCCGGTGTGGGTTGGCGCAGCATTTTTGCAAGCTCAGATAAGCGTTGCTCGCCTGCTTCATGAGCATGCTCTTCATTAGGGTCGACATGAACAATGATGAAAATTTTCCCACTTAAGCTATCAAACACCACCAATTCTTTTGACACCATTAAAAAAATATCAGGCGTTTGCAAAACATCTGGCTTAGATTCGCTTTTTAAACGTGGCTCAATATATTCAATGGTTTCATAACCAAAGTAACCGACCATGCCACCAGTAAACCGAGGTAATTCAGGTATTTCTGGCACATTGTATTGTTGTTGAAATTCTTGCACCCAATTTAATGGGTCTTGCACTTGTTCTTCTTTAATTTGGTTCGCAATCTCATGAACAATTTTATTGCCATAAACTTTTATGCGTTCCTCACAAGATAAACCTATAAAAGAGTAACGACCCCATCGTTCACCTCCTTGTACTGATTCAAACAAATAAGTAAAAGGCTGGTGGGCCAATTTCAGATAGGCACTAAGCGGGGTATCGAGATCAGCTAACACTTCGCGCACCAGCGGAATGCAGGTGTAGCCTTGTTTTGTTAGTGAGTCAAATTGTGAGGAATCCATGTCATCTCCAAATAGAAAAAGAAAGAAAAAAAGAGCAAATCAGCAGTAGTCTTAACTACGCCAACTAGTAAACTCAGCAGTTTCTTTCCATAAAGAGATGAACATTGAAGATAATTCCTTGGTTATTTAGCCTGATAAGTATTGCGGCACTTCCGCAATGGAGTCGATTATATAGTCTGCGCCCAGCGCTTCAACTCCTTTCCCCTGACTAATTTCAAGACCAGATAATTGATTATAGCCATAACTGACACAAAATGACTTCATATTGGCCGATTGAGCCGCTTTTATATCACTAGCGGAATCCCCTACCATCACCGCCTGCAGAGGACTCAAATTGGTCTGTTTGAGTACTGTTTGTAATACCTGAGGATCCGGCTTTTTAATCGACAAGTCATCACCGCATATCAAATATTCAAAAAAATGATTTATACCTAGTGCCTCAAGAAGCGGCGGCGCGAACCTTCTTGGCTTATTGGTCACACAAGCCAATATGTACGATTGCTCACGCAAAATTGTTAAACCTTCCAATGCACCTGGGTACATAGCGCTTTCGACATTTATATGTTGCTCATAGATATCAAAAAACAATTGATGCGCCTGCTTAAATAACTCCTTGGGTGGCTCACCCTCTACTTGCCCGGTAAGTGCTCGCTTAATCAATCGCCCTGCACCATTACCTATCCAATCGCGTACTTGCACAAGACTACGCGTGGGAAGATTTAACTGTTCAAGCATTTTATTCATGCTGATCGCAATATCAGGTGCACTGTCTACTAAAGTGCCGTCCAAATCAAACATTACACAGCGCGTTTGCACTAAAGAGCTAGTATTCAAAACAGAAATGATAAATGAGATTAAGAAATAACTTTATCGAGACTTGTTAATTGCTCACGCATTTTAGCAATTGTACCTTGGTAATCTTTAGTGTTAAAAATTGCTGAACCAGCCACAAAAGTATCTGCACCAGCAGCTTTAATTTCTGCGATGTTATCTACTTTAACGCCTCCATCTATTTCTAAACGAATGGGTAACCCAGATTGGTCAATAATTTTTCTAGCTTGAGTTAATTTTTTCAACACTGCAGGTATAAATTTTTGCCCACCAAATCCCGGATTGACGGACATGAGTAACACCATGTCCACTTTATCCAACACGTATTCTAATTGATCTAATGGAGTCGCCGGATTAAAGACTAAACCTGCTTTACAGCCTTGATCACGAATTAACTGCAAACTCCGATCTACATGCTCAGAACCTTCGGGATGAAAAGTGATGTAACTTGCCCCTGCTGCTGCAAAATCTGCAATCATTCGATCTACCGGTTTAACCATCAAGTGCACATCAATCGGAGCCTGCACACCATAATCTCGTAGTGCTTTACATATCACGGGACCAAACGTTAAGTTAGGCACATAGTGGTTATCCATTACATCAAAATGCACAATGTCAGCACCGGCATCCAGCACAGCCTCGACTTCTTCACCGAGGCGAGCAAAATCTGCTGATAGAATTGATGGCGCTATCCAATCTAAAGAGCCAGTTGACATAATTTCACTATATTTAACTTAATTGAGGCCTGCACTTTAGCTTATCAGCATGTAATTTGCAGCAAAGTTCCAGTAAACTTTATCTGTAGATAGATACCAACTATCTTCACCCAGGAAATTTGCCTATAAAAATAACACTTAAAGAGAGAACCTAAAATGGACTTACAACCGTATTATTTCCCAGCAGCGATCGCGGCACATTTACTAGCAGCCGTTATTTGGGTAGGCGGAATGTTTTTTGCCTATATCTCACTTCGACCTGCTGCAGCAAAAGCATTGGAAATGCCACAACGATTAAAATTATGGAAAAGAACGTTATCTAGCTTTTTCTTCTGGGTGTGGATTTGTGTAATAACGCTACCGGCTACCGGTTATTGGATGATCGTGGCTCATTACGGCGGCATGGCACGAGTTGGTTGGCATATTCATCTTATGCAAGTCATTGGAATAATTATGATCCTAATATTCTTGCATGTATTCTTTGCACCTTTTCGTCGTTTGTGCAAAGCAGTTAAACAAGAAGATTTTCCACTTGCTAGCAGCCATCTCGCACAAATACGTAAGTTTATTGGAATTAATTTATTACTAGGCGTAATTGTAGTAATTATTGCAAGTGGACTACGTTATATCGCAACGTAGTCTTTATACTTTTTCAGACCCTTAGAAAGCTCCGATTTAGCTCTGAGATTAGGCAAACTATTTCGAGGAAAGTGATATGTATAACTTATACATGAACGACACTGAGAAATTTTTTAGCGACATATCAGAATAAATCGGAGCTTTCTAATTACTTACAACCTAAAGAAGAATAATACGCTGCTAGATTCTCCATATCCTCATCACTTAAATTAGCTACCATAGGTGCCATTTGACCATTCTCTCTAGTGCCATCTTTAAATGCTTTTAGTTGAGCTAAAAGATATTGTTTTTTCTGACCTGCTAAATTTGGCCAAGCATCCGTTGGACTGATGCCTTCACCACCATGACAAGCCGCACAAGTTACGGACTTAGCCTTACCAGCCTCTGCATCACCGGCATGAACAACTACTGATGAGAGGGATAACAAAAAAATGCCAACAATGCCTACTAATTTTTTCATTTAGAGTGCTCCGAATAAGTGTAATGAAATTTTATATGCTTTAGATTATTAATGTTAGTGATGGTTCATTTAACACAATGTATTTTGCATAATTTTTTACAGCTTATCCATTACCTAAATGTGGGATCTGACTTGAATCTGACGCATTCACTCGAAGATTGCGGGTAACATACATCAAAATCATCAACACAGATAATAACAGTATCGTACCCATTAATAATGCATAGTCTTCTAACTGCAGCAATGAATACAACACTGTGTATAGCGTACCCAATAACACAAAAATAACTCCAGCTCGCGACCAACTTTTTAATGCAGCAGCGGTATATAAAGTGATTAAACCAACATTAATAGCCGCGGCGATAATATATGCTGTTAAAAAAGCTGTATGTTCAGCAACAGACAGGAGCACTAAATAGAATAAACTTAATGCAATCCCAATTAATCCGTATTGTACAAAGTGCAGTTTTTCTTTCATTGTCAGTTCGAAAATAAGAAACGTTAAAAATGTTAGACCTACAAATAAAATTCCATATTTTACCGCTCGCGTTACTTTTGAATACAAAAATACAGGCTCAAACAGATCTACACCGGCAGTAAATTCATTTAAGTTATAAGTTTTTGAAGAGGCAAGCCACGATTGCGGAAAATTTCTCGCTAAATGCGGAATGGACCATGTTGAAGTAAAGCCATCATCTTTGATTTTATATTCACTGGGCAATGTCATACCTTGAAAGCTAGGGTGCGGCCAACTTGAATTCATAGCAACCGTCGTATTCTCACCAAAAGGCGCAAAACGAAAGCCTTTGCTACCGTTTACCGAAATTTTCGTACTGAACTCATGTTTATCTTTATTAGCATCAAATTCTGGCAATCTTGCATGAAAGCCATACTCTAAAAGGCTGGTTAATTGAGTACCGGAATTAAAACCATTTTCTACATCATCCCAAACTAATGGCGTTACATCATTGATCGCCCTGGTATCTGATAATCCAAGAATTACAAATGCTTTATCCCAATCAATACGATAAATGTGGTCAGACATGGCTTCTATATTTAATTTTTCAAAACTACCCGAAACCAAAATATCAGCTTTATAAACTAATGAATCATAAATTCCACGCTTACGATGTTCTTCCAATAAATCCACGTCAATTTTTAAATCTTTTGGCAAATGAACTGCATACCGAGTTAAATATTTAGTTTTTGTTTTAGTTTTCTCCCTATAGTTTTCATCTGTAGTAGTTTCTTTGCTGATGTGCTCCTCGATAAAAGGAACCACTAATATCGGCGCCTGCAAAGTTTGCTGACCTCCCCAAGTATTCGCTATATCATGCAAAACATTTTGATATAGCCCATTTCTTTCATGCACTACACCTTCAAACATTGCCAGTGGAATTAACATCACCAGTGCGATAATCCCAATGATGATTCCTCGCACCGTTAGTGTTTGATTCATATTTTTTAATGCACCTTTATAAGCACCTTTAACTTTATCCATATCTGCAGCCTCAATCTTTAAAAATTTACGAACTAATAAATAAATTATTAAGACAAAACCAATGAATACGGCTAGCAATATAAGCATAAAAAGTAACCCGTAAATCATTTAAAATTCCGCTTGTTGTTATTCGAATTCAAGCAAGACTAATGAGTAAAGATGGCAAAATAATGCTTTCAATATGAATAATTGTGCACGAAGATTTGTGAGCTTAAACGATGACCAAGGCGCTTATATTGACGACGAAATGCATATAAACACACCTTTCTATCAACCAATAAAAGCTTAACTCCAACCGACCAAAAAATAGTGCATTCTATGAATTTCTGTTGGAAATTCAGTCAATTAGGCACTCTAATCCATAGCTATATAAATAATGAGTACAATATACTAAGGATCCAACTCACAATGCTTACTAACCTGAAAACCCTAACGTTACAAAAATATTTTGCCCATGCAGTTGTGTTGGCATCGATGTGTATTTTGTTCGCTACCCCCACTTCACCTGTCTCGGCTAACATGGTTTTAAGTGAAGCCATTATCCACTTTGAGCCTGGCAAACCATTGCGCAAAGATATTGAAGTAGAAAACCCAAGCGATGAAAATTTATATATTGAGATCACTCCTAGTGTTGTAGAAGAACCAGGAACGGAAGGCGAACACCGGATAACAATCGTTGATCCTCGAGAATCAGGTTTACTTGTAACACCCAACAAATTAGTCATCCCTCCTGGTGGAAGAAAACTTGTGCGTATAGTTTCATTACAACCATTAGGTGATAAAGAACGCGTGTATCGCGTAACTTTTAAACCCGTTATTGGTGATTTAGAAACTGAACATATTGGCGTTAAAATTTTAGTCGGGTATGAAGTGTTAGTACTTATGCAGCCAGCAGAACCTGACCCTAACTTAATTGCGGACCGATCTGGAAAAAAAATCTTTTTTGAAAACAAAGGCAACACAAATGTTTTACTACGCGAAGGCAAACAATGCCCCGAAGGTGTCGCAGATGATTCAGAAAAATGCGAACGTCTAGCAGGTAAACGCTTATATCCCGGAAATAGTTGGTCTGTAGATTTACCCTATGACAAAGCAGTTGATTACCAAATGAGTATGGGTACGAAAAATTCTGTGGAAACATATAAGTAATCGTCAACGCTTAGTTTTTTATATACAGCTCATGCGCAATATGCTGCAAAGCTTTGTAGTCAATGCATTTGTATTCCTGCATTTTTCTTTTTTGTCATGGATGATCATTTTCTCGCAACCATTACATGCAGAAGACACACCAACCATTCGAGTTAAAAACGAACCTCCTCCAGGATTTGAAGATTTAGTGTTGCCGCAAACTACAGAAGTAGATGTGTATTACGGTAGCGATAAAGTTGGTAGTACACTTGCAACCTATACACCAAAAAGTATTGAATTAGCCTACCCAGAGGAGATTGCAGCATTAGTTCCGCATCTAATTGATCCGCAAGCAATCATTCAAGCGCTGACTGGACCGCTCGACACTCACGCAAGCGCTGTATGTTTATCTGAATTGCAAAGAGATTGTGGAATAATTGAACCTGATGTTGCTGGTGTTATCTTTGATGAAAGTCGATTTCAGCTATATGTTTTCGTGGATAAATTACAATTATTACCTCAAGGCATCGTATCTAATAAATATTTACCTAAAGTAACAACAGACAAATTTACTAGCGTAAATTCCTTATCGAGTAGTTTTAGCGGCGAAGATGGAAATACCACATATACCACTGGTGCAAATCACATCATTTCTCGTGGACAATCCAGACTACAAACCCAATGGGACTATTCCGATACTCGTGATTTTAATCTCGATACTTTAGCGCTACAGAATGACAATGCAGGTATAGCAAAAGAATTAGGTTATTACAGATCAAGCACTCAATTTAGTTCATTTACAAATACTTTGGATGTATTTGGAACTCGTATATACGGTTCCACAAGAACGCGGGCAGACTTAGATTATTCGCAAGCAACTGAAATATTTTTGTTCCTTAATTCCCGCAGCCAAATTGAAGTCTTTAGAGACGGAAAGCTTATTGACGGCGGTATATACGATACCGGAAATCAACAACTCAATACTTTTCGCATGCCTTCCGGCTCTTATCCAATTACCTTGCGCATTACAGACTCCAATGGAGCTGTGCGAGAAGAGCAATACTTTTTTGTAAAATCATCCATACTTCCGCCTATGGATCAACCGTTACACTACTTTGAAATTGGACTTTTAGAAAAAGATAATTCAAATGATAACTTGCCAGAGTTTTCTAATAGCGAATTGTTACGCATAGGTACCGCTTACCGTCTTAAAAATAATTTAGGCGCATCATTAGAACTCGTGCATTCAAAAGACACTGATGTATTACAAGGAAATATTGCATATTTTGGCTCAGGTTATATTTTGCAAAAAGCGGCCCTGTTAGGCGCCGAGGGGGAGTGGGGATTTAATTTGCTAGGTCAGTTTCGATTTAATAAGTTCTCTCTGAATATGGATTACCGGCAAGTTGAATCTAAAATAGATGAATACGAAGAAGATATTGATGTACGCATCCTTCCAAGTGATTTCAGTCAAGGAAATTTATCAGCCAGTATTCCACTACACAAAGGAAATCTACTACTTCGAACACAGTATCGAGATAGACGCACTGAAAAAGCAAGCACTTCTTATGGCGTAGAGTACCGTTATCCTCTTTATCACAGGAATCGCTATTCTATTGAAGCTAATTTTACTTCGTTTTTTGAAGAAGATGACTACAATCTACAAGCAGGCTTACGTATTACAAAAACTGCACCCAATCAACATTTAAGTATCCGTCCAAGATATTTAGCTTCTGAATCGGATGGGGAAAAAAATCAAGGGGCAGTCATATCTGCAAATTTAAATAAAAGTTATGAAAGTCTCCAATATGGTCATTTCACTTTAGGCAGTTTTTTATCTGAGGAACTCGATCGATCATCAGTGGGCGTACGCGCTGAAAATATTTCATCACTTGGTCGCATAGAAACTCAAATTGAACATATAGATGACGCTGAACGCGGAAGCTTTATGCGCTATCGAGGCGTTCAAAATGCAAATGTATTGACTAATGATGGCCAGCTTGCATTTGGAGGTCAACGCAATACAAACAGTGGATTAATATTAAATATTAAGGGTCCAACTAAAAACGAGCCTTTCGAAATATTTGTAGATGGACAACCGAAAGGTATTGCAAAAATTGGTAGCCGTACTGTTTTGCCATTAGCAGCATTTCAAACATACCAAGTTTCTATAAGATCTCAAAGTGATCAGTTACTACACTTTGATGAGGGACAAAGAAAAGTTACTTTATACCCAGGAAATGTTGAAACGTTGGATTACGATGTTCACCCAATTATTGTATTAATCACTCGTCTGCAATTAAAAGATGGCGCGCCTGCATCTCGGATGCGGATAGACAATGCTATTGGCTATGCTGTCACTGCTGAAGATGGCTGGTTGCAAGCTGAAATTGCTGGAACCGAGCCTTTAGAAGTCTCAAAAAACGGCAAAGCCATTTGTACAATTAAACTACCTGAACTTGATATTAAACAAGGTGTAGCATTTGTTGAACACTTAGTCTGCAAAAGCTAAATTTATTCAGGCCCTACAACAAATACAATGCTTCCACGATAACGTCCTGCAGGCAAACCTATAAGGTCTGCATCCGATATAAAAACAGATACGTTTGCTGTAGGACGATTGCATGCTCTTCGAATTCCCCGTCCTCTTCTGCCACGCAAACCACCTAGAGTTTGCCCAGCTAGTAATTCTTGTGCACCATTAGGGCGTGGACGATCATTAAAAAAGATTCGAAAAGGTAGGTGAACGCCCGCATCTGAAAGAACAAATGCGTTAGAGGGTCCTTGCCCATATGCCGTAATTTGGTATGGACCACGGGGCCTTACCGCTATGCACATATTTGAGCTAGCACGAATTGAGCCAGAACCCGTCACCCATTTGCCAAGACTAAAATCTTCTAAGCCATATATACGAATAACTGCTTGTGCTGAGGTAATGCAAAATAGCAATAAGAGCACGAACAACAAGCACTTCAAATGCTTAGGCATAAGACAACAATTTAAATAACGAAGTACTAAGACTAATCGGGAATAACAAGTAGTGTCAATGTACCAGAATATGCGCCACCCACAGCGGATGATAACTCTGTATCAGGAATCTCAATTTCGATATTAGCGTTATTGCCACAAATACCTAGAAAAAAGGCAAAAAGTACATGGAGATTTGTTTCAACCTGGCCATGACTTATCACACCTGGTGTAAGCTGATTTAACGGATTTGCACCGCTAGGTGTAGCAGTATCGTTCCAATAAACATTATAGTTTATTTGATCTACTCCATTAGATAATGTAAATGCAGCTGGATCGAAGCCATTCCCATTCCCTGCAGCTCGTATACCATAGGTACCAAAATTTGAAGTCTTTGCGACACACACATTATCATTATCAATTAATGTCCCGTCACCACTGTTCCAAACACCGAAATTAAAATCACGTAACCCAAGAATTATGATGTTTCGATTTACTGCGATACCAAGCTCAACGGTTCCACTTGAGGTAGGACCAAAAGAGCCTTGTGTAGCTGCCTGTATAGAAGAAAAAGGCAGGACTGAAAATAATAAAACCAAACTAAAAAGAAATGAATAATGTACGATATTCTCTTTAAGTTTATATTTATTTAATTTAATATTTTTAATCATTCTTAAAATGCAATGCGCCAGCAGTAATTGACTGCTAGCGCATCTACAAATGTAATTTTTAGTTCCCTAGAATTATCTAGGTGCAACTAAAATAGTAACAACGTCAGAATATGTACCTGGACCGGCTGCATCAAGTGAAGCAGCTGGAACAGTAATATT
>JBOEHC010000067.1:0-7424 GCA_050633765.1 Gammaproteobacteria bacterium
AAGCGTAAGACTGCGAAGCGCAAAACTAAGCGTAAGGTCAAACGTAAAACTACTAAACGCAAAGCTACTAAGCGTAAACGTAGATAGTAGTTGGATTAACATCCAATCAAAAAAGGGCTCTTTTAGAGCCCTTTTTTTATGCTTAAGAGTTAACTATTTAATATTTATACAAAGGTTAATTCAGCCTGAAACAGCTTATATATAGGGTGATTCTTCACATCGCACCCAACCCAAACAAGATATAGCTCATGCGGCAGATTACGTACTTCAGCAAAAATCTCAGCCAAGAAATAATTTGTAGACCGGGTTGCTAGTCTCTTCCCAAAATCGATAGCCGAGCTTTTCTAAAAACTCATCAAATTGTGTTCGCTGTGAGTCAGGTACTTGAACTCCTACCAACACACGCCCGTAGGCCGCACCATGATTGCGATAATGAAATAAACTTATATTCCAATCTTGGCCAATGGTCTCTAAAAATTTCAACAATGCACCTGGTCGTTCTGGGAATTCAAATCTAAATAGAATTTCATCCTGTAAATCTGCACTATGTCCTCCAACCATGTGACGAAGATGCAAAATTGCCATTTCATCATCAGAAATATCCAAAGCTGTATATCCATCCGCATTCATCGCTTCTAGCAACTGCGGTTTTTCCAAATCAGCATCTTCAACCTTCACCCCAACGAAGATATGCGCAGCACGATTATCAGCATAGCGGTAATTAAATTCGGTAATACCGCGTGAACCTAAGAGACGGCAGAACTTTAAGAAACTACCGGGTTGTTCAGGAATCGTTACGGCAAATAAACACTCACGACGCTCGCCAAGCTCTGCACGTTCAGCAACATGACGCAAACGATCAAAATTAATGTTAGCGCCACAATTAATGCCGACTAACGTCTTGTTTGTAATTTTCTCGCCCTGCTCGTTACCTCTTGCGATGTACTGTTTGATCCCCGCTAATGATAAAGCGCCTGCTGGCTCAACTAATGTGCGGGTTTCATCAAAGATGTCTTTAATTCCTGCACAAATCTCGTCCGTGGTGACCAATATCACTTCATCAATGAGATCTTTGGCGATTTCAAAGGGCTTTTTACCAATCTGTCTTACTGCAACACCATCTGCAAAGATACCCACTTGCTCTAGCTCGACCCGTGCATTGGCTTTTAAAGCAGCATGCATAGTCGGTGCATCTTGCGGCTCTACCCCTATAATCTTTATTTCAGGTCGATAATGTTTTATGTAGGCCGACATTCCTGCGACTAAACCGCCGCCGCCTATGGGGATAAAAATTGCATCAATGTCGTCTGGATGCTGCTGCAATATCTCCATGGCAACCGTACCCTGCCCTGCAATGACATCTTCATCATCATAAGGATGCACATAACTGAGTTTGTGTTGCTCGGCTAACTGCAATGAATGTTTATGCGCCTCGTCATAGGTATCACCAAACAATACAGCCTGACCACCCAAACGCGTGACCGATTCTACTTTGATACTAGGTGTTGTGGTGGGCATCACAATGGTTGCAGGAATCCCAAGCTTGTTTGCTGCTAATGCAACGCCCTGAGCATGATTACCGGCAGATGCGGCAATCACACCTTGTTTGCGCTCGGCTGCTGATAAATGTGCAATTTTGTTATAGGCACCTCTAAGTTTGAATGAAAATACACTCTGTTGATCTTCGCGCTTGAGGAAAATGGTATTTGCTTGTCGTGATGAAATTACTTTTGCATAGGTAAGTGGTGACTCAATGGCCACTTCATAAACCCGAGTATTTTCGATTTTTTCAATTAGTTTATTATTCACTTTTTTAGTTTATGACNNACTTGGTACTGACAAATGCTAAATTTACGATGCTTTTGACAACGACTGTGGGTATTATTCAATAAAATCGAGTCGAACCCTACATGTCTTTAGAGAAAAAGAAACAAATTGCTGCAGAAGCTGCACTAGATTACGTCCAACTCAATGATGTTGTCGGTGTTGGCACAGGATCTACTGCAAATTACTTCATTGATGGCTTAGCAAAGCTTAAAGGCAAAATAGAAGGTGCTGTAGCAAGCTCTGTAGCGTCTTCTGAGCGCTTAAAGCAACATGGGATACCTGTTCTAGATTCAAATAGCGTTTCCTCGCTACCAATCTACGTAGATGGCGCAGATGAGACTACAATTCACAAACATTTAATAAAAGGTGGTGGTGGCGCGCACACACGCGAAAAAATTGTTGCCGCTATCAGTGAAAAATTTGTTTGTATTGCTGATGATTCAAAATTAGTAGATGTTTTAGGTACCTTTCCACTGCCCATTGAAGTTATACCGATGGCACGAAGTTATGTAGCGCGGCAATTGGTAAAAATGGGTGGTGTACCTGAACTTCGTGAAGATTTTAAAACAGATAATGATAATCTGATTTTGGATACACATAATCTTGAAATTCTTAATCCAGTAGAAATGGAGAGACAGCTAAATAATTTAGCTGGCGTAGTCACGGTAGGAATTTTTGCCATACGGCCTGCTGATGTACTGATTCTCGGCACAGACAGCGGACCAAAGACTTCTTAAAATAGCCATTCGAATAGCGGAGCAATCATCTTTGAAGTCATTTCGTGAACGCCTCAAAGCAGGTGAAGTACTCATTAGCACTCTGGTTTCTTTCCCCAGCCCTGAAGTTGTCGAATTATTATCAAAACTTGGTTTCGATTGGCTGTTCATCGACGGTGAACATGGTCCCTTTGGCACACTAGAAATGCAGCGCATGCTGCAAGCCAATGCGGGCAATTGCCCATGTTTAATTCGCGTGCCTAGCAATGACCTGGTTTACATCAAGCAAGCATTAGATATTGGTGCCTCAGGCATTATTGTTCCGCAAATTAAAAGTGCTGAAGAAGCGCAAGCTGCAGTGCATGCTGCTAAATACCCTTCGCGTGGCAATCGCGGTGTCGGCTTAGCTCGTGCGCATGAATATGGAATTTCTTTTACAGATTATTTAGCTAAAGCTGACCGTGACACGTGTGTAGTAATTCAAGCGGAAACTGAAGGTGCGATTGAACACATAGAAGATATTGTTGCCATCCAAGATGTCGACGCCATTTTAATTGGTCCTTATGATTTATCTGCGAATCTCGGCTATACCGGTGAACTTGATCATCCAGAGGTCGTCAGTGCAATTTCTAAAGTTGAATATGCTTGCAAGCAAGCAAACGTAAAACTAGGCTATTTTGGCGTCGATGCGAAATCTGTATTGCCTTACAAAGCAAAAGGCTTCACCTTGCTTACCGTTGGTGTGGATAGCTTATTTGTTTTAAACGGTGCCCAACAGGTGCTAGAAGAAATTAAATAAGCTGTACTTGTTCAGTAGATGTAAGCAAACGCTGATGGATCGTAGAATTGAAATAACCATTAATGAACACAAAATTATTGCTGAACTACTCGATACAGCCACCGCAGATGCAATTTTTAGCCAGTTGCCTTTTGAGTCGAATACGCAAACCTGGGGGGATGAAGTCTATTTCTCAACACCCGTTACCAATCAAACACTAGAAAACAACGCTAAAGATATTGTGCAACTAGGTGAATTAGCCTATTGGGTAGAAGGCAATTGTATTGCCATTGGATTTGGCCCAACACCTATTTCAACTGGTAATGAAATTCGACTTGCCACACGTACCAACATCTGGGCTCACACCCATTACGATTTAAGCCTGCTGAAAAACGTGCAAAATGGAAACACCATTACTTTAACTCAAGCTTAGAGACCGAAGCGCTACTATAGTGTTAGCTAAGTAATTGCAATCTTGTTGCTTAGCATACGAAAAAATATTAGTGCTAATGCAATTCCCAACAAATCAGCAACAAAATCGACCATACTAAACATCCGATTAGGCACAAACCGCTGCAACACCTCGATGAACAAGCCAAATAAGGCCATCACCAATGCTGATGTAAAAAGTGGTTTACTAAGCTTGTATCCAAACAACAACAACATGGATAACACAAAGAATGCAAAGGCATGCGCAAATTTATCTGCGTTGCTTATAGTGTGATTTATGCCAAATTCGCGTGGCATTGATGACATAACTAGAACAGCAGATACAGTTATCCAGAATAGAAGCTTTACATATTTTTGTTTTATCGCCATACCTAACAGTGATCATCTTCACAAATAGCCCAACACTTAGACCTAGCTTGCAGGAGAAGGTTTCGAAATACAAGATCGACTAATTCGTATGCTTTCATACAAATTAATCATACGTTTTACCATGGATATGCGACTTATGACTATACAAGTTTAGCCAGGCATATTTTGAACTGCTAATGCTAAACTTATACTTCAGAGATCTGCTCCATTTATGTCAGATAAGCTTTATAACGATGATTTCCAAAAAACATTTCTTATATGTCATTACATCGATTCTCGTACTAATAATATTGATTTTTCACTACTTACCGGCATATGTGGAAAAATCAAGAAATCGCGTACTAACTAATAGCAGCATAGAAATCCCGAACAATGCGAAATTATTCCACCAAAAATTATTTATTGCAGATTTACACAGTGATTCATTATTGTGGAATCGTAATTTAACCAAAAAATCAAATTACGGTCATGTAGACCTCCCACGTTTAATCGAAGGCAATGTTGGGCTACAAGTGTTCTCTGTAGTCACCAAAACACCAAAAAATCTTAATTTGTTCACCAATTCAGGTGAGACAGACAATATAACCTTGCTCTCTATTGCTCAATCATGGCCACCAAAAACCTGGTTCAGTTTATTTGAACGCGCGAACTACCAAGCAAAAAAGTTACACCTTGTCACAGAAGATGCTGCTAGTAATTTTTACATTATTAAAAGTCAACAAGACTTTAGGCATTACTTACAACAACGCATTAACAACCCCAACATAACAGCCGGCTTACTAAGTTTAGAAGGTGCGCACGCATTAGAAGGAAAACTAGAGAATTTAGATAGGTTATATGTTGCAGGCTTTAGAATAATTGGCTTCGCGCATTTCTTTGACAATGCTTTGGGTGGCTCTGCGCATGGAGTAAACAAAGGTGGTATTACTAAATTTGGCAAACAAATACTAACTCGTATGGATGAATTAGATATGTTTATTGACATATCTCATGCGTCTCCAAAGCTAATCGAAGATATTTTTACACTTAGTAAACGCCCTATTTTAGCTACCCACACGGGCATTAAAGCAATTTGCAACACCCAATCAAATAGAAATTTAAACGACAAACAAATTAAACAAGTTGCTGCATCTGGAGGATTAATTGGTATAGGATTTTGGCCAACGGTTACCTGTAACAAAAACATTGCCGGAATTGTACAATCGATCCGTTACGTTACCAGTTTAGTAGGAATTGATTATGTTGCGCTTGGTTCAGATTTTGATGGCAATGTGCTCGTACCTTTTACCTCTGCAAACATAGATCAACTCACCTATGCGCTTATGCAGGCGGGCTTCAGCAAGCAACAAATACATAGGGTAATGGGAGGTAATCTAAAAAGATTATTGACTGAGCATTTGCCGGAGCACTAGAAACAATCCAGCATCTTTATACTAAAAGTAACCTCTTAATCAGATTATTTTCTGCAAAGAGTCGTAGACGCAAATCACGAATTTTCGTCATTAATTAATTCTTAAAGTTATTCAGATTAGGCAGCGATGAAATGATTTAATTTTTAACATCTTTTGTTGCGGAAAAGTTTTTGTCTTGATAACGCTGATAAACCATCTCTGTAGCAATGTCGGATAAGCGTTTTTCAGGGTGTTCTCCACAACGCTTAATGACTAAATCAGTAAGCACATATAAATCTTCACCCCAAGTTATGTCATATACATCTTCTGATGTGTAATTTACTCCAGACACAAACCCCGATAACCACACTGCGCCCAGTTCACGGTAGCCCTTTTCATCAACTTTAGCGCTGAATTCTTCGCACTGCATATTACCCAGGCCAATGGCCTCCCAATAATCACCGCCATAAACCTCTGCAAAAACCAAAGGAGCTTTAAGCACACCTAAAACAATAGCAATTTTTAATATTTTCTTAATATATTTATTCATAGTATTTTACAAATGACACCAATAAGGGGCATTTTCTTTTTTACATTCTTCTTCGGCTTCTTGCAGAACACCTTGCCGGTATTCATTAATTTTATTCAACAAAGGCCCTCCCAATAGCGAGAGTGCTATATAGATAATGCCAACAACTAGAAGTGTATACAGTATTACAACTATAGGTTTACTCTTAAGAGTAATGACCTTTTTTTTATTCAACAACACTAATAAAGCTGAGATAACAGTTACTATTATGATTACCAGTAGCAATATATTTAGCATCATATTATCGCTTAAATTTACAACAAATCTTCATTTCTAAATTTGCATATATATTTACATTATTAAACTTTTAATTCTGATATATCACACTTCATTAAATAATTCGCAGTATAATTTCTTGATTGAAAAAATGGATGCGCAGTTAAATCAATTTTCTTTTCTTTAGTGAAACCATAGGATTCGTACAAATTAATAGCTTCTATATTGTTTTCATATACATGCAAGCTTAAACATTGAAACTCATTTTGCAATGCTCTTTTCGAAGCCTGACGTAGCAATTGCCGCCCAATTCCTTGTCGCCGATGCGCACTTACAACACCTAATGTGTTGATATACCAACTATTATAAATTTGATTATCAGAAAAATACCGCATCCATTGCACACGATCATCACTAAGCAAGCTTTGCATTTCGGGTAGCAACTCATTTGAGTGCGAACTATAGGAAAAAACTACTCCTACAAGCTCACTTTCATGCAAAGCTAAATCTACATTCTTGTAAGAGTAGTTCAGGTCTTCACATAACACCAATGCTAAGTGCTGAAGAGCTGATCTATGCAATACAAGCCCATCAAGTAAATACTCGATATGCCCATGTCCGACAGCATTAATCCAATTTGCTATTTGCTCGGCATCTTGTTGTTGAGCTACTTTAAAATGAATCGTCATCGTGTAGCCATTCTCGCAAATTTTTAAAAAATTTTGTTATTTAGATCATCACCACCAATAATCAATTAAACCAACCCCATACATTTATACGTATCGGCAAGATTGTGGACCTATGCCATATTTTTGACTAAAAATAGTACTGTAGAAACAAAACTGCCCGCAGATCGCGGGCAGTTTATAAAGATCGATTAACTTGCTGCATAAATTGGTGATGCAACAAGTAAGCAGAACGTTAGCGTTTAGAGTATTGCTCTTTCTTACGCGCTTTACGTAAGCCAACTTTTTTACGCTCTACTTCTCTCGCATCACGAGTAAGAAAGCCGCTTTCACGTAATGGAGAACGCAGCTCTTCGTTGTACTTCAATAATGCACGAGCGATACCAAGACGAATTGCACCCG
>JBOEHC010000068.1:0-13551 GCA_050633765.1 Gammaproteobacteria bacterium
GCCAAACAAGGAAAAATTTCACAAGCCTTCATCCAAATTGATATTGCTAACTTCAACGATATAAAAGATAAATTCGGTATTGCTGCAATAGACAAAGTTAGCAGTGATGTAGCCAACACTCTTCGCGGTTGTTGCACTGAAAATGAAACACTTTCCAAATTAACAGAAGAATCATTCGGCGTCTTAACTTCAAAAATTGAAACTAAATTCTTAATGGCCTTTGGCGCGAATGTGGTCAAAAACCTAAGCGAATTAATGACCAGCTCTGGCAGTGACTACATCACTATCAAACCTGCTGTAGGTGCCGTGAAAATTGACCAATTCACAACAGACGTCCCAGATATCCTAAACAAAGCCAAAGAGTGTTGTGACAAGGCTTGGGAAAATGACACCCATGAAATGGTTATCCATGCCCCTGATGACGAACAAATGGGGGAGCATGAAAAAGATGAGCGCTGGACACTTAAGTTACGTGAAGCAGTAAAAGAAAATCGACTCGCCTTATTATATCAACCCATAATCAGCTTGCATGGCGAGCCTGGTGAGCGATATCAAATTTATACCGCATTACACAACAAAGACAATGAACTTGTTCCTGCAAGCGAATTTGTAATGCGCATTGAACGCACTGGCTTTGGCAAGATGCTGGATCGTTGGATTATCTTAAATGCATTGAAGAAATTATCAGAGTTGCGCAACAAAGGCGCAGACATGCGTTTATTCATTAAATTAAGCTCAAACTCAATTCTAGACCAAGACCTTCCTGTATGGCTTGAAGGCCAATTTAAAACCAACAATATTTCACCTGGCTTTGTTTGCTTTGAGATAAAAGAGCAGGTTTTAATCTCTAACTTCAAAGAATCGAAGATATTGGTTAGCGCACTACAAAACATGAAATCAGAGATTGCAATTGACGCCTTTGGTGCTGGTGATAATCCAGCGAAAATTCTTAAAGCCATTCCTGCCAACTATGTAAAGATTTGCCACAGCTTAATGTCAGGAGTGAGTGATAATCAAGAAAATCAAAATGCAATTCGAGAAATTGCTGAAGCATTAAAACCAATGGGTACGAAAGTTATCGCTCAATTTATAGAAGATGCAGATACCCTATCCATTTTATGGAGTTTAGGCATCAACTACACACAGGGTAATTTCTTACAGCCGCCTAGTGAAGACCCTAATTACGATTTCTCTTTATAATTCTACTTCTCGCCACCAAGATACATTACGTATCTTGATAGCAACACTTTAATAATTCGTCTTATTGGTTTCTTAACGCAGCAATACGATCTTCTAATGGCGGATGTGTGCTTAATAATTTTCTAAGTCCATCTTTAACACCGCCAGATATACCAAATGCCGCCAATTGCCCAGGTAGCTCTTCTGGTTGATGCTGCGCTTTTAATCGCTCTAATGCAGCGGCCATTTTTTCCCTACCCGCGATATCAGCACCACCTGCATCAGCTCGATACTCACGTCTACGTGAATACCAACTTGCGATTATTGAAGCCAACACACCTAATACTATTTGCGCAATGATGCTGACAATAAAATAACCGGGACCAAAGCCACTACGTGATTTAAATATAGCTTTGTCAACAATCATCCCAACGATACGTGACAAGAAAATTACAAATGTATTTAATACACCCTGTATCAGACCCATCGTGACCATATCACCATTCGCAACATGACTAATCTCATGCGCCATAACGGCTTCAGCCTCATCCCTGCTCATCGCATTCAATAATCCAGTACTCACTGCTACCAGTGCATTATTACGACGCATACCGGTTGCAAAAGCATTGACTTCAGGTGTATCAAATATACCCACCTCTGGCATACCTATATTTGCTTGTTCTGCTTGATGTTGCACCGTATCCACCAACCACTGTTCGGTCTCATTACTGGGCTGTTCAATCATGCGCACACCCATAGATCTTTTTGCTAACCACTTGGACATCGCCAAAGAAATAAAAGAGCCGCCAAAGCCAATTAGCAACGACATGATAAATAATCCCGTCATCTGCCCTGTCATGCCATTCTGCGCAAGAATTTTATCTAACCCAAATAACTGCGCCACAATTCCAAACACCACCACTACTGCAAAATTTGTCGCGATCAACAAAAATATTCTTGTACCCATAATTAAACCTCTTAAAAAGAAATATTCCTAATTGTATTTCGCACTATGAATCTACTCTTCTTGCTCAGATTCAAAATGCACTTCAATGGCATCTATACTTCGATATCCCTGAGATAGTTTCAAACCTCTTTGACCACGTTCTCCTTCAAAAGTGTCCACCTCATCCGCTTTCATTTTTTTAGTGCGTTTACCTGAATAAAGCGTTATCGCCTCACCATCTTGCACAAGCGCGATCGCACGCATGGATTCTTCCCCACTTACTACCTTTTTACTAGGAATATTAATGATTTTATTACCCTTACCTTTTGGTAAAATTGGCACATCTGTCAGCGGTATTACCAGCATATTTCCTTCCGACCCAATAGAGATCACCCAGTCTTCTTCAATATCCCGCACACGCACGGGTGCGAGTGCATGTGCGCCTTTCGGCACTGACAATAATGCTTTACCCGCTCGGTTACGGGTAAACATATCTTCAAGCTTACACACAAAACCATACCCAGCACTGCTTGCTAACAAATAATGTTCGTCTGCATCACCCATCATTACACCTACAAACTGCGCACCATCTGCAGGTTTAAGCTTGCCACTCAACGGCTCTCCCTGACCACGAG
Source organism: Gammaproteobacteria bacterium (assembly GCA_050633765.1). GTDB lineage: Bacteria > Pseudomonadota > Gammaproteobacteria > UBA4575 > UBA4575 > JABDMD01. The sequence goes on from JBOEHC010000068.1 coordinate 2,761, forward strand.
CTGAGGGTAGAGTATGCGCGGGTAAGGCATAAGAACGACCACGCGAATCAAGAAACATAGCACTTAGATTCGATTTACCAGAAGCATGAGATTGATATCCATCACCAGACTTATAATTAATTTCACGCGCATTCACTTCTGTGCCCTTAGCCGCTCTTACCCAGCCTTTTTGCGACAGCACAACGGTAATTGCTTCCGAAGGCACTAACTTAGACTCATCAATGGCTGTAGCCACTTCGCGTTTAACTAATTTGGATCGACGATCATCTCCAAACTCTTCTACATCTTGTTTCAGCTCTTTTTTAATCAAAGTTTTTAATCGCGCACTAGACTTTAACGTTTGCTCAAGAGTTTTACGTTCTTCACTTAACTCTTTTTGCTCAGCCTTTATTTTTATTTCTTCTATCTTTGCCAAATTGCGTAACTTTAAGTTCAATACATATTCAGCTTGCTCATCACTAAGCTTGAACTTTTTCATCAACTTAGTTTTTGGTTCATCTTCGGTACGAATGATTTTGATCACCGCATCAATATTCAGATATGCAATCAACAAGCCCTCAAGCTCATGCAAACGCTTAGCCACTTTATCCAAACGCCATTGCAGTCTTCGCTTAACCGTTTCGGTTCTAAACACTAACCATTCTTTAAGAATATCGCGGAGATTTTTAACCTGTGGACGCCCATCAATACCAATCATATTTAAGTTAGCGCGATAATTACGCTCTAGATCAGTTGTTGCAAATAGGTGTGACATCAAATCATCCATATCGATTCGATTACTACGCGGTGTGATTACAATGCGTATTGGATTCTCATGATCAGATTCATCACGCAAATCCTGCACCATAGGTAATTTTTTTGCCTGCATCTGCTGAGCAATTTGCTCTAATACTTTTGCACCTGAAACTTGGTGCGGCAATGCAGTGACCACTATATCTGCGTCTTCCTTTAAATAAACCGCTCGCATGCGTATCGAACCATTTCCAGTTTCATAAATTTCTTTAAATTCTTTAGGATCCGAAATTATTTCTGCATCAGTTGGATAATCGGGCCCTTTAACAAATTTACAAAGATCACGAACCGTCGCTTTAGGATTATCGAGCAGATGAACACAAGCACCTACCACCTCTTTAATATTATGTGGAGGGATGTCTGTCGACATTCCTACCGCAATTCCCATTCCACCATTCAGCAAAACATTAGGCAGCCTTGCCGGTAACACAATCGGCTCTTGCATCGTGCCATCAAAATTTGGCGCCCATTCCGTTGTGCCTTGATCCAACTCTTGCAATAAAGCTTTGGCATATTTAGTTAGTCGAGATTCGGTATAACGCATGGCCGCAAATGATTTTGGATCATCCGTTGAACCCCAATTGCCCTGACCATCGATAAGTGGATAACGATAAGAAAAAGACTGCGCCATAAGCACCATGGCCTCATAACACGCACTGTCTCCATGCGGATGATATTTACCTAATACATCACCCACTGTACGTGCTGACTTTTTATGTTTCGATACTGCGGACAGTCCCAGTTCAGACATGGCATAAATGATGCGTCGCTGCACCGGCTTCAAACCGTCTCCAATATTTGGCAATGCCCGATCGAGAATGACGTACATGGAGTATTCCAAGTAGGCTTTTTCAGCAAATTCTTGGATAGGAAGCTTATCGGCTGGATCAAAATCCATTTCTAAATTATCGCTCATAATTAAATTTCTACCAGATTGCCTTTCTTTTCTAACCAAGTTCGTCTATCGCCAGAACGCTTCTTAGCGAGCAACATATCTATTAACTGAAAAGTTTTCTTTTCATCGGTTAAGGAGAGTTGCACGAGTCGCCGCGTATCCACTGCCATAGTGGACTCCCTCAACTGCATAGGGTTCATTTCGCCCAAACCTTTAAAGCGCGTAATGGTAATTTTGCCGGTTTTCTTTTCAGCCTTAATGCGATCCAACACTCCTTTTTGTTCTTCATCATCTAGAACATAGAATACTTCTTTGCCCACATCGATACGATACAAAGGCGGCATGGCCATGTAGACATGCCCAGCTTCAACGAGTGGCTTAAAGTGTTGCAAAAATAACGCGCACAACAATGTCGCAATGTGCAATCCATCAGAATCGGCATCTGCCAGTACACAAATTTTTCCATAACGAAGATCCGACAAATCTGTACTTCCAGGTTCAATACCAATTGCAACAGAAATATCGTGCACTTCTTGCGAAGCTAGAACTTGATCAGAAGACACTTCCCAAGTATTTAAAATTTTGCCACGCAACGGCATAATGGCTTGATATACACGATCACGCGCTTGTTTAGCCGAGCCCCCAGCTGAATCTCCCTCAACTAAAAATAACTCGGTACGCGATAAATCTTCCGAAGTGCAATCTGCAAGCTTGCCAGGCAATGCTGGGCCACTGGCAATTTTTTTACGTACAACTTTTTTGCTTTTTCTTAAGCGTGATTCTGCATTGCTAATGGCAAGCTGCGCAATCAGCTCACCAGACTCTGCATTTTGGTTTAACCAATGCCCAAAAGAATCTTTAGCGACACCCGCTACAAATACTGCGGTTTCACGCGAACTTAAACGCTCTTTAGTTTGCCCAGCAAACTGTGGCTCTTTAATTTTTACGGACAACACGTAACAGAGTCTTTCCCACACATCTTCAGGAGTAAGTTTCACTCCACGTGGCAATAGTTTTCTAAATTCACAAAACTCTCGCAATGCTTCTGTTAAACCAGTTCTTAATCCTGAAACATGCGTTCCACCTTGTGCAGTCGGCACTAAGTTTACATAACTTTCTTTTAAACCCTCGCCTTCTTCTAATAACCAGGCTATAGCCCAATCAACAGCTTCTTCCTCTCCTTCAAAGTGTTCACAAAAAGCATCTTGCGGGATATGCTCGATTCCCTCTGTGGACTCCAACAAGTAATCTTTTAGGCCGTCTTCATAACACCATTCATGGCTCTTCTTGTTTACTTGATCATCAAAGCTAATTTTTAGACCAGGACAAAGAATCGCCTTAGCACGCATGGTATGCAGCAATTTAGAAACAGAAAACTTATCACTTTCAAAATATTTCGCATCCGGCCAAAAACGAATCGTCGTTCCAGTATTTCTTTGTCCTACCGACCCGACGACTTCAAGCTTTGAACTCTTCTTGCCGCCCTTAAAGGCCATGTTGTACTCTTTGCCGCCTCGACGCACCCAAATTTCAAGGTTCTTTGATAAAGCATTTACCACAGATACCCCTACTCCATGCAAACCACCAGAAAACGAATAATTCTTATTAGAAAACTTACCACCCGAATGCAAGGTGCTTAATATTACTTCTACACCGGGTAATTTTAACTTCGGATGCTTATCCACTGGCATGCCTCGGCCATCATCCGCCACTTCAAGCGAACCGTCTTTGTATAGCTTGATATCAATAGACTTTGCATGTCCTGAAATGGCTTCATCGACACTATTATCAATGACTTCATGCGCCAGGTGATTGGGACGAGTAGTATCGGTATACATCCCCGGACGCTTACGAACTGGGTCCAATCCACTTAATACTTCTATATCTGAAGCGTTATATTTTCCTGCCATTTATACTTCCAAATCCAATGTTGTAAATTAGTGACTAAGCTCAATCAAGTAATTGTAGGAATGAAACGACAACAGTATGCTAACTGCATGACATCTCTCAAACCCAATCAGGCAAATTCCAGAAATTCTAGAGCTGATAAAACTAAACTTGCCATCGACCCAAATGCGAATATTACCGTATTTGCATCTGCCGGTAGCGGCAAAACCCATCTCTTAGTACACAGAATTCTAAAATTACTACTTAGCGGTGTTGAACCAGCAAATATACTCGCCATTACTTTTACTCGCAAAGCGGCAGCCGAAATGCACGAACGCTTAATGAAAGTGTTAGCAGAATGGGCGATTGCAGAAGATTCACAAGTAAAAGTCACTTTGCAAAGTCTCTCACATCCACACGATGACGCAAGCATAACAAATGCCAGGAAATTATATGAAGAATTATTATTTTCAGAACATGAAATACGCATAACGACCTTTCATGCATTTTGCCAAGATATATTAAAACGATTTGCCATACATGCTGGAGTACCGGCAGGTTTTCGTGTTGCTGAAAGCAATGATGAATTCAAACAAGAAGCTCGCAAGAGATTATACAAAACCGCACAACACGATGATAAACAACAACTCAGCGAAGCTTTATTCACTCTATTACAACATTGCAATACTGTTCACAATGTAAACGAAGTGCTAGATACCTTTATTGATGCCAGAAGTGACTGGAGAAGTTTTACTGAGCACCAATCGAATCCTGTTGAGTATGCCGTAACATGCCTGCGCAAACTGATATTCCCAAAACAAACAGAAACGAAAAAGTATCTTGAAACACTAAGACCTCGTTTACAGGAATATATCAACTATCTATCTGCTCATAAGACCAAAACCTATCAGTCATATTGCGCACTGCTATCTAGATTTTTAGAACTTGAACCTTTAGATAACAAGCAGCTCGATATCATCGTTCCTATATTTTTTACAGGAAAAATGGAAAGTCGCGAGATTAAGGCTAGCAAAGCATTAGAGAAAAGCCTAGGCAACAAAATACAAGATTTTATTTCACTTCATGACTCTATCTGCATAGAAGTTAGTGATTATTTAGATATCATCAAAAAAGAAAATCTCATTGAACTTAATCATGCATGGTTTCACGCAGGGCATCATCTGTTAGAGGAATATCAAGACTTAAAATTTAACCAACATACGCTAGATTTTGATGACCTTGAGTGGTACACGTATTTACTTCTCAATCAACATGAAAGTGCAGCTTGGATTCAATACAAACTCGATCAACGCATCCAACATATATTAATTGATGAATTTCAGGACACTAACCCCACACAATGGAATTTAATTTATCCTCTATTAAATGAATTAGCGATCGATGCACATGAAAATCACAGAAGCTTATTCTTAGTGGGTGACGCCAAACAATCCATTTACGGATTTCGTCGCGCCAACTCTGATTTACAAACCACTGCAGCAGAATGGGCCAAGGAACATCTCGACGCACAACTACTAGAAACGGATGACTCTTATCGATCTTCTCCTGCAATTATCAATTTTGTTAACAAGGTGTTTTCTCAACAAAACAGCACATTAAATAACTTCCACCCGCACCAGGCCGTTCAAACAGAACTATGGGGTCAAGTGCAGCTGAATCAACTTACCTCTCTAGATAACACAGAAATAGAAAACGCTAGCCAACAAAGCTTTCGTAACCCTTTAACCGAGGCTAAACAAAGTTTAGATAGCGACAGCCATTACATTGAAGGACAACAGGTTGCTAATACTATTTGCGAATTAATCGACAATGACACACCCGTTATGGAGAACAATGCTCCGCGAGTCATTCAATATAAAGACATCATTATTCTGGCCAGAAGTCGAACACATTTAGCTCAGCTGGAACTAGCATTGAGCGAAAAACATATTCCATTCATTAGTACTTATGATGGAGATTTTCTAAACCGGCTCGAAGTTCAAGACATCCTTTCACTTCTGACCTATCTTACTCATTCTCATGATGATTTAGCACTTGCACAAATATTACGTTCTCCGCTATATGGGATGAGTGATCAAGATTTAATGCGCATTGCTTGTCAAAATGAAGACTCTTGGCATGAAAAACTTAAATCTTATGCTGAATCATCAAGCCATATTTTAGCCAAGCAAGCTTATAAGCAATTACAGTGTTGGAGAAGTATGGCCAACACTTTGCCGGTACATGACTTTTTAGACCACATCTATTTTGAATCAAACTTGCTCTCACGTTATGCAAGCAGTCTCCCAGATACACTTGGTGAAGATTTTAAGAATCACGTTTTAGACAACCTAACCGCGTTATTACAATTAAGCTTAGACTTAGATGCTGGCAGATATTCAAGCATCCAATCGTTTTTAAATTCTCTGAAAAATTTACAAGCGAGCAATACTTCGGACTACTCACCAATACAACAAAACGATAATGCAGTGCAGATCATGACCATACATTCAGCAAAAGGTCTGGAGTCACCTGTTGTATTTCTAGTGGATACAGGCCCCAAGCAAAAACAGCTGCACACCTATAAATCGATCATTAACTGGCCGTCTGATGCACGTAGACCAGAACAATTTTTCTTAGTAGGCCGCAAAGATAGTGTAGATAAAATCACGCAGTCGATCATTGATCAACAAACAGATACTCATCATAAAGAAGAGCTTAATTTATTATATGTGGCGCTGACTCGCGCAAAGCAATATTTATATATATCAGGAACTGACGCAAAACATTCTTCAACAAAATCTTGGCATGGCTTTATTAGTGATGCAATAGATGATGTTCCCAACGATTCTAATAATGAAAGCTGGATTTTGGAGTTTGGTACTCCACCAAGTGTTAAAACTAAAAAATCTACTGCTAACACAGATAGTGAAACGATTAAATATGATCTAAGCAAGCCCTTCCCAGCTACAAATACCATTAACCAAGATGCTCCATCCGCCGAGACAGAAAACACAGCATTAGCAGAGTATGGGACCTTAGTGCACAAAATATTTGAGCTTATCAAGCCAGAAGACAGTCAATTCAATGAAGCCTTAAAACTAGAGGTAGAATCTTCGCTTGGTGTTTTAGTCAAATCTCATGAATTTGAAAGAGCTTCCAGTGAAGTATATCGCTGCTTAAATTCTGCCGAAGTAAATGACATTTTCAAACCAGAAGATGCCCGAGAAATATTAAGAGAAGTACCGATAAACTTTATCGACAATAACAACATGTACTACCGCATAGTTGACCATCTAATTATAGATAAGCACCAAGCCTGGGTAATAGACTATAAGACCACCAGCGATGTAAGCGTAGATACAATGCACGAACATGCTGAGTCATACCGACTACAAATAAACACTTATGTGAATGCAGTAAAAAAACTTTACCCAGGGAAATCAATTAGAGCATCTATATTATTTACTTCTATACCAAGACTCTACGATTTCAACTTGGATTGTTTAGTATAAATTTTTTATAAGTACACTTACTTTGCTTGCTGATCCAACATAGCGGCTAATTCCTTTGCTGGCCGATAACCAGGAATAAGTGAACCATCATCTAGCAGCAATGCAGGAGTCCCGGTGACACCTAATTGTTGACCAATATTAAATTGCGCAGCAATAGGGTTGTCGCAATTAGCCTGAGGAAGACTTTCCCCTGCCTTTGCTTTAGTCATGGAAATTTGCTTATCTTTCGCACACCAAACATTGACAGCTTTCTGATACGACGGGGTATTTACGCCACTGCGAGGAAACATCATGTATCGAACTTCTATACCGTAACTATTTAGCTCAGCCATCTCTGCGTGTAATTTTCGACAATAGCCACAATCAATATCCGTAAACACGGTTAATGTATGACGAGGCTTTTCTTTTGGAGAAAACACAATCATTTCTGATGGCTTTAATTTACCCATTAAGCCCTTGCGAATTTCTGTACGTGTTGTTTCAGTTAAGTTTTCATTGGTGTCTAAATCCAGCAATGCACCTTGCAAAACATAACGCCCATCTGCCGAGGTATAAAAAATATCCGACCCAAATACCACTTCATATAATCCATCAATTGCCGTGGACTTAATAGATTCTGGCTTTTCTTGCGGCACAAGTTTTTCTAAGCGTTCGGTAATATTAGCGATATCTTCAGCCTTACCAGCCCAAACTGACTGAACACAGAAGATGGCAATAACAAAAGATATGATCAACTTATACATTAGTGTTTCCCTAGTATATTTTAGTGGTATATTTTAGTGGTATATTTTAGTGGTAAATTTGAACGGATTAACTCGTTATTCCTGGACAATCTTAGACTTACTATATAAGACCTAGATCTAAGAGAATAATTTCACCCTTTAGGGCCTTATTTCACCCTCTAGGATGATGTTTGCGATGCAATTCCTGCAATCTGGCTTGGGCCACATGCGTGTATATCTGGGTAGTAGACAAATCACTATGCCCTAGCAGCATTTGTACTACCCGTAAATCTGCACCATGGTTAAGCAAATGTGTTGCAAAAGCATGACGAAGGGTATGAGGAGAGAGATGTTTTGTAATTCCAACATTTTTGGAATGCTTTTTAATCAAATGCCAAAACGCTTGACGCGTCATTGCAGTACCACGATTGGATACGAAAAGCGCATCACTTTGACGATTATTTTTAAGTAGTTCGCTACGCGACTCATTTACAAAGCGAGTAATCCATTCATTGGCTTGCTCCCCAAATGGAATTAACCGTTCTTTATTACCTTTACCAGTTACGCGAATCACACCATGATTGAGATTTACCTGACCCAAAGTTAATCCCACCAACTCACTCACACGTAATCCACAGGCGTAAAGCACTTCCAACATGGCTCGGTCTCGAACCCCATGTGGTTTATTCACATTTGGAGCGGCCAACAAGCTATCCACTTCTTCTTCTGTAAGTGTCTCTGGAAGTGGTCTGCCTAATTTTGGAAATTCAATTTGTGAAGAAGGGTCTTTTTGTACCGCACCTTGACGTACCAGGTAACGATAAAAACGTCGAATACTTGATAGTAGTCTTGCCGATGTGCGCGGCATACTTCCCTGTTGCACTCGATACGATAAATAATCTAATAAATGATCGCGACGTGCTTCAGTGATATTAACAGTAGCTTTAGACAGCCACTTAGATAATCCAAGCAAGTCATTGCGGTATGCTGAAAGTGTATTCTCACTTAAGCCGTGCTCAACCCACAGCGTATCTAGAAATGCCTCAATAACAGGCTGATCGGATGGCAAGCTATACGAAGAGTCGCTCATATTTAATGTCGACTAAAATAGACTAATTTGATTTCTTGCAAGACAGCTCCTACATTTTTGACTGCACTTAACCAACTCGCTAAATAAAGTCTCATCTCAAGCATATTCACTTTAATAATTTTTCAGTTTTTTGCACTGAAATGGATATACTTAATCTATAAAACATAAGTCTATGAATTTCACATAATAAAATCAACTTTTGTACATTTTTACTTATCGACATGCCAGCACAAGAAAAAAATAACCAACAAAAAAACAATCAACACGTTTCTCTACTAAGACGCATGGGCGCAATCCTATATGATTTCTTTTTGTTAATTACTGTTTTATTCATCGCTTCTTTTATTGCTGTAATTCCTACTGGTATTGCACCAGAAGACCGGTTTTTCTTTTTATTTCAAGCGTATATCTTTCTTGTTGCATTCTTATTCTTCGCCTGGTTTTGGACTCGCAGCGGACAAACACTGGGCATGCGCACCTGGAAATTGAAAGTTGTAAACGAAGATGGTTCTAAAATCACATGGAGCAAAGCACTCATTCGCTTTGCAGTATCACTAATTTCTTGGCTTGTATTAGGACTAGGATTTTTATGGAGCCTATGGGACAAACAACACCGCACCTGGCACGACATTGCTTCAAAAACAAAACTAATAAGAATGTAAACTGTAAAAATTACCTTACTAGTATCGCGAGCTACAAGACGACCACCACGGATGGCGGAAGTGCTGATAAAGCAGGAGCATTTTTCTGCCGGTCAATAGCGGACATTGAACAAGCAGCCTCAGTGGCAACGAGTTGCCAACTGAAAGCATTGGTTAGTGCTTATTTACGCTGAGCTTAACCAACGATTGCGTTGCTCTATTCAAATTATGTGCGTTTATTCATCCACCAGCCAAATAAACCGCCACTAAAAAACATAATCAATGAATACGTAACAGCTGGAATCATCATGACATCATTGCCAATTAATGTTCCTGCAACGACTAAGGCTAACGTTCCATTCTGAATGCCTACTTCAAACCCAATGGTTACAGCCTGGGGATGTGAAAGTTTTGCCAATTTGGAAAGTCGATACCCTAAAATTAAAGCAGTCAAATTAAGCACTAACGTTGCTAATCCTGCTTGAGAAAAATAACTAGTCATATTAGCGTTATTTTTTAATACAATTAAAACAATAATCAATATCAGAAATGAAATTGAAAGCCATTTGAGTATAGGTTCAATTTTTTTTGCGAGATTTTCCCAACGCGACAAGACAAACATACCTAAAACAACAGGAATAACAGTAATTACTAACAATTGAACAATCGTTTTAACAATAGGCAAGTTAAATGCTGTATTGCTACCCATAAAGTAATCCATACTCAAACCAGCAAGAATAGGAATACTGACAGGTGCAATTAAACTTACTATTGCGGTTAAGGTAATGGATAAAGACACATCGCCCTTAGATAAATAGGTGAACATATTTGATGTTGCGCCACCTGGAGCTAACGCAATAATAATTAGGCCTACAGCAATTTCTGGCGGCAGTTTGAACACAATAGCAATAATTAAAGCAATCAGTGGCAGAAATAACATTTGCGCACAAATACCAATAGCCACGACCTTAGGTGATTTGACAATCTTCTTAAAATCTAACGGCCTTAGCGAAAGACCCATTCCAAACATAATGCAGAAGAGAGAGATTGGGAGAATTACTTTAGTAAGTAAATCAGCTTGCATATTTTTCTTTTTTCTTTTGGCTATTCATTACTTAATAAATAACTTTGCTAATGTCTGCATTCGGCAACTTAGTGAGCACATGGATGTGCGAAAATGAGTAGCAACACGGATGTTGCATCAGACTACATTCTTTTCACTTCAATGTCTGCTTTCGGCCAATAGCGG
>JBOEHC010000069.1:0-19781 GCA_050633765.1 Gammaproteobacteria bacterium
TATCTTTTTGAGAACGCCTATCTTTGGTAATCTGCTTACCATTGCTATCTTTTAAAGGAAATTCCTTAGCTTCAAGACTGCGACGATCGATTCCAACGCGCGTATCTTCTGTTGTAGGAATATTTTCGAATTTTTCTACAGCCTCATGGATTGCTGTATCAAAGTTGTCTCCCATGTCACTTTACCCACCTTAAACTGATGAGCTAATGGTGTCATAAGAGATGTATAAATTTTGAGCAATAGACCCACAAAATTACTCAAGAGTTAATAATAAATCAGCATAGTAGTTGTATTTTTCAATTAAATATCTGCGATTCATAAAATAGCACAGTTAATAGGACTATTAAGAGAATCGACTAGCCCGCACATAGATTTCATACTGTAATTTACTATTAGCAAAATAATACTATTTACATATCGTACTGATAATCTTGGGAGAGAAAAATGATTAAGCCGCATGGATCGGACGCGTTAACGCCTTTATATGTTGAAGACGAAGCAACTCGCAAACAATTAGAAAAAGAAGCAGAAAGCTTACCTTCAATAATAGTAAATTCGGCTGCTGCTTCAAATGCAGTAATGTTAGGCGCAGGCTACTTCACTCCTTTGAACGGATTTATGACTGCCGCAGATGCGGTGTCCGTTGCAAACAATATGAAAACCAGTAGTGGCTTGTTTTGGCCAACACCGGTTCTTAATTTAGTACAAGATACGAATGCCATTGGTGATGCAAAAAGAATTGCATTGCGCGACCCTAATGTTGAAGGTAATCCTGTACTTGCAATTCAAGATATCGAATCGATTGAAGAATTAAGCGATGCAGATGTAGCAAATATTACCGAAAAAGTCTATCGCACCACAGACCCAGATCATATTGGAGCTGCAACGTTTATGTCCTTAGGGAAATTTGCTATTTCCGGACCTATTCAAGTTCTTAACTACAGTTATTTTAGCGAAGAATTTAAAGGCACCTTTAAAACCGCTGGCGAAATACGCGATGAAATTGCAGAACGTGGTTGGAATACCGTAGTTGGTTTTCAAACTCGTAACCCAATGCACCGTGCCCATGAAGAACTATGCAAAATGGCACAAGAGGCAGTTAATGCGGATGGGGTTTTAATTCACATGTTATTGGGTAAGTTGAAAAAAGGCGACATCCCTGCCCCTATACGAGATGCGGCTATTCGCAAAATGGTCGACGTGTATTTCCCACCTAATAGCGTCATGGTTACGGGTTATGGTTTCGACATGTTATACGCAGGCCCACGTGAAGGTGTATTGCATGCTGTGTTTAGACAAAACTGTGGCTGTACACATTTTATAATTGGCCGCGACCATGCAGGTGTAGGCGATTACTATGGTGCTTTTGATGCACAAACTATTTTTGATGACGAGGTTCCTGCAGGAGCGTTAGAAATAGAAATATTCCGTGCTGATCACACTGCGTATTCTAAGAAGTTAAATAAAGTAGTCATGATGCGTGATGCACCTGATCATGAAAAAGATGACTTTGTTTTACTTTCTGGAACTAAAGTACGTGGCATGCTTGCAGCAGGCGAAGATTTACCAAAAGAATTTGCACGACCTGAAGTGGCTAAGATCTTGATGGATTATTACCAGAGCATTAACTAATCTTTCACGTTCTTCTTTCAAGAACAACATTATATGAGCAAGCCTTCATGGCTTGCTCATAATCAGATTAAATCTTAACTTCCACTGAATTCATCACTCGATGTTCTACTGATTTCAATGTATCAACATCATCTGAAACAATTGCAAAACTGCCTTTTTGTGCCCCTACCAAAACACCATTAAATTCTTCATTACTAAATGGAGTTCGTTTGGTAGAGTCTTTCCATGGAATATACATAACGGTTATGGCATTTCCTTGATCATCTCCAATCACTAGATGAGGGACCATTTTTCCATCAATAGGACAATTTGATACATGGCGCACATACCCAATACCTTCACGAGCAAGTAACCCATGATTCTTCAAAAAGCTATTCAGCGATGTCAGTTGAATATTATCGTCTTCTTCTAATTCATACAGATGACTACTAATATGTGCAAGTACTTCATTTTGCACGCCTTGCGACTCACCCCACTTAAACATTCCCAAAGACAAACCTACCGCAAGCACAAGCGCTGCGGCCATAGACATCCATCTATAGTTAGCATTGCTTTTAGTCTTATTGATAGGAATTACATTTGCTTGCGCCTCTACTGATCCTTCTGCCATACGTTGCGCAAGAATGATTCTTGACGCTAGACCTTCTGTAACATCAATATTACAGGCCGTTTTTAATTTATCGTCAAACTTTTTGAGCTTTTGCAAATATTTCGTGCAGGACTCACAAACAGATAGATGCTGCAATAACTCCGAGTCTCTACGATTAGGATCTGCAGTAATTTCTCTTCGTGTTTCTAAACAAATTGTATCCATATTCATAATTTTTTAAAAATTAAATTTCTGCAATATTATCTTGACCATCAATTTCTATCTCTGAATCATCATCTTCTAAAAGTGCACGTAATTTTTTGCGTGCTCGAAATAACCTTGTCATCACAGCGCCAGATTTAATATCCAACACCTCACCAATTTCATCACAGCTATATCCACCTAATACTTGTAACAGAAGTGGCTCTAAATATTCTGCTGGTAAATCTTTCAAGCTTTTACGCAATGCAATCACTTCAGTTTTCGCAAAACTATCTTCAACCTGCGCAAATTGATCTACGTTAATATCATCAATAGGCGTAGTATCCGGCCTTACCTTTTCAAAGCGGCGTGCATTTTCTCGTCTGTAAATAGTAAATAACCAACTTTTCACCGCTTTTGGATCTTTCAGCTGATCCATTGCCTTCCATGCTCTCAAAAAAGTCTCTTGCACCAAATCTTCTGATACTTGTGCATCTTTAGTTAACCATAAGCCATAGCGATATAAATCCTTTGAGTAGGCATTCACCATCGCCTCAAACTGCGCATTTCTATCACCTTCATTAATAAGACCTTGGGAACTCATTTATCCTTTCATTCTCTATGTAATTTTTTACTTTATTATAATTTAAATAATTAATTTAATATAACAACTTATCTATATGATATGTATATCATTTATTACTATTGACAGATTCACCCATCAATAAACCAGGGTCAACTCGTTGCTCATGCCAGTTCATACGCCAATCCAGGTGTGCCCCAGTTACTCTACCGGTTGCACCCACTAGTGCTATTTTATCCCCTTGCTTAACCTTCTCACCTACTTGAACAAGAATACTCTCCAGATGCAAAAACGATGAAGATAAATTATGACCGTGATCCAACACTAAGGTGCCCCCAGAAAAATACATATTATCCGCATATGTAACAACACCCGCTGCAGGCGCCACTACGGGCGTACCAACGGGAGCAGCCACATCAATACCATAATGCGGTTGCCGAGGTTCGCCATTGAGAATTCGTTGACTGCCAAATACACCAGTTATCGGTCCTTTTGTGGGCCAAATAAATCCTGATGCAAAGTCCATTCTTGCTTCATCAAGATTACGTGCTTTAGCGATAGCTATGCGTTCTTGTTTAATACGAACTAAGGTTTTTTCATCAGGATTCACTTGCGCTTTAGGTAAACCATCAATGCGTTGAATCTGATATTCTCGTTGAGCTATCTGCAATGTGTTTTGTTGTTCACTGCCATCAATTTTAATAATAGTTAGAAGCGCGGTAGAGGGGTAATCGCGCCCAAAACCAATAATAAATTCCCCATCCTCTGACACTTGCACCATGCGATCATTTATCTTCACTTTTGATTCTGGAGCAACTTTCCCTGTCACCAACCCACCTTGAATGAAATTACCTGACAATTCAGGCTTTTCATCTTCTGCGAAAAGAACACATAAATTAAAATGAAATAAAATAATTATATAAAGCAGATGTACTAGGCGCATAGGAGTAAACAAGTATTCAACGAAGGTTGAATCTTGCCATAAAGTAACTAACTTATGAAAACTAGATACGCAGCTTACACAAGCATTAAATGCCTAGACTAGGCTAAATTTAGAAAACTTTTGTGTAGTATCACTAAAAATATTTAAGTAATATAATAAAGTGGTTTTGCCAAGCAGAGATCGTTAGAGATTTTAATGATTATTCATTTTTGCAATCTTATCTGCAATACGATTCCGTAGTATCCCTGTGTCAACTCTTGGGTCTTTTACTAGTGTAGGTTTATTGGCATCAATATCTTCTTTCATCCACAAATGATCTACTCCAGTTACTACTTCTTTATTAACAGGCTCTGAAATTACAATTTCCTCAGATACTGTTTGATTTGTTTTACCGGTAATTTTATCTAATAAACCCATCTCAACTCTCCATGTAAGTCTTAGCAATTCTGCTCTAAATTAAAATTAAGTAAAGGACATTAATCACATAGTCAACGGCTAATAATTGTGAATACCAGCTAATAAGTCGTCAAATTTAACTAACGGTAATATATTATCGATGAATGGTACTAGCACGCCAATCACTCACCGTCTTGATTAGCAAATTAAATTTTGATTTACTTTCCAAAATACTCCTAAAGTATGTGCTGTACGTGATATAAAGCGTATATAAAATTAGAGACTTATCAGAGTTCAAGCTTAATTAAGAAGGAGTTCACATGAATGCAAATGTTGGCGAAACAGATCGCATGTTAAGAATTTTAGTTGGCCTATTATTAATAGGCTTAGCTTTAGCCTTTGGCGGTGGCTGGTGGTTTGGCTTAATCGGAATCATTCCTGTATTCACAGGCGTGACTGGCTGGTGCCCAGGTTACTTACCATTTGGGATTTCAACCTGTAATTAACCACACTTAGTCATCTAGCACACACCGACGCACTAAAAATACCTGAAAATTGGCTCTTCGGGCTGGATCCGTCTGGCCGCAATAATTATTTATACGAAGATTATAGATGGCACTAAATACCGAACAATTCCGTGATTATCTTGAGGGTGAATACCCTATTGATGTGATGAGTATATTTATAAATCGTACAGGTATCCGTATTCAATACCGTGAAAAACAAGGCGACGAGCAAATTGATCGCCAACTCCGCAAAGCACATTTACATGACTCAGCTGAATCATTTATTAAAAAAGCGGCATACATGGATGCTCATCTAGAACGTAATAGTGAAATGATGATGCAACTGGGAATCGGGGATGTTGATATCGCTATACAGCGAGTAAGCAGTAAGCCTCAAGCAAGCACAAGCAACGAGTACCGGCTTCGACAAGACACCGTACGAAGCTCTAATAATCAATATTTATTCGCAACTCAGTTTTACCCTTTTAGCTGTAAAGATGAAGCTGACATCACCGCACAAGCTCTTAGGGAGCACGTTTGTTCCGAAGATGAAAAGAAATATATATTAGAAGTGCAACGGCTTGGTGCTACAGAACATTACTCCTCTACAGCAAGGTTCCACACCGCGGAATCCTACTCGACGATTATGGGCTTAGAAACTCTCGGCTAAAAAATTGTAACTGCATATTTTTTAGCTTCAGACTAGCCATTCGCAACAAATAATTTACGCGTCTTTGGTGTAACAATTTTAAACTGCGAAGATTCAAAAAACTCTAGTATTGGCTCTGGTCTTCCAGCATGAAAACCTTGCGCAAAATCAACACCAATATCTTTTAAGATATTTAAAATTTCTTCATTCTCTACGTATTCTGCAATCGTTTGTTTGCCTAATACATGTCCCATTTCATTAATGGCCTTAACCATTGCACGGCTCACATTGTCATTATGTATATCTTTTACAAACATTCCATCTATTTTCAGAAAATCTACAGGCAATGTTTTTAAATATGCAAAAGATGACAAACCCGACCCAAAGTCGTCTAAAGCAAAATAACAACCCAAATCCTTCAAGCTTTGCACAAAAGATGTAGCTTGATCTAAGTTTGCGATTGCGGCAGTTTCGGTTATCTCAAAACATATTTTGCTTGCTTGAATTTCATATTCTTTTAACTTAGCCACTATAAACGGCAAGAAACCTTCCGAAACGAGTGATTGTCCAGAGAGGTTAATGGAACATTTATCAATTTGCGAAAGAACGTTTCTATTTTCTGCCAACAGTAACAATACTTTATCTAATATCCACCGATCAAGTTTAGGCGCACGGTTATAACGTTCAACAGCCGGTAAAAATGCATTTGGTGGGACCAACCGCCCATTATCATCTTGCATTCTAATTAAGATTTCAAAACCATTCTTATCAATCTGGGAATCTTTATCTGCTTTAATATTGATTATTGATTGAGCTGTAACGACTAATCGACCTTCATTTAAAGCTTTATCAAATCTCTGCAACCACCGTTCTTGTCCTCGACGACGATTAATATCAACATCGCCTTCCCTGAATACACGCACACAATTTCTGCCAGACTCTTTTGCTAAATAACAAGCACTATCTACTGATGACAACACATATGACAAGTCAAAGCATTTCTGATTTATTTCTGCGACACCAATACTGGCCTCAACGTTAAAACTTTTCTGTTCCCAGATAAATTTATATTCTTGAATTGATTGCAGAATCTCATGTGCTTTTTCTTCTGCTTCATCTAAATTACATCCTGAAAGTAACAATGCAAATTCATCTCCGCCTAAACGTGCAAGTATGTCTGTTCCTCTAAGTTTACTTTTTACAAGATTACTAAACTGAATTAGCAACTCATCGCCTGCTGCATGGCCATACAAATCGTTTACCATTTTGAACCGATCAAGATCTAAATAAATTAGTGAGCTTCTTTTTAACTTGTTTTTAGCAACAAGAATAGCCTTCCTAACATTTCGTTCAAACTCAGAGCGGTTAATTAAGCTTGTTAAAGAATCATGACTTGCTTGATAGCGCAAACGTCTAGCTAACAAACGTAAGTTTGTCACATCATTCATCACCGTCACCGCGCCATAAAGCTTGCCTGTTTGTGAAATTAACGGGGTTACCATCAGCTGTACGGTATATTTTGCACCTGTATTGGTAACTATATCTGCATTTAATTTTTGATTTCCCTTCTGACGACCTGAAAGACAAGAAAGAATTGGATTATCTATTTTTTTATCTGATTCTTCTTCATATAAATCGAGAATTCTTTCAATGTGTTTTCCTTTTGCCTCTTGTTCTGAACAATTTAGAAAACGTGCAGCAGCTTGATTAGTATATTGAACTTCTCCACGCTCATTGGTTGTTATCACAGCGTCTACAATAGAGCGTAAAGTTGCTACAACTTTATCTTTTTCATCTGCCAATTGAACTTGTGCTTGTTTTTGCAAATGAATATCACTAATTGAACCCACCACTTTTTTTGCATTGCCAGTAAAGTCATAATCTGCTGTTCCGCGAACAACAAACCATCTATAACCTTGTTTTTTTACGGCAACTCGCGCTTCAATCAATAAATATTTGCTCTTTTCTGTTATTAATTTGGCCCATGCATTTGCAAAAACATCACGATCATCAGGATGAATTAGCCTTTGTAACTGTGACAGACCTATTTCGCATTCATCAACTTTTAAACCAAGCAATTCATACATTGGTTGAGACCACCACTCAGATCCCTCTAACCCTGCATGCCATTCCCAAATTCCTTCTTGCGCACCTTGAATTACATTTTGAAATTTATTTTCACTTTCGATCAGTGCAACTTCTGTTTGTGAGCCAGCTGTATTATCAGCAAAGGTCCATATCAGGAAAGAACCCTCTACTTTCCTAATTAACTTAATGTTTACTTGCAACCATTTTTTATCACCATCCCAACGGCTACTATTTTTACCAAATGCAGAAACTCTTAAGTCTCTAACAAATCCTTGCTCAACTAGTAATTTATTTATTTTTTTGATTGATTCCTCTTCTGAAAAAACATCACGAAGTCTTGTTTTATTTACATTATCCGACGCAATATTTAATGTCCGTAATGCCAGTTGATTAATGTACTTAATTTCATCACTATTATTTTCAGTTACACATACAGCCACAGGAATAGAATCTATAAAACTCGACCAATTTTCTTGTGCAAAAGAGTATTCTTCCCCTGCCTCATTTTGGGGTGTGAATTCCTTATATTTAATACTCTCAATCCGGATTACTTTGTTTCTTTGATCTAAATAATACTTCCACTCGAAGTCAAAACCATATATTCGATTCGCTGAAACAATCACATCACCACTGTGTAATGCGCGACTTACTAATTCGAAATGATCATCAGGCAAGAGCCGATTTACCTTAGGTGCTTTTAGAGTTTCAGCTAATTCACGCACTACATTGTTGGCCTCAATAATTCGTCCATCAAAACGGCATTTAAGTTCTATAGGTGCAGAATCACCATGCCCAGGCAACAACCCAGAAGTGAGCTTTTTAATGCTTCCAAATTTTGAACTAGATTTAATAGGCATAGCTTAAACATAGGACTATGCAGAAAGACTCATCCAATGAGCCACAACGTTCACAGATAATTATCTGCCACGTTTAAGTCCTTATTACTCCAACTCCAATTTATTGATTAAGAGTAAATTTTAACGTTTAGCCAAAGAAAAACAGTGACCGAGTAGAACGAGTGAAACATTTAGCATGTTGACCGTAAGAACATTAAAATTGTAAATTTTCCAGACGGGTGCAATAACCCACTAGGAAACAGTAGGTTAGTTGATTTACGCTGTGTTTAATGAATTTCTCAATTTATTTGTTAATTGACTGCTTGCTCATGCATTATCAATGACTATATTGGATATAGATCTTTATGCAGACATTCACAGGCAAATAAGATTTGAGGTAATATTTCTTTCTTGATTTACAGTTGCCCCGTGATGTTGGCATCCGGGATTATCCGAATTGTTAGTTATACTAAAGCATAAGAACTATTTGAAATACAATAATAGAATTTAATAAATATAATTCTAAAAACTATATTTCATTTTAAGCATCAGAAGTTTTTCTATGCCAGTTGTCACGCAATTCATGATTTTCACCTCTTACTTTACTTTCTCAGCCGTAGTAACCCGATATAGATATTCAGGTGAAAATAGCGTCTTTCTTAGCAAAATATGCAAATAAACGACCATTATTTGGTGTTTTGTTCTATGTAGCAGAACATTTTATGCCAAATTTCTTCGTCTTATTGCTCGAAAGCGCTATGATTCAGCAAGATTTCAATGCGGCATACCACAAAAGCTGCTCGACAACCGCTCGTTACAGGAGAACAAAACATGTTTGGATTAGGTGGGAAAAATAAGGATTATACAGTAACTATTAAAAACACTGGCCAAACTTTTGAGGTCAAAGGTGGCATCAATCTTTTACAAGCTGCTAAAAATGCAGGCATAGAATGGCCTTGCGATTGCAAGGTAGGTTCATGTGGTTCTTGTCGCGCAAAACTAATAAGTGGAAAAGTAAAAGAATTAACCGATTTTGCATACACACTAGATGGCGACATGCTAAAAGAAAATTACATCCTTGCATGTCAATCACGCTTAAAAACAGATTTAGAAGTTGAAGTAGATTTTGATCAAGGTGCAATTAACCCTGATTATAAATAGTAAGCCCGATATCTTTTTAAAAAGCGTGGTAGATATTTTTACCACGCTTTTTTAATGTCTATTATATTCATCCTGATAAAGTACATTTGCCAATGAACTTTTGGAATAACCTGAAAATTTGGAAAGAAAGTGCTTACAACACTATGTGGTGTTTAATAGGTTGTTCTATTGGCGACTTTGGTACGATTGCGTTTTTCCAATTTAACAACTATAGCATCAAACCATTACTAATCCTCACACTAGCCATAATTAATGGCTTAATAACAAGTGTGCTCTTAGAAACAATTATCCTTAGTAAAAAAGGCATGGGCTTAAAAAATGCACTAAGAACTGCATTAGGAATGAGCTTTATTTCTATGATTTCTATGGAAGCTGCAATGAATATCGCCGACTATTTTTTAACCGGTGGCGCAAAACTAGTTTGGTGGGTAATACCTATAATGCTTTTAGTAGGGTTTTTAACTCCCTGGCCCGATAATTACTGGCGTCTCAAAAAATTTGGCCATTCATGTTGCCACTAAAATTTGTCAAAAATCCCGAACGAAAATTCACATAGCCAATTCCAATTACTCAGAGAGAATCGATTTCGTCCTTTCTTTTTAACTCAGTTTTTTGGCGCCTTCAATGATAATGTTTTCAAAAATGCATTATTTATACTCATTGCATTTCAAAGCAGCTATTCAGGTTCGAATGATTCCACCAACATAATTAATCTTGCGGCTATTCTTTTTATCACACCGTATTTACTATTTTCTGCGATGGCTGGACAGATTGCAGATCGTTATGAAAAATCATCTTTAATAAGACGTATTAAATTAGCAGAAATCTGCATCATGTCCGTTGCAGCATTTGGGTTTTATTTCCAAAATATTCCATTACTCCTATTCGCATTATTTTTGATGGGTACGCAGTCATCTCTTTTTGGTCCCATTAAATACTCTATTATTCCTCAACACCTTAAAAAGGATGAACTGGTAGGAGGTAATGCACTAGTCGAGTCGGCAACGTTCGGTGCAATTCTATTAGGCACTATGCTAGGAGGAATTCTCATTGGACTGTCATCCGGTGCGAAACTGTTTATCCCTTGCACCATTATACTATTAGCTGCACTTGGCTATCTAAATAGCACAAGAATACCATCTGCCCCAGCTGTCGACCCTAATCTAAAACTAAAATGGAATGCCTTATCTGAAACATTTGATAACTTAAGTACCTTAAGAGAAAACAGAACCGTATTTAATTCAGTATTAGGTGTTTCATGGTTCTGGTTTCTAGGCTCAACATACATTACTCAATTACCTAATTTCACTCGCCTCTCATTAGGAGCAAATGAGCAAGTAGTGACATTTTTTCTAGCGCTTTTCTGCATAGGTATTGGTATGGGTTCTTTAGCCTGCGAGCGCCTCTCTAACCGAACTATTGAGCTAGGACTAGTTCCAATTGGCTCTATTGGTTTGACTATTTTTGGTGCCGATTTATTCTTCGCTACTATTAGCCAAACCGCTGACCAGACCGCTGCAGAATTAATTGGCTTTAAAGAATTCGTTCTAAATCAAGCAAATTGGCGTTTAATTCTAGATATCTTTTTACTAGGAACATTCGGTGGTATTTATATTGTTCCTTTATATGCATTAATACAGGCCCGCTCAAATCCTAAGCGTCGCTCTCGCATCATAGCAGGCAATAATATACTCAATGCATTGTTTATTATTGCTGCAGGAATATATGCTATCGCACTCACCAATGCAGGACTTAGCATACCTCAATTATTTTTAGTTGCTGCATTATTAAATGCGGTTATCGCCCTCTATATTTACACGCTTATACCTGAATTTTTTATGCGATTTGTTGTATGGATTTTAGTACATCTTGTATATCGAGTTAAAACACAGGGCTTGGACAACATACCAGAAGAAGGTGCAGCAATTATCGTATGTAACCACGTAAGTCTAATGGATGCACTAATCATTGGAGGAATTGTACGACGACCCATTCGTTTCGTTATGTATCACAAAATCTTCAATATTCCTTTTTTAAGATTTATATTTAAAACTGCACATGCAATTCCTATTGCACCTAAAAAGGAAGATCCAGAATTATTAGAAAAAGCTTATGATCAGATTGCTAGGGAGCTGCAGATGGGAAATTTAGTTGGATTATTTCCAGAAGGAAAACTCACCTTAGATGGGAAGCTAAATGATTTCAAACCAGGCATTGATCGTATTTTGAAAGAAACACCTGCCCAAGTGGTGCCCATAGCATTAGATGGAATGTGGGGTAGTTATTTCAGCAATAGATACGGCAAACCATTAAGCGGAATACCACGCAGAATATTAGCAAAAATCAAATTAACTGCTGGAAATGCTGTGCCAGCAGCCCAGGCTAATGCAGCTTCATTACAAAATATTGTATGCAAATTACTTGCGTAATACATTTACTGATTAGTATAGAATTTGAGTTATACTGACACTAACTCAACAGTATTTTTGAACATCTACATGCCGATATACAAGGTAAAGCATTACTCTCTAGACGCCTATTCTGCCAAAGCCATACGCAGTATTTTAGCCGAGAAAAGATATATTGTTGATGAGTTCATCCATCAGATAGAGACCTATATTGAAGATTATCATGCGGTAGTCAAAAGTAGTTTAGAAATTCCACAAGCAAAATTAACCGCTATTGAACTAGATAGCACCGCAGACAATATCAACAAAGTCCTACATGATTTACACACCCTGCCTACCTTTGGCGTGCCTTTATTAAAAGCCAAGGCATCCTTCTCTGGATTAGGCTATTTACCAGAAATTCTAGATCGCACTCGCACAGACTTGATGCATGTTAGGGATATCATCACTTGGGCAACAGATAATATTCGCGGTGAAACCAACCAAGATGCATTACATCGCATAAAAATACTTATCGCAAACATTGCAAAACTGTATAAGACTAAGTTCAACAAACCGTTAGCTATAGATGAAAAATCAGATTTTATGCAAATTATGCAAATTATTTTTTTAGAAATTGACGAAACATTTTCTACAACAATGATCAAAAAAGAAATAGACTCTCTTCAAGAAGCAGACCTCTTATCAAGATACTGATTGATTAGCACAAGACCATTACTGATGAACGATTAAAAATAGATCGGTATACTTCTTCATATATTCTTCAGCAAGCGCTTCTGCTGCATTTAATTCTACATTATCAAAATTAGCGGCCTTGTCATCGCGCCGCTGACTTCCAAATGGAGGGTTCTGCGAAACTGCCGTTGCAGCCCATGCATAAGCTTGCACTTTATCTGAAGGGACCCCCATACCTTTAAAATATACTTCACTTAAAGCAAATTGAGCAGGTAGATAGCCTAGCTTTGCCGAAGCTAATAGGTTGTTATGAATTTGTTGCGAAAAACCAGGCTCAGATGTTTCTTGCAAGACTGCTGTAATTAAAGTGTCAATTGATTTTTGTGAATTATTCTCAGCTTGATTACTACCAGACCCCAAGCTCTCTATTACAGCACTGTTATTTTTATTAGCTTCATTTTTAGAATTTCGTTTATTACTTAAATCTGATATGTATAACAACACAGCTAACCCATAATAAGCTTCACGCTCCCCTAAGACTGCAGCTTGTGAAAATAGCTTATAGGTTGTTTGAAAACGATCAGTCGATAAAGCCAGCACCAAAGGATTGTCATTAACGTTAGCAAGAAACAACTCTCCATTATCTGCATCAAGTTCGCAATCAGCACAGAAATGACACATACCAACCTGAAAGAATCGTTCAGCTGCTTCTAGACTATCATCAGCGCTTAAATTTAATTCTTTCACACATTGATCGATATCAGCTTCTTCAACAGAATTTTTGAATGCTAAAAGAAAATTGTCAGCTGCATGTACTGCAGACAATGAAATAAGCAATAAAAGATGAGTAGCAAATATGAAAAATATTCGTGCAGCTTTCACAATATTCCCCAACTGTGAAATGGGCCCTGACCTTATCAAATACTGAAGTATTGCTTCAGTCTATAGAGATAAATGGTATACAGGGAAGAATGAAAGGGGCAATTATAAAGAGGATTTCTGATATTCAGATAGTTATAGAACTTGCAACAGGCAAATAACTTATATAGTAGTTTCTTGGATAAACCGATCGGCCTCTGCTATTGATAATTCTAGATCTTTTATTAATTTACTCGTATCAGATTCGACTTGTATTAATTCTCCACGCAATGACGCAATAGCTTTAGCATTTAGGTTATGTTTTAAAAATAATACTTGGTCTCTAAATGGCCTAAGCACTGGTTCTATACGCGATTCTGCTAAACGCATAGCCGCCATTAATTGTTGATATCTAACTTTTGTATCATTTAATTGCTGTTCACTATGTGTACGCAACTTCTGACTATCATATTGATCAAGCTCTTGCTCCCACTCTTTAAACAAAGCGATCGACACATCTTCCACACTATCTATCCTCATAGTAACTTCTTCCGCTCTTGCTTCACTTTTCTCTAATTCTCTATTAAGTTTTTTATACGTTTCTTCTAAATCACCACCTTGAAACTTTGCAACTGAGCTAAATTCTTCCAATGCAGACTGAAACTGAGTTTTAGCTTCTTCTTGTGATTGCTTGGCTTCTTGAACACGATCTACCATTATATCGCGCTTATGAATTCCCACCTTTTCCAAAGCACCATAATAAGCCTGTGAACAAGCAATCAAAAAGACTAGTAAAATAAAATAACTTATTGCTCTCGTGAAAATTTCAACTGCTGTATGATGTTTCATAGGATGGTTACTGCTTTAAATAGAATTCAAGAAACTAATTTATTAAAATATACTCTAATATCTTTGAAAAGCTAATTGAATATAACTTTAACAGAATTTCCAATATTTAATATCACTATGCGCTCAAATATTAACTTAGATACACTTATTCCCGGCACAGTCATTGCAATTCGCTACACCATGTATAAGCACTTTGCGATAGTAAGCGATCGCATCTGTGAGGATATGCCTATGCTTATATCTCTCTCCTACCGCACCAATGGTGTCGAAGAAGAACCTTGGTCAACAGTGGTAAGCAGCCATGCCATTGAGAAAAGTAGCATACAAGGTGATTATCCAACAGAAATAGTATTATCCCGTGCACGTAGCTGCATTATTCGCGACATTAAATATGAACTATTAAATTTCAATTGCGAGCATTTTGTACGCTACGCTCATGGCTTACCGCTGAAAAGTGTTCAAGTAAGACAAACACTATATGGCGCGGCAATTGGTGCTGCATCATGCTTATTACTCCCCAAACTTACTGTTGCACGATTCGCTTTACTAACTACTATTGGAGCATACACATCGTTAAGGAGTTCCTTACGCAATATATAAAACCATCTATCTTTAGTTTGCACAATTATCTCCTCAAGCACTGATCTTGTCAGTATTTCTAACATGCAATTTAATGAACATAACGATTGATTAGTGTCTAGGCTAGCAATGTGGGAATAAGATTTACCAAACTCAATTAGATAAGTTTGCCTTACAACACTCGTATTAAGTAAAATATTTTTCAGTGATAATGAAAAGAACACGGCAACTTCCCATCTAGAGAAAATACCATGTTTGCTTCTACGATTCTGAAGACTGCTCTTGTCTTTCTCGAATGCTCGTGTCACTAGCTTCTTGCAATATCGTATTCGCCTCATCTTCATTAAATTCGTATACGAGACTATCGCGATAATACTCAACCACTTTATTCATGATGCGAATGATTTCGAAATCTTTGAGCTCGTTTGAATTTTTTATACCTTCCATATATTTCAAAACTTTATGCTCTAAAGTGCTCTCACCAAAATAACTCATGAATAAACCTCTGTATTTACTAGCTATATGACGCTCATGGTATGGATCTGTATAAAGGTGTGTGAATCTAATTATGGCCAAACGTACGATTTAATACGATGGAGTGTTGATATAATCAAGAGTTTCTTTACCTGTATTTCAGCTTAAATTTAAATAAGCTTATTCAAAAAATTAAATACTGCTTTATCAAATACCAATAATGCATGTATTTTTTGTTCGATTTCAGTGCATTTCCACATCATAGTTGTGCTATATCGTAGATTAATTATACAAACTTTCGACTGGAACTCATTAGTATAAATTTGACTCCTAAGATTTGTTAAGTAGCTCACAATTTTTAAAATACATTCCGAATATTGTGCAGTTATAATTATAATAGTTGTTGAGCAACAACCATTTACGTCGGATAAACTAACTTAGATTAGTATATTTGTTGGCTTAACAAGGTTGGTAAAAAAGGAAATTTTACTACTATAAGAGAGAACATGAATATTTCAGAAGAAGAAAATGATTTTACAAAACGCGTGCTTGAAAATGGATTGTCAGCGAATGATGCAGATATCATTACCTATATAGAAACCATTCATAGCATTGCCAAGAAAAAAACGACTGGTTTTCTAAAGAAGCATAGCGTTAATTATCAGCAATGGCGCATATTAAAAGCTATCTATCTTGAACTTGCGGTAACACCCGCAAAAGTATCTGCTGCAACCTTTACTGACTCGGGAACAATCAGTAGGCAACTTGAACTATTGGAAACCAAAGACTTGGTAAAAAGAGAACATAGCAAACAAGACCGTCGCGTGGTCAACCTTAAATTAACCTCTAAGGGAGAGCATATTGCTAGTGATGGCATCAACTATAGTGAATCATTAGTAGACTGTGTGCGTAGAGAAATTGGCGATGATAAAACGCAAGAATTTCATAAAGCTTTAATCGGTGCACTAAAATGCTCAGCATTTAGTTCAGGGAAATAAAGTCCCTCACCACTACTCTATTTAATTTAAAACTAATTAAACATAATAATAAAAAAGCCCCAGAGATGGGGCTTTTTCGTTTTTATGCGTAATGGCTTACGCATGGAGTTGGACCTTGATATGTCTTTTGAACGATTACTTTGTTAGTGAGCCTTGTGTCGGTACAAATACACTGCACTCGAAACTATAATTCCCATCAAAGCAATAACATCAAAAACAAGAATTGTATGTGTGATTTCCATTTTAAACTTCCTTATAAACAATTAACTTGATAAATATATTTAGCTCATTCCACCCTTGATTCATACACTGTTTGACTCTGAATTGAGTTGTGCAATCCAATCATAAATCTCTATGACTTGATCACGACTCAAGTTCGTATCATTTGCAGCACTTTCAGAAGATATTTGAGCAGATTTTAAAGCGCGTAGTTTTTTAACTACAGGGAACTTCTGCAATCGAGATGGCTTATAAAGCCTTTGAATACTTTTAGTTGATAGCATGAACGCTCCTTTTCAATACGTTAGTTATTTCCTATAACTTGGCTATACTTATCCTGTATAACCATAACTCATTGTATCGGCGTACTATTCAATTACCTTAGCTTTAATCCCAAATGGTTATTTATGTATGATAATTGGCAGTAAGTCACGGATTTTAGGTGCATTTATATCGTTTATCTATAAAATTTATAGCTCACTGACTGACAGCAAGACCTTACTCGTACTATTTTTCAGTGGCCTGGATTAATCTCAGATTCAAAAACCTCTCTCATACCGTCTTACGGTGTTGCCTGGCTCACAATAGCTACACCCTACTACACTGTCCTCCTATGACCCTCAGGCTTCCACGATGGTGCGATAACATTAGGCATGTCAGAACGTTGTAATAATGTTGCTGGGGCAATCGCAAACTCACCAAAACGCTCGTTAATCTGATCTATCGCTCGATTAAGACATTGGCGTTGTTCATCTAAGACGCTGAAAAATGATAGTTGATTCCCACTTGGCCGCAGATCAAGCGCGGTAATCTGCACTTGAAATACACCTTCACCACTCCAACGATCAAGCAGTTGTTTGGCAAGTAGCCAAATTTTTCGCCCATCATTTGTGGGTTCTTCCGACTGAAATTTACTAGCCAACCATTTATGGTTAGCATGCTTAACTCGAAATCCAATAAAAAAACTGCGCGCTTCAAGTGAATGTTTCCGCAACCGCGTTGCAACTTTCTCACTCATATGATGCAAATATGTTTTTAACACGCGAAGACTTTTGGTGTTAGGAGGCATTATTTTTCCATGCCCAATTGACTTAGGTGCAGCTAAGGTTTTATTTAAAGGCTCTGGATCTAAACCTTGTGCCATATACCAGATACGTCGGCCTAAGTTTCCAAAGCGCTTTGCAAGCTCACTTATTGGCATCTTAGCCATGTCACCACAGACATAGACTTTCCTGTCATTAAGAAATTCTCCAATACCTGCTGCAATTCCAGAAAGCTCTGTAACGGGCACATCTTTTAAATGTGCGCGCGCTAACCAAGGTGGTACCACTATAAGCCCATCAGGCTTTATCAACTTAGCTGCATGCTTTGCAGTCGTTTTGTCACCACTAATACCTACGCTGCAAGTAACTCCAGCCACCTTTTCAACTATTTGCCTAGCCAACTCTCCAGCATGAATAGGATTCTTATAAATACCTTGGCAATGAGTTATATCAAGAAAAGCCTCATCTACTGAAAATACTTCTATATCAGGGGTTACGCTTTGTAACGCCGACATAATATCTGTAGATACTTTGGCGTAAAGTTCTGGTCTTGCTGGGATTTGCTGAACGTGAGGGCACAAATATTGAGCCTGTTTAAGACGTGTGCCGGTTTTTATTCCATAGGCTCTTGCTTCATATGAACAAGTAATAAAACAAGTACCTGTTAAACCATTAGTAATTCCAATTGGCTTACCACGCAGTTCAGGCCGCACATTTTGCTCGATACTAGCAAAAAATGCGTCCATATCGATGAAAACAATTGCCCGATTCCAGCGCTTGCGTTGCACTAAACTCATTCATACATTCTTACTTGACCTACTAACACACCTTGTATGGTTATGCGATCTGCTGGATATTCTTTAGGTTGCATATTTTTATTAGCAGGAATTAAACGAATTATATCTCTATTTGGAAACTTTATCCTTTTCAGTGTCGCTTCATTATCATCAATTAAAGCCACTACAATTTGATTGCTACGCGCAGTACTGGATTGTTCAATCACTACGAGATCACCACTGCGAATACCTTCATCTATCATTGAATGACCTTTCACTTGCAACACATAGCGATTAGGTCCGCCTAATAAGTTTGCAAAGCTAATGAGCTCACGATTTTCAATTGCTTCAATGGGTTTGCCGGCAGCAATGCGTCCTAAAAGTGGTAATTCGTCAGAATCGGGATGGCCTTCCAATTCGATGCCACGATGCTTTTGATGCCGGCGTATATAACCCTGTGCTTCCAATGCAGATACATAACGATGCACTACACCTTTAGACTGAATACCTAAGCCCTCAGCAATCTCGGTTAACAACGGTGCTTTGTGGTGTTTAGCAATATAGTCTGTAATAAATTGCAGAGTGGACTGCTCTCGTTCGGTTAGCATAACGTTCTCCATAAGTTCTCATCATAGAGAACTTATGGAGAACATTCAAGTCATAGATGCTCATAAAAATCCAATACTTTATCTAGGCTAAAGCAAAAACTATTCTAATTTTTGATTTAGTCTAGAAACGATCAATACGTCTAGCCACTTTGATATCTAATGCATCAAACCAGTCATATTTAAGCTTTGAATTAACTCTAAAATACTGAAAAGCAGATCCGGTAATATGTCTATTCGAAATTTCTTTAAAATCATGAATTCCCATGAATTTACTAGCTGCGTACAAATTAGTATAAAGCTGTTTATGTACACCATTCTCATGCGCATACTCTAGTATTTCTTCCCAATTTATATCTGACGAATACATAAATTGAGCTCTAGCTAATTCATGTAATTGCCGAAGCTCGATTTGACCATTTTGATAAAGCTTATCAACAACACAACGGTGCAAAAAACTATGGAATACTCTATAGGTCGGATTGAGAACTTTAGCTTCAGCCCCATTAGGCAGTGCAATATCAATGCTCTTTTCCCATGCATGCTCTGTTGGAAAGGCATGTTGCTGTTCACGAAACATTAAGTCTCGATGCAACTCTATCATTGAACACTCATCTTGTTTAATTAATGGTGGATAATGGTGATGAGTTTCAATAAAGTGAATTTTTTCTTCATTAAATTCGTAACCAACTGCAATTAACTCATTACTTATG
>JBOEHC010000070.1:0-19056 GCA_050633765.1 Gammaproteobacteria bacterium
TCTAATTCTTATCGCATGAGTATTGGTAGAAATATTTGGATCAGGTTGTAAAGCAATTAACCTCCCAGGAATTATACTGTCTCCCACAATTACATCAATTTCTTGATTTAGCACTAATGCTGCAACTACTTCTCCTCGAACATCTAGATGCAAGTCTAAATAACTGGTATCCACTACCGTAGCAACAATTTGCGTTGCTGTGACAAAATCACCAACTTCTACATTTATTTCATTAACATATCCTGAAAATGGTGCAGCTAATGTTGCACGTTGAAGATTTCGTTGCGTTAAATCTCGCTCCGATTCTTTCAATGCAACTCTAGACTTAGCAGTTGCGACTTTATATTGTAAATCGGAAACTTGAGAGTCTAATGTAATCATTTGTTGCCGCGCAGCATCTAGTTGTGAAGCAGAAATTAATGAATCACTATTTAGTTGTTCATAGCGTTGCACTTCAGCTTTTTGAAGCGCTAGATTTTGTTTGGCAAGCTTAAGCATTCGTTGATCACGACGTATACCTGCTTGCTCAATATCATATTGAGATTGAGATTGAATGAATTGATCTTGTAGATCTTGGGCATCCAATTTCAAAAGCTCATCACCTTGTACAACCAACACACCAGGCTCCACTAAACGCTCATCAACCCTACCCTGCACCTCAAATTTAAGCTGCGCGGTCTTCACCGGCTGCAAGCGCCCAGTTAAAGACTCGGTGGGCGATAGGTTCTGGCGCTGAACTTCTAACACTACTACTTTCAATGGCGGCAATTCTTCTAACTTTGCCTCAGGCCCTTTTTTTGTCCAAACCAAGGCTACAACCAATACAACCGCCGTTGCTATAGCAATTAAGCTGCCTACTAGCTGTCTAGAACCGGCAGTATGGGCCTTAGCCTGGCTTTGGAGATTTACCTGATGTTGATCAGAATCCGTCAATGCATCACCTTAAAACTGTTACACTATATAAGCCTGATGATTAGGCAGGCTAAGTGGTTAAATCCAATAGATAAAATATTAAAAATCCTTACTCGTAACTCTACCTATATTCTGTGTTTAAAAAAGCCTTACGCAATCTGTGTGTATCTGTTTTTGGGTTAATCTGCGCGTCTTATTTTAGTGGGACCCACGCAGAAGATAGCCCGTATGGCCTATGCGAAGATAGTTCAGTCACTGAATCCAGCCAACAAGTACTACCTATAGACCCCGATACACCCGCAGAGTTTACCGCAGATCAAGCTAAACGTAATGAAAACGGGATTGCAACATTAGAAGGTACAGTACAAATGACCCGCGGCACGCAAAAGGTTGATGCTGAACAACTTGAGTATGATGAAAACAATAAAAATGTTACCGCTAGTGGAAATGTTCGCGCCGAAGACCAGCAATTAATCATAAAAAGTGAAAAAGCGGAACTTAATCTAGAAACAGATTATGCAAAATCGAAAGACGCAAGTTATGTATACAAGCCACTACACGCTAGCGGTACTGCAAAAAGTATCGAACGCACTTCTGCTGACTTTGTCCGTTTTGAAGATACCACCTATAGCACTTGCGAAGAAGGTAGTCGCACATGGGAACTATCTGCTGACGAAGTTGAATTAAACAAGACCACTGGCGATGGCATTGGGCGCGATGTATTGGTGAAATTTAAAGGCCTACCCATTTTCTACACGCCTTGGATTCGTTTTCCAATTGATGATCGTCGTAAGTCTGGATTTTTAGCTCCTACCGTAGGCAATTCTAGTGACTCAGGCTTCGAACTTGAAACACCATGGTACTGGAATATTTCCCCTAACAAAGATGCCATCTTTGCACCAAAAATACTCAGTGATCGAGGATTACAATTAAAAACAAATTTCCGTTATTTATATCAAAAAAGTTATGGCCAATTAGGTTTGGAATACTTAGATGATAGTGAATTCAAAGACGACCGCTATTTAGCAAATTTTGAACACATCAGCCAATTCACACCGAACTTAAAACTTGATCTGCTATATAACAAACTATCAGACGAAAATTATTTTGAAGACTTGGGCGACGGATTAGGTTTAAGTAGTACACAATATGTTGAACGGCGTGGCGACTTAAACTATTCCACTACTCATTGGAATTTTTTAGCGCGTGCGCAAAGCTTTCAAGTTGCTGACGATAGTCTCCCCAATGAAGATAAACCTTTTAAACGAGTGCCGCAAATTAAACTTGATAGCGACTATTCAAATTTACTCGGCGGATTCGATTTTAGTTCTGAAAGTGAATGGGTGCAGTTTCAGCATGACGATAAAATCGATGGTGATCGTCTACATTTAGGCATTGAGATTGAACGACCGTTCGAAAGCAATGCTTACTTTATTCGCCCAGGTGTTCGATTAACGCATACGGAATATGATTTAAATCGCAGAGACGGCTTAGATGACAAACCATCTCGCAGTGTACCAAGTACGCATTTAGATGCTGGCCTAATATTTGAAAAGAACTTAAAATCTTCTCTCTTGCAAACATTGGAACCGCGCTTCTATTACTTGCACACACCCTTTCGCAAACAAGATGATATTCCTTTATTTGATACGAGCGAATATGAATTCGGTTTTGAGCAACTTTTCCGTGATGATCGATTTAGTGGCAGTGATCGTATAGGTGATGCAGACCGCTTAAGTGTTGGTTTAACAACGCGTGTATTGGATATTGAAGATGGCGATGAAAAATTACGCGCGAGCATCGGTAGAATTTTCTATTTTCGTGACCGCAAAGTTACACTACCAGATGAATTCAGCGAAAACGAAGACTCATCTGAGGTTGCGGCTGAACTAAAAATTGGCTTGAATGATCGCTGGGAAGCGATTTCATCAGTGCTCTATGATACACATGACGACCATACCGAGAGGAGTTCTGTGCGCTTTCAATACCAGACTGAAAACAAATTTGTGCTAAATATGGCTTATCGTTATCGCCGCAGCGATATTGAACCAATAGATGCGATCAGCAATCGTCGCGAAAATCTCGAGCAATCTGATATTTCTATGGTATTGCCAATCAACGAACATTGGCGTGCAGTAACCCGTTGGAACTATGATCTTCAAGAGAAACGCAACTTAGAACAGCTAGTGGGGGTCGAATATGATACCTGTTGCTGGAAGCTTCGCTTGGCAGGACGCCGCTATAATCAGAACACCGATGAAGACTATAATAATACGATTGAACTACAACTTGTACTAAAAGGCTTAGGCCAAATAGGTTCGCCAATTGGCGCATTACTAGAACGTGGCATTCGCGGTTATGATGCCAGAGATGATGAGTATTTTTAACGATGCAAATATTTAAAATCAACATACAGAAATTTTTATTTTCACTACCTTTAATATGTGTGCTCCTCGCGCACCTATTCATAACGAATGCTAATGCCAAATTATTAGATCGAATTGTAGCGGTTGTAGAAAATGACGTGATTATGGAAAGTGAGTTGCGTCAACGGCTAGCCATACTGGTTAAACAATTTAAAGGGAACCCTGAATCACTCCCTCCAAAAGATGTATTAATTGATCAAATATTGCAACGAATCATTATTGAACGATTACAATTGCAATTAGCCGAGGAAAGAGGCATACAAGTAGATGACTTAAGCCTTGATCAAGCAATGCGAAACTTAGCCAAACGCAATCGCATGACACTAGAGCAATTTCGCGAAACTTTAATTAAGCAAGGCTTGGATTACATTGCTTATCGTGACCAAGTACGAAATGAAATGCTACTCGATCAACTACGTACACGAGTGATAGACAACGACATACAAATCTCAGATAGCGAAGTAGAAGAACTTGTCAATAAAGCACAGGAAAACTTATTAAAAAAAGAATATGAATATCATATCGCGCACATTTTAATTGCCGTTCCTGAAAATCCTAAACCTGGACAAATTGAAAAATCTCAACACCGCGCATCATTAGTATTCGACCGAGCACGCGCAGGAAATAACTTTTCTAAACTTGCGATCGCTGCATCGGACGCGCAAGACGCTTTACAAGGTGGCGACTTAGGCTGGCGCAGTACCGCGCAGTTACCTGAGGTGTTTTTACAACAAATTCAAGGCATGCAAGCTGGTGATATTAGTAGAATTGGACAAAGCGCCGCTGGTTACCATATTTTTAAAATACTAGGTCTACGTGAAATTGAAAACACTATGGTTGATCAAGTTCTTACTCGGCATATATTAATCCGCACTA
Organism: Gammaproteobacteria bacterium; assembly: GCA_050633765.1. GTDB lineage: Bacteria > Pseudomonadota > Gammaproteobacteria > UBA4575 > UBA4575 > JABDMD01. Next base: position 4,215 of record JBOEHC010000070.1, read on the forward strand.
ATGCATTAATGACGGATGAACAAGCAGAAAGAAAATGTAAAGACCTAAAAAGAAGAATTGAAAACGGTGATGATTTTGAAGAATTAGCACGTGCAAACTCTGAAGACCCAGGAAGTGCAGTAGGAGGCGGCAACATGGAATGGACAATAAGTAGTAATTTTGTACCAAAATTCCAAGAAGTGGTTGACAGCCTTGAGCCCAATACAATCAGTGAACCGTTTAAAAGCAGGTTCGGATGGCATATTGTTGAAGTACTTGATACCCGTAAGCATGATAACTCCGAAGAAGCGATGCGTGCCGAAGCACGTGAGCAAATACGCCAGAGAAAAATTGAAGAAGAAACTGAATTATGGCTCCGTCAACTTCGCGATGAAAGCTATGTAGAAAACCGATTACACACTACTAATTAATGTAGGCGCTTTATTGCGTGCAACGCAGTCCTACATACTCCTCCCATGCAAAAAGATATCTGTATTGCTATCACACCTGGTGAACCTGCAGGTATTGGCCCAGAGTTAACGCTAAAACTTGCCCTGCAATCGCTAGAGTTTGAAATTATAGCCATTGCAAACTTGGAAATGCTACAACTGCATGCTCAACAGCTTGATTTAGACATAATGTTTACAAAAGTTGAGAAAAAAATTAGTCGCCATCCTCATCGTCCTGGGGAATTAAAAGTCATTGATGTAGATATGCCAGGCCCAGCTGAAATTGGCAAACTAAATTCTGTCAATTCAAGCTATGTGATAGAAACACTCCATACAGCAGTGGATTTAGTACAAAATGAAACTCTCAATGCATTAACTACAGGACCTGTACAGAAAAGCATAATTAATGAAGCAGGTATATATTTTTCAGGCCATACAGAATTCATCGCAAACAAAACAGGCGGTCACCCTGTAATGTTGCTGGCAAATGAAAATCTAGATAAACAAACAAACTCCCACTTACGTGTGGCCTTAATCACCACCCACTTATCTATCAGTGAGGTCCCTATACACATCACCTCGGATCGAATCACTAAAGTGTTATCTGTATTACATCATGATCTCATTAATCGATTTGGCATTGCCAAACCCAGTATTAGCGTATGCGGCCTCAATCCTCATGCTGGCGAAGACGGCCATTTAGGCAGAGAAGAAAATGAAATTATCATTCCCACGCTAGAAAAATTGCGGCAACAAGGAATGGACCTTGAAGGCCCATTACCCGCAGATACAGCATTCACGCAACACAAGCTTCAAGGTAAAGACGCTGTTGTAGCCATGTACCACGACCAAGGTCTACCGGTAATTAAACATCAGGGTTTTGGCGAAGTGGTAAATGTCACACTCGGGCTACCCATCATTCGCACCTCGGTTGATCACGGCACAGCACTAGATATTGCTGGACAAGGTATTGCAGATGAAAGTAGCCTTGTTACTGCCGTCAACTTGGCTGCAAAACTATGTAATACCTCTACACAGTAAAATTCTAGGAATACTCATGGCTAAACTAACACCCGAAGCATTGCAAGCCTGGCAACAACACGATGATAGAATGGTTTTTTCTACTACCAATGAAGATAATGTAGCAAATTCGATATGGATACTCTGCGCACAACTCATAAATGATGAACAATTTGTCATAGCAAACAATGCTATGCAAAAAACACTTGAAAATATAAAGCGCGGCAGCAAAGGCGTATTACTTTACATTGCACCTGAACGCGAGGCTTACCAAGTAAAAGGTAGTTTAGAATACTATACAGATGGACCTATTTATGATGATATGAAAAATAACTGGTTAGATCCTAAATTTCCTGGCAAAGGCGCTCTCGTATTGAATATTGAAGAAGTTTATTACGGTGCTGAACAAGTCGTCTAACAAGATTCTAAAACTATGAAACCTCATCTATTTATTACAGTTCTGCAAATATCTATCTTACTAGCCTTCAATACTGCACATGCGGTTGGGTTAGAACATCGCACCATTACACTTAAAAGCAATGAGCGTTTTGACCTTGTTCAAGCTAAGAGCGTAACTTTTAAGTTCCAATCATTATCGGAAGACGCGCGCAAACTCGAAATTACCAATGGTGCTAGCGCACTCGGTGTCGCCTACCTGGGACAGGTTAAATTAAAAGAGAACCATACTACCCTGTCTGCACTGCGCTCAATCGCTGATCAAATGGGAGAAAGCTTAGACATAAGCTTTGGTGTCATTGCTGATTCAAACACATCTGAAGCATTAAAAACTAATGAATTATTGTTGCTATACCATCCTGATGTAACGATTACTCTTGCATTAGCCAGGGTAGATGAAAATAGTGATTTTGAAATTATTTGCACCTATGCATTAAAAGAGCTGGTTGAAGATAAAGCTGAAATACAGAATGACCCGCAACAATCTGCTCCTGAGAAAAATCCAGAAGTCAGCAACGAACCTACACCTGCTGAAGATGCGCTAGAAGAATCTTCATGACTAAATCTACCTTTTAGTTTCAATGTAGTTCGCACCCACTAGACGTTATAACCTCGAACCTCTTATCAGAAAAACCTTAGTAGAAAGCCCACTACACAAAGCAAACTAGAGTTACTTGTGAGCACTCAACTACGCAAACGGTTTGGACAACATCTCCTTACTAATCCAAATATTATTACCAATATTGTAAAAGTTATTCATCCTAATGAAAGTGATCACTTAGTAGAAATTGGACCTGGACGTGGTGCAATCACCATTCCAATATTAAAAAAAATTGGCACATTACACGCCATAGAACTAGACCGTGATAGAGCAAAAGAAGTAACGGAAAATTGCAAAAATATTGGCGAGTTAATCATTCATCAAGGCGATGTACTAAATTTTAAATTTGATACGCTTGCCAGTTTAGACAAGCCTATTCGATTGTTTGGTAATCTACCCTACAATATTTCAACCCCCCTTCTATTTCATCTATTAAAGTATTCCAATTTAATAATAGATATGCATTTTATGCTTCAGAAAGAAGTAGTAGATCGAATCATCGCTTCAGCCGGTGACTCCAACTACAGCAGACTTAGTATCATGATCCAATGTAGTTATAGAGTAGAAAGCTTATTCGACATTAGTCCCAATGACTTTACCCCTCCACCCAAAGTGAACTCTAGCTTCATGCGACTGATCCCAACAGATAAACACCAACAGCAAATCAAAAATTACAAACTATTTAGTAAGCTTGTTGAAACCGCTTTTCAACAACGACGTAAGACCATCAGAAATAGCTTGTCGAATTTCACCACTGAAGAACATTTGATTAAAGCAAATATAAGGCCCACTCAGCGGCCCCAAGAAATTTCTATTCCACAATACATAAAACTATCCAATGAGTTAGCCACTTAGCGCCTATACCTTTGCAACTAATTGAATCTTTTACGCTTCATGTTGCCCAACCATAATAGGCTTAAAGCAATTATGGTTAATAAATAAACAGTGCTTTTCTGTTAGCTACATCTGAGTTTTTTATTAATAACTAGGTATAATTACCATCATGGAAGAAAATAAGAATGAAATTGATGTCAGTGTAGATACTTCCTACATTGAAGCCCAGTCCGATGAAGATGAAAGCCGCTTCGTATTTGCCTATACCGTGACCATTCACAACTCAGGACATGTGCCCGCAAAACTAGTTACTCGTCATTGGTTAATTACTGATTCTAACGGCAAAATTCAAGAAGTTAGAGGTGAAGGTGTAGTCGGTGAGCAACCTTACTTACGCCCTGGCGAAGCTTTTCAATATACAAGTGGCACCATGCTAGAAACACCTGTTGGCACCATGCAAGGTAGTTACCAAATGGTAGCAGACGACGGCACGGAGTTCGATGCACCGATTAATGCATTTACTTTAGCCGCACCACGCGTATTACATTAAAGTAGCTACGAAATTTTCATTCGGCTTTAATCAAAGCTACGATACACTTACAGTCAGCTTTAACTTGCAGTTACAGCTGTACACTTAAAGAAGTGCTGAACAATTCTTAGACGAGTCAGAATTTTCAAGAAGAGTGAGTGTATTAATTCATACATGAGTGATTTTGAACTCTTTATTTAACTAAGTAGTCAAAACAAATCAGAGTTTTCTGAAATAATAATGTCTGTTTATGTAATTGGTGACGTTCAAGGATGCTTCGACGAGCTGCAAGAGCTGGTTAAGTACATTTCATTCAATCCTAAGAAAGATCAATTATGGTTTGTCGGTGACTTAGTTAATCGTGGCCCTAAATCATTAGAAACACTTCGTTGGGTTAAGTCATTAGGTAATGCTGCCGTAACTGTCCTTGGCAATCACGACCTTCACTTATTGGCTGCACATGCTGGAATCAAGGAAATTCGAACTACAAGTAGTTTATGTCCTGTCTTGCAAGCAAATGATGCCGATGCGCTTATAGAGTGGTTAAGAAAGCAACCATTATTGTGTTATAACAAACAGCTTAAGTTTGCCATGGTGCACGCAGGTCTAGCGCCGCAGTGGAGCATCAAAGATGCCGCTAAATATTCTAAAGAAGTAGAAACCGTACTACAGTCTAAAAAATATAAAGATTTTCTATATAACATGTATGGTGACAACCCTAATCACTGGGATGCTCGACTCAAAGGCTGGAACCGTTTACGAACGATTACCAACTTTATGACACGAGTTCGCTATTGCAATAATCAAGGCGTGATGAGTTTTGCCGAGAAAGGCCCCCCAGGAACCCAAAGTACCAGCATGAAACCCTGGTATGAAATAGCCTGGCGCAAAAGCCAAGATACAACTGTGGCTTTTGGGCACTGGTCAACGCTTGGTCATTTACACGATTACAATATCATTGCTACGGACACGGGTTGCTTATGGGGAGGAATGCTCACAGCAGTCAAAATTGAGCGTGAATATTTGACAATTAATCAATTACACTGCGAAGCCAAACTAGAAGTCCCAAGAAAGATATACAAGAAAAATATAGATGAAAAATAATTTAACACTGGCAAACAAATGGTTGGATTTTTTGTGTGATTTAGAATTACCAGACATCACCATATTTAAAAAACACATTCTTGCCGGAGAGATCACTAATTTGTGTGATTGTGGCTGTCATTCATTTGAATTCTCCATTCCAAGTCATATTGATATAGAACCATTAACCCAAGGAAGTGGACTTTTTCTTGAAGCAGCCTTTAGTACAAACAAAGAAGATGTCATGGATTTTCTAGTGTTCACTGATGACCGAGGTTATTTTTCAGGGATAGACATTACATATGGTTTTGAAGGTCATGCCCCGCTACCAATAGACTTAACAATAAGAGAATGTGTTCATTTACAGAGTAATTAACTAAATATCCATAACAAGCTGACAGTTTAACTTTTTTAATCTTTTCTCAACCAAGAACTATTAACGTGTATGCGACTATGGTCGATACATCCAAAATATTTAGATACCAAAGGGCTAGTTGCTGTTTGGAGAGAGGGTTCACTTGCACAGAAAGTTTTAAAAGGTCAAACAAGAGGTTATAAAAATCACCCACAACTCGATCGATTCAAATCAAAGCGAGACCCTATAGCTGCAATTGGCAGATACTTATTCTACATTCATAAAGAGTCGTTAGAACGTAATTATAATTTTGATCTAAAAAAATCGACAATATCAAATCTAGGATCAAAACGAATGTTACTTCAGGGCAAATAGATTATGAGAGACGACATTTACTTACTAAATTAACATTACGGGATCGGCCACTATATTTAGAAGTTAAAAAAATCAAAGAACTTGAGGTTCACCCAATTTTTAGAGTAACAAAAGGGAAAATCGAAAACTGGGAAGTTGCCAATTAGCATGACTGCTAGTGAATTACTTAAGATTAATTGGCAATTATTTTAAGTTATGCGCTGATATATTATGTTATCTACATCGAATTTATTTTTATCATCTTTAGCGCGAAACGCTTGCTCCACTTCTCGCCACTCTTCTTTATTCCAGTTAGGGAAGTACGTATCACCTTCTAATTCAGCATGTACGATGGTGGTATAAAGTTCTGTAGCAGTGGGTAATGCGTAGTGATAGATATCTGCACCACCTATCACGAAGGCTTTGCCGTCGACTAAAATCTCTAATTGAGCCCAGTTGGTAACTGCGACGCATCCTTCTGCCACATAATTAGGGTTGCGTGTAAGCACAATATGCTCGCGGCCTGGTAATAAACCGGGCAAAGACTCAAATGTTTTGCGCCCCATGATAATTGGATGACCCATGGTTATTTTTTTAAAACGCTGCAAGTCAGCAGGCAGGTGCCAAGGAATTTGATTATCTTTACCGATTAAACCTTGTGGCGTCATCGCGACAATGATTGCAATTTCCATACGAGAAATTTTTATACTGCTACTGGAGCTGGAATATGCTCATGACACTGATAGTTCTGCAACTCAAAGTCTTCATATTTAAAATCAAAAATAGATTGCACATTCGGATTAATTTTCATCTTTGGCAATGCATAAGGTTTGCGCCCAAGCTGTTTTTTCGCCTGTTCGATATGATTGTTATACAAATGCACATCGCCAAAGGTATGCACAAATTCTCCCACTTGATAGCCGGTAACTTGCGCCACCATCTGTAGTAACAATGCATACGATGCAATATTAAATGGCACACCCAAGAACACATCTGCACTACGTTGGTAGAGCTGACAAGAAAGCGTATTTTGCGCAACGTAAAATTGAAAAAAAGCATGGCAAGGCGGTAGCGCCATATTATCAAGCTCACCTACATTCCAAGCACTTACGATATGGCGCCTAGACAATGGATTTTCTTTTAAGTCTTCAATTAATTGGCTGATTTGGTCAACCGTACCATCTGCCCCCTGCCAACTTCGCCATTGCGAACCATATACTGGCCCAAGCTCACCATTTTCATCAGCCCACTCATTCCAAATGGAAACCCCATTTTTATTTAAATAACTTACGTTGGTATCGCCATTTAAAAACCAGAGCAGTTCATGAATGATGGATTTTAAATGCAACTTCTTAGTCGTCAGCATCGGAAAACCATCTTGCATATTAAAACGCATTTGATATCCAAACACCGAAACCGTACCCGTACCCGTACGATCGCCTTTTTCAACACCATTTTTGATGACGTGATCTAAGAGTTCTAGATATTGCTGCATGATTTATTTTTATATTTATTTCTTTTGGGCGTAACCGAACTTATTATATGCCAACCATATAGTAGCTACACCCACCACTATCATCGGCAACGAAAGCAACTGACCTCTTGTTAACCATTCAATAGTTGGTGCATCCGGTTCGCGAACAAACTCAACAATGAACCGGAAAATACCATAGAGGAGCACAAATAATCCGCACACTGCACCAACTGGTCGTGGCTTTTGTGCAAACACCCATAGAATAACAAACATAATCACACCTTCTAGCAAGGCTTGATACAACTGTGAAGGATGACGTGGTAAATCCCCAGCATGTGGAAACACCATTGCCCAAGGTACATCACTTATACGACCCCACAGCTCACCATTAATAAAATTACCAATACGCCCTGCTCCTAAACCTATAGGCACCATTGGTGCAACAAAATCACAAAGACGTAAAAAACCATAGCCCTTCGCACGTTGGTATATCCACAGCGCAACAATCACACCCAACAAACCACCATGGAAGCTCATACCACCTTCCCAAATTTTAAAAAGATATAGAGGGTTTTCTAAAAAATGAGAGAAGTTATAAAACAAGACTGAACCAACACGCCCACCTAAGATCACCCCTAACATGCCATAGAATAAAATATCGCCAACATCATCAGGCTGCGCCACGGTGTGTGATTTTTTAGCATGGAGGCGGCCTACTAACCAAAATCCTAAAAATCCAACAGCATACATCAGGCCATACCATCGTAATTTAAGCGGCCCAAGTGCAAAAATTATTGGATCAATTTCAGGAAAAGTCAGCATACTTACACTATAGCAACAGTTAGACTTAGTTAGTAAGCCATAAAGTTTAGCTAGAAAATAATGTATGAAATTTGAACACACATGCCAGAACAATCTGGCTAAAAAACTATGCCAGTAAACCATGCAAGAAAAGAAAGCAAATAAAAACCATTTAGTGGAACAAACCAGTCCCTATTTACTGCAGCACGCAGACAACCCGGTCGAGTGGTATCCATGGTGCGAGACTGCACTACAGCGCGCTAAGGATGAAAATAAACCCATTCTATTATCGATTGGCTATTCTGCATGCCATTGGTGTCATGTTATGGCACATGAATCGTTTGAAGACGAAGCCACTGCAAAAATAATGAATAAGCTATACATCAATATTAAAATTGATCGCGAAGAACGTCCCGACCTCGATAAGATCTATCAAACTGCACAATTTATACTGACGCAACGTAATGGTGGTTGGCCACTTACCATGTTTTTAACGCCTGAAGATCAAATGCCTTTCTTTGGCGGCACCTATTTTCCAGATGCTCCACGCCATGGCTTGCCTTCATTTAAAGAATTGTTACATCACATCTCGGATTTCTACCAAACCCGTCGTGGTGAAATCACTACACAGAATCAGTCCATGCAGAATGCACTGAAAAATATTTATGAGCCAGAATTTACTCAAACCGATTTACCGCCAACGGTTTTGGATGCTTGCACCGAACATTTAGAGCATGCTTTTGACGCAGAGAATGGAGGGTTTGGTAACGCGCCTAAATTTCCTCATCCCACCAACCTAGAGCGTCTACTACGTTACTACGCACATAATAAAATGAATGGTGACAACAAACCTCGAGCCTTACATGCAGCCATCTTTAGTTTAGAAAAAATGGCCGCCGGTGGAATATATGATCATCTTGGCGGAGGTTTCAGTCGTTATTCTGTAGATGAATATTGGATGATTCCGCATTTTGAAAAAATGCTTTATGACAATGGCCCCTTACTTGCACTCTATGCACAAGCGTTCGCTTTAAATTACTCAGAGCAATTTAAACAAACTTGTGAAGGCACCACAGTATGGTTAATGCGTGAAATGCAATCTCCAGAAGGCGGCTACTTTTCAACACTGGATGCAGATTCAGAAGGAACAGAGGGGAAATTCTATGTATGGAATCGAACTGAAGTTAAAAATACTTTAAGTCCCGAAGAATATACGATCTTTGCACCACGTTTTGGATTTGATGGCGCAACAAACTTTGAAGGTCAATATCATCTGCATATTTTTAAAACAGCTGAACAAATTTGCAATGATCACTCTATAAGCATCGTCGAATTTAATAAGCTTCTTGATAGTGCAAAACAGAAACTATTTACATTGCGTGAGAAACGCATAAGACCAGAACGAGATGAAAAAATTCTCACTAGCTGGAACGCGCTAATGATTCGTGGCATGGCCATCACAGGCCGCGCCTTAAACAATAACTCCTACATTGAATCAGCTGATCGTGCATTGAGTTTTATACGCAACACCATGTGGAACAATCAGCGATTGTTTGCGACATACAAAGATGGCAAAGCACATCTTGATGCGTATTTAGATGACTATGCATATTTATTAGATGCTTTGCTAGAAATGCTACAAGCACGTTGGAATTCAGAAGATTTATACTGGGCGTGCGAAATTGCTGATGTATTACTTGACCAGTTTGAAGACACAACGCTAGGTGGATTTTACTTTACTGCCAGTGATCATGAGCAACTTATCCAAAGACCTAAAACCATTAGTGATGATTCAACTCCATCTGGCAACGGCGTTGCTGCCTTTGCATTAGCGCGACTCGGTTATTTACTCGCAGAACCTAAATACATTGATACCGCTGAACGAGTACTTACATTCGCCGCACACGCGATCAGCCAATCTCCATTAGGGCACACCAGTTTGTTGCATGCTTTTGAAGAACAATTACACCCACCACAAATTATAATTCTATGTGGTGAGCAAAAAGCATTAAATAACTGGCATGAGAGCTGTAATCACGGTTATGCACCGCAGCGAATGGTATTTTCAGTTGATGCTAATGAAAAAAATTTACCCGCTGCAATAGCGGAGAAAAAATTTAAGCCAAGTAGCAAAGAAGGTGTTACGGCATACATTTGCCAAGGTATGCAATGTGGTGCACCTATTGAATGCTTTAGCGAATTACAGAAAATACTCGCCGCAACTAGCATTCAACCTCAGAAGAACTAAAGCCTCTATATGAATATTTTTCGCGGTATATTTAGATTCCTGCATTTGATTGCACATTGCATAAGAGGCCTATATTTATCTTATACACGCTTACATGGCACACAAAGTCATGACTTAAGTGATGAACAACATAAGATTATTCAAACTTGGTTACATCGCAGTGCAGAGATTATTGGTATTGATATTCAAATTCACGGAACAGCCGCACAATCGCCAGCGTTCATTGTTGCCAATCATATTTCATGGTTGGATATCATTATCATTTCTTCCGTATTGCCTGTTTCATTTCTATCTAAAGCAGAAATACGTAGCTGGCCAATCATTGGCACTCTAGCAGCGAAAGCAGGCACCTTGTTTATACATCGTGGCTCTAAAAATGGCGCAGCGGAAGCCGTTGACCTGGTAAAAGTAAAATTAGCTGCGGGCCACAGCGTAGCATCGTTCCCTGAAGCGAAAACTACTGACGGCAGCTCAGTAAAATTATTTCACGCACGACTATTTGCCGCAGCCATTGAAACCCACACACCTGTGCAACCCGTCGCACTGCGTTACCCGCCTTTAAAAGCAAAAACTGCCACCAGTATCAATCCAATTGTCCCTTATGTAGAAGGACCGAATTTAGTTCAGCATGCATTTAGAATTATGTGCGCAAAACGCACCATTGCAGAAGTAACATTATGCAACCCATTTGAAGTTAAAGAGCAAGCAAGAAAAGAACTTGCGCAGTCCGCTAGAGATGCGATTGCGCAAATTGTTGAGTCTAAAAAATACTGATAAATAAAATTTTAATTCAATGCCGCCATTGCGGCATCATAATCTGGCTCATGAGCAATTTCGCTAACAAGCTCTGTATGCACAACTGCGTTATCTTGATCTAGAACAAGTAACGCACGTGCAGTAATCCCCGCCAGAGGACCGTCTTCTATTAATACACCGTAATCACTTGAAAACTCATTAGAACGCATAATTGAAAGAGGAATAACATTATCTACCCCTTCAGCTCCACAAAAGCGTGACATTGCAAAAGGTAGATCGGCCGCTACTACTAAAATTACTGTATCTTCATGCTCTTTTGCATAGTCATTAAACTTCTTAGTAGAGGTTGCGCAAACAGGTGTATCTAAACTAGGAACAATGCTGATAAGTTTTTTCTTACCTGGAAAAGATGCTAAAGAGATATTTTCAAGATCTTTATTCACTAATACAAAATCAGGTGCAGCAGTACCAATCTCTGGAAGGTTGCCACTAGTGTGAATTTCATTTCCCTGTAGGGTAATTTTTGCCATTCTTGTCTCCGAACTTACTTTGCGTTATGAGCTTTACTTATAATTTTGAGTGCTCAAAAAGTAAGCACTACATTTCAACCAAAGAATCATATTGGCTTGCATTCAATAGGCTGTCAATTGATGTTTTATCTAAAATTACTATTCTGCATAACCACCCATTTTCATAAGGATCTTCATTTAAGATCTCAGGTGAGTCTATTAAATCCTCGTTAACTTCAATAATCTTGCACTCAATTGGAGCGTAAATATCACTTGCCACTTTAACTGATTCAACTACCGCGCATGCATCGGCGAATTGATACTCATTCTCAACTTCAGGTAGCTCAATGTATACAATATCGCCAAGTTCTGATTGAGCATATTCTGTGATTCCAATTTTTGCTGTTTCATCCGTTTCCAACTGCAGCCATATATGTTCTTCGGAATAAATACGATCATCAGGACTTTCGCTCATAATAAATTCTCTTAATTATTTCCCTTATTTATTTTTCAGGGACTTATTAAATTACAAACAATTCAAGCTATAATTGTAATCGAACTATTGTAAATAAATCACTATCGTCAATTAAATGTACAAAATTATTCTTTTCTCGTTTATCACTCTTCTTGCAGCCTGCAATCCATCACCGAAAGATGCGTTCAGCATTGAGGGCGCATGGGTGCGTGAGGCACCACCCAATGCAACAGCAATGGCAGGTTATGTCACGATCAATAATAATACCGATCAAGACCGTATCCTTACTTCTGCCAAAAGTGAACAATTCAACGTAGTTGAAATCCACCGTACTGTTGTAGTCGATGGTGTTGCCAGTATGCGGCGTCAGGCAGATTTACCAATTCCTGCCGGTGGTTCACTCGTACTGGAACCGGGTAGCTATCATTTAATGCTACTCACTCCGAAAGGTGCTTTTAAGGCCAATGATGAGATAACCGTTACGGTAGGGTTAAAATTTAACGACGATATAAAAGAAATCGACATCATCATGCCGGTAAAGAGGCCTAATTCATAAACAATAACCATATTAACTACAAGGCTTAATAAGGACATTATCCCCAAATAACACACTAGCTAGATTCTTAATTCGGTATTATCTTCTTAACCGATACTACAAATAATAATTCATGCAGATACATCCCTGATCTGCATCATGACGGGTACTAGCCTTGAACGAATTTTCTCATGCTTTCTCGAAAGCGTTTCAACTTATTTTTCAATTAGACCCCGCTCTTTTAGAAATTATCGGCCTGTCATTACGTGTAAGCATGTCCGCAGTATTCATCGCCAGTTTAATCGGACTGCCTCTAGGTGCAGCACTCGCCTTATATAATTTTCATGGTCGCGGCCTTATTGTTGCACTGCTCAATGCATTTATGGGTTTACCCCCTGTTGTAGTTGGTCTGGTCGTGTATTTATTGTTGTCGCGCTCGGGCCCACTAGGTGTGTTAGGGCTCTTGTTTACTCCTGCCGCGATGATCATTGCACAAGTCTGTTTGATCACTCCTATTATCGCTGCATTAACTCGGCAAACAATTCTCGATGCCAATCTTGAATACCATGAACAATTACGCGCATTAGGCGCAAAAGCTTCGCGCATGATGCGAACGCTTTTATGGGAAACACGTTTTAGTTTAATGACTTGTGTGTTTGCAGGCTTTGGACGTGCAATAGCAGAAGTAGGTGCGGTACTTATTGTTGGCGGAAATATTAATCATGCGACACGCGTGATGACTACGGCTATTGCCCTAGAAACACGTAAAGGTGATATTGAACTGGCACTTGCATTAGGCATTATCTTAATCGCCATATCATTAATTGTTACATCACTTGTTATGAGCGCTAAACATGCTTCATACCAATATCATAGCTAATATGAGTGAGATTACCGCCCTACCTTTGCAGATTAATAATCTGCAAATCACTAAAAAAGGTGCAGCACTGTTAAATGAGCTAAGCCTTACTATTGATAGCAATGAAGTCACCGTTATCTTGGGGCCAAATGGTGCAGGTAAAAGTTTATTGCTTCGTACTGCGCATGGCTTAGAAATACCTAGCCAAGGTAGCTTACAGTGGAATAAACACATTCCTAAAACACAACAATCATGGCGCGCTTATATTTTTCAAAAACCTGTGCTATTACGCCGCAGCGTACTCGCAAACCTTGAATATGTACTCTCTCTACACAAGATCAACAAAGCTAATTACGACTCATTAATCAATGCTGCCTTAGAACATACCGGCCTCTCTCAGTTAGCCAATCGTCAAGCACGCGTGTTGTCGGGCGGCGAACAACAACGCCTAAATATTGCTCGCGCTTGGGTATTACAACCCAAAGTTATTTTACTTGATGAGCCAACCGCAGAATTAGACCCTAACGGTACTGGGGCTATTGAACGTTTAATCAAGACTATTGCCCAACAAGGTACTAAAATCATCATGTCGACACATGATCTTGGTCAAGCACACCGGTTAGCAAGTGATATAGTATTTTTACATCAAGGAAGATTAGTTGAACACACCCCTGCTGCATCATTCTTTGAGCAACCACAAACTAAAATGGCACAAGATTTTATTGCAGGAAAATTACTAAATGGAGAATAAAAAAATAATGAAAAGAGTTTTAATTTTATCCTTTACACTTCTACTCAGCATCAACACCGTGTTTGCTGATGATAATTTGTTTATTACTCTTTCATCCACCACTTCTACGGATAATTCAGGTTTACTAGACTACTTGATTCCAAAATTTACAGGCAAAACCGGTATAGATGTACGCGTAATAGCAGTAGGTACTGGCCGCGCATTACAACTCGGGAAACGTGGGGATGCCGATATAGTGCTTGTTCATCACAAAACTTCAGAAGAAGATTTCGTGGAAAGTGGATTTGGCATTGATCGTCGTGATGTTATGTATAACGACTATGTAATAGTTGGCCCAAAAAATGATCCCGCGAAAATTAAACAATTAAAACATGCTGCAGAGGCGTTCAAGCAAATCAGTCAACACGATGTTCCCTTCGTATCTCGCGGAGACGATAGTGGCACACATAAGAAAGAACTTGAAATTTGGTCGCTTGCTAAAGTAGACGCTCAACAGCACAGCGGCAAATGGTATCGTGAGGCGGGCGCCGGTATGGGGGCAACGCTTAATATTGCTAATGGTATGAATGCATATACGATGACAGATCGAGGCACCTGGTTATCGTTTAAAAACCGTGATGACCTCACTTTGCTATTTGAAAATGACCCACCCTTGTTTAATCAATACGGCGTCATATTAGTAAACCCCGAAAAACACGACCACATTAAATTTCAAGCAGCCAAGCGGTTTTCAGATTGGCTGATATCAAATGAAGGACAACATGCGATTGCAGA
>JBOEHC010000071.1:0-6539 GCA_050633765.1 Gammaproteobacteria bacterium
TTGGGTCGTAAGCAGTCATTTTAGCAAAAAAGATTGATCTGTTGCGTCATCCTTGACGCATCTTATATGCGTACATCCATGTACTTACTATGGGTCGTTACAATCGTGACATATTACCTAGCATAAGTAGGACGATCTTTACTCAGTCCCATTGCATGCTTCATAAAAAACTTCTTTACGGGTTGCAGTGAGTCTGCGGTTTTTAATGCTGCATTCCTTGCCGTTACCACTGCTTGATTACTTGAACCAAAAGCTTTTACAAAACCATCCATTGCGGTTTGCATGATCTGTGTTTCGCCAACCCTGGCACGCTCGTATTTGCGCAACACTTTTAACGAACCTATATCGCGCTCAGCCTTTTCTAATATATCTGCTAGCACCGCGGCATCAGTAAACCCTAGATTCGCACCTTGACCTGCAAGCGGATGGAGAGAATGTGCAGCATCGCCCACTAATGCAACGCGAGGCTGCACCAGATTTTCGGCTTGACCTGAAATTAAAGGGAACGCTACACATTTAGATTTCAAATTAATTTCACCTAGCTGCATGTCGCTGGCTTGCGTTAACGCATCTGCAAATTCGTGTTCATTGAGTTTCATTAGTTCATCTGCATAATCTTCGCTGACTGACCATACAATTGAACACATGTTTTGATTTTTCTGACCATTTTCAAGCGGCAATAGCGCTAGTGGTCCTGTGCTTAAGAATCGTTGCCATGCAGTGCTTTCATGTGGGTGCTCCGTTTGCACCAAAGCAACCAAACCCATTTGTTGATAGCTTTTTTCACTATAGGAAATATCTGCAAGTTTTCGAACTGTTGAGCGACCCCCATCTGCACCTACTAACAATTTTGCAGTAATAACAGATTCATTATCTAGAGTGACTTCTACATGACTATGATGCGTTACTGTTTTTTGCACAACTGTAGGCACAAACCATTCAATATTTTTACGTTGCAATAGTGCTTCGTGCAAACTAGTTTGAATAACCATGTTTTCGACTATGTGCCCTAAATTACTACGCTGCATTTCTGACGCACTAAAATGAATAACACCCATTTTTTGGCCATCGCCTGCCTCATCCCACACATGCATATTAGAAAATGGGCAGACACGTTTAGCTTGCATGGCAGACCATGCATGAATATGTTCGAATATTGCTTGCGAACCTGGGCTAACGGCTGTGACACGGGCCTGATAATCTTGATTATTTTCAAACGCCGAAACTTGATTACGATCTATTATGGCAATGGATTTCCCTTGCAGGCTTAACAAATTAGCCAGCGTTAGGCCCACCATGCCACCTCCAACGATGACGATATCTACATCAGTATTCATTATTAGAGCACTTGTCCTTGCAATAAGCTCGCATTTGAACCTGCTTCTCCCAAATTCTGTTTCACTATACGTTCTTCAAGCACAGGAATTGCACCCAACATCGCTAAACCTAATCCACGCGTTTGGGCTAACACTGGATAATCAGCATTAAATAAGAAATGTAATCGATCGGTAAAGCGTATCGTGTTTTCGATATCTGGTTGGCGCCTATCTTGATAGGAATTTAGACACGCATCGATATGCTGCAGCTTATTTTCTTTAATTAATTCCACCAACTCAGCTATATCACGCAATGCAAGATTTAAACCCTGCCCGGCAATAGGATGTAAAGTTTGTGCGGCATTACCAATTAACACTACACGCTGTTGCACGCGTTGCTTACTCATTAACAGTGCAAGTGGATAAGAAAAGCGTTTGCCAATCGTTTTTAAATGACCTAAACGAAACCCAAACGCTTGTTGAAGCTTTTCTGTAAATTCTGACTCACTTAACTGCATATTACTTTTTGCACATTCGGTTGGGTTCATCCAGATAAACCCGCAATGATTACCCTGTCTAGGTAACAGCGCCAACGGTCCTTCATTGGTGAAGCGCTCATAGGCAGTATTATGGTGAGGATTATCGCATTCGACACTACCAACGATAGCCATTTGCTGATACTGCTTTTCTTCTACTTCTATGGCTAATGTATTGCGAATAAATGAGTTTGCACCATCTGCTGCAATGAGCAAACTTGCGTGAATAGCTTCTCCATTATCTGGTTTTAAGATGACATGGTCATGATGATTTTCAATATTGGACACTTGATAAGGCTGTAAGCGTGTCACGTTGGGCAACGCATCTACCTGCACATTCAAGGTACCGATAAGATGCTCTGCTGGAACAAGATAACCAAAGCTTTCTACCTCATAACGCTTACTATCTAAACGTGTCGCACCGAAGCGGCCTTGATCTGAAATATGGATTTTTTTAATCGCTGTGGCGTGCTCTTGTAAGCTATGCCATAAACCTAATGCCGAAAACATTTTTTTTGATGAAAGTGCTAAGGCAATACTGCGACCATCATGTTGGTTGGCGTTAAATTTAATTTCTTCTAGTGGCTGGGAATCTATTAACGCGATTTTATAATTTGACGAGCCTAAAGCTATGGCTACACTGCTGCCGACTAAGCCGCCCCCAACGATTGCAATGTCGAACTGAGATGCCATAGAAATGATTAAAGAAACTACTAATGAACAGAAGCAGACATTAAGGCTTCAATCTCGTCTGGATCACGAGTGAGTTTTTCTGTTAGCACCTGACTACCATCTTTTGTTACCAACACGTCGTCTTCAATTCGCACGCCGATGTTCCAGAACTTTTTCGGCACGCCTTTGGCTTTTGAGATATATAAACCTGGTTCAACGGTTAGCGTCATTCCAGGCTCTAATAGACGCCATTCTTCATCAAAGCGATAATCACCCACATCATGAACATCTAAACCCAACCAATGCCCAGTACGGTGCATGTAAAACTGCCGATACTCTTCATCTTTAATTAGTTTGGCAGGCTTACCCTTTAATAATCCGATATTCACTAAACCTTTAGTAAGCACTTTAACTGCCTCATGATGCGGATCATTCCAATGATTTCCCGGCTTAACTTTCTTGATTGCAGCAAGTTGCGACTCAAGCACTAATTCATATACTTCACGTTGTACTGGAGAGAATGTGCCATTCACAGGAAAGGTACGAGTAATGTCACTGGCATATCCTTGGTATTCCGCACCTGCATCAATTAACAACAGATCCCCATCATTGAGTTCTTGATTGTTTTCGATGTAATGCAATATGCAGCCATTATCCCCACCGCCAACAATAGAGGGATAAGCAGGTACACAACCGGCTTTTCTAAATTCATATAATAATTCGGCTTCAACTTCATACTCATACATGCCTGGACGACAGGCTTGCATGGCACGTGTGTGTCCAGCAATAGCTGCTTTGGCAGCTTGACGCATTAGAGTGAGTTCACTGCGCGACTTATATAAGCGCATGTCGTGCACAAAATAGTCGAGTGATAATAGTTCATGTGGCACATGTTTCGCCGTGCGCGCAGATCCACGCGATTGATTTACCCAACTAATTACTCGGCGATCAAAATTTGTATCTCGACCCATGGGATAAAAAAAACGTTCGCGATCAGCGAAAAGTTTAGGCATGACGGTGTCGAGCTCTTCGATAGGATACGCAAGATCCGCTCCGTAAAGTTCTTTTACACCCTCTAAACCGGCGCGGCGTCCATCCCATATTTCTTGCTCAGGATTACGTTCGCGACAAAATATTATGAACTGGCCTTTTGCATTGCCGGGTAACATTATTGCTAATGAATCTGGCTCATCAAAGCCAGTTAGATAGAGAAAGTCACTGTCTTGGCGGAAGACAAAATCGACATCTCTATTTCTAGGAATCGATGATGCGGAAGGTACGATTGCCACCCCATCATTACCCACCATACGCATAAGTGTTTTGCGTCGTTTGAGCAGCTCTTTTTGATTGATCTTATACAAACGAATTCCTTAGCGGAGGTAGAAATTGTTTAATGGCAATTATTGAATTGTTTGCGGCCGATTCATGGGGTGCATTTCTTCATTAATTAATAACACGCCCATACGTATATATTCAACGATATCCGTATACGCTACTTCGTTCATCTCATCTTCCTCATCTTCTTCTGAAGCCTGAGAAATAGTGGTGATATCTTGCAGAATCTCCATCGAGTCTTCGGGAACATGTGTTAAATCTTTAACTCCCGCTAGCGCTAAACCAAATAAGAAACCATCACACCATTTTTTTAGTGAGGTTACTCTGGCATTCAAACTATTGTTTTCTTCTGGAATAAGCAAAGTGAAATTGAGCAAGGTGTCATTCAACTCTTGCTTGGTGTGCTCGTACAGGGCACAAAGAATCTCGTGATTATCATCATCCAAGGTCTGAATCTCTTCACTTTGTGTACAAATTTCATCCAGCCAACGTTTGCATTGCAAAGAATTATTCACAATTAGCATTGCACACAACATACCGTGACAATCTTCCGGTGTGTAAGGAGACTGCACATAAGACAGAATATCTTGAATTTGTTCGTAGTTAGGTGACATATGTAATTAATTCTAACATCTCACTAGCGTAATCACGCATATATTGATGTAGGTAAAATACCTGCTAAAAGTGGTTATAAAATAATTTGAAACTAAAAGTACATTTCCACTTTTTCTATCATGAAATTATGGTTGAAATTAAAGCGAAATTTAAAGGTTTTTATAGGCGTTTTTATTAACAATTTTAGTTGACGAGCAAGCCCGTACAGCCTAACATTTTGCCATGGAAAAGCGAGACACCGGAAAGCTCAGCGAGCAAGATTTAAAGGGACTAGAAATTCGTGTTAATGAATTGATAACTGCCTGCGAAGAACTGAAAAAAGAAAACAAACTTTTGAAGTTACAACAAGATTCTTACTCATCAGAACGCGCCACCTTAATCGACAAAAACGAACAGGCACGCAAACGCGTAGAAGCAATGATTACTCGTCTCAAATCTATGGAAGTAAGCGCTTAGTCTTATGGACGAACCCATTACTCTCAATATCCTAGATAAAGAATATCGAATTGCCTGCCCTAATGGCGAAGAAGAGTCTCTACAAGCCTCTGCCCATTATCTAAATACAAAAATTCAAGAAATCCGTGATAGCGGCAAAGCGATCGGCACTGATCGTGTAGCGGTTATGGCAGCACTAAATATGGCACATGAATTTTTGAATCAAAAAAGTGACCACGAGCGACACAGCAAGTCTTTCTTTAATCGTGTTCGCAGCTTGCAAGACCGCATCGACGTTGCGTTAAAAAATACCCAGCAACTCGAACTCTAGACTAGATATCTGCTACAGTTTCACACGTCGGGTACCGCTACGGTACAGGTGTGCTTCCTGGTATTTCCCTTGAGCCTATTTTTATCCTCCGGGGGCAATGCTGTTTAAATGTTGATGTGCATATCCGTTCTGCGGAGAGCCTAATTCATTTTCCGGTGCTCCCACTTGAACCTTTGGTTCAAGGACAACGGCTGCCACGGTATTTGTGGGGTACCCGCATTTATAAACACTGCTCTACATATTAAGTTTAAGGAAACATAGCTATGCAATATTGGTTAATGAAAAGCGAGCCAAGCGAATTCAGCATTGATGATTTAAAAAACGTTAGAGTAGAGCCTTGGGATGGCGTGCGAAATTATCAAGCACGCAATATGATGAACAAAGAAATGAAAAAAGGTGATTTAGCCTTTATGTATCATTCTAATTGCAATGAGATTGGAATTGTAGGTGTCATGACCATCGCACGTGAAGGCTATGTAGATCACACTGCCTTTGATAAAAAAGACAAACACTATGACCCTAAAAGTGATCCAGAAAATCCACGCTGGTTCATGGTGGACGTGCGTTACAAACGAAAATTAAAACGTACTATCACTCTTGCAGAACTAAAAAATTATAAAAAATTATCGGAAATGCAATTGCTGAAACGCGGAAACCGTCTCTCAATCATGCCGGTTAGCAAAAAACATTGGGATTTTATTCTCTCATTAGAGTAATTTTTTATAAAAATTTGTAAATTTTTGTACTTTTTTATTAAATTTGTAAAAAATTTCACTCTTTTTTTAAAAATAATTCACTTTTTTTAAATTTTTTAAAACTTTTTTCACAAAGGTTTTTCTTCATTTAACAATGTTTTTTAATTTAATTACGTTGCTAACAAACAACTAATTTTTACTAAAATTAGCGTAAATTGAGCGAAATACTTGTTGTTATGTTAAATAAACAGTCATTTTCGCTGTTTCCAATCGCATTCTGCGACTTTTTTCAAACAACATTAAAAACGTTTTGTAAATTTAAAAACAAAAAATGTTTAACAAACTAAAAAACATTAACGATGGAAAGTGATAAAAACACTACAAAAATACTAGTATTTATAGTTTAAATAGTTATACTTTGGCGCGTTTATAACTAACATTGTATTGTTTGGAGGGAAGTATTGATGGCCATCAAACGTAAAACCACTAAACGTCGCGCTACTAAACGTAAAGCGACTAAGCGTAAGGCTACGAAACGTAAATCTACTGCTAAGCGTAAAACCGCGAAGCGCAAGACTAAGCGTAAAACAGCAAAACGTAAAAC
>JBOEHC010000072.1:0-14164 GCA_050633765.1 Gammaproteobacteria bacterium
TGTACAGAAGATGTTTTTTCAGCTGTTTCTCTTGGCAAGTCTTCGTCACTGATGGGGTTTACTTTATCGTGCCCCGAAATTTGCACATAAGTGACATCTTCAATACCTAGCATTTCTCTTAAGCGCACAGCACGCTCATCAGGATCAGGGAATTCGATCATGAAAGTTACTTTCCAATTACTACCATCGGGAATCATTGGATTGTAGGCATCTAACTCTTCTTGGATACCATCACTTTCAAAGATTTTTTCTGCACGCAACATTTCTTGAATTTGGTATTGCATAACCAATCTGTCTTCAAAATGCATGCTGACATTAGGCCCTACTTGCAATACACGATTCTTTTTATGCTGAATAATTTGTGTTCGAAATTCATCACGCATGGCAGAATAATCTTCTAAGGAGTGCAGATCTTGTCTAGATAATTTTTGCATAGTCTTTATAAACCGTACGCAATTTTCAATAGCGTAATAGGGTGTGTTGGCGATGATTCGTTATTATCCATACCATTTGCCAAGTGATATCCAGCCAAAGGGCAATCACTTGAAAAATAATTTGGTTCATTTTTTTTGATTTTATTGACTACCGGGCGCGCAATTTTCATAGAGACTTCATGAAATTCTTCTTTCACCGCATAGGTGCCATCATGGCCTGCGCATCTCTCGATGATTTCAATTTCCGTATCTGGTACTAATTTAAGAATATCTCGCGTTTTGTTACCCATGTTTTGCACACGCAAATGACATGGCGCATGATAGGAAACCTTCCCTAGCGTGGTTTTAAAATCAGTATTAAGCAATGCCTCTTTATGCCGCAAAGATAAGTATTCAAATGGATCGAATATAGATTGTTGTACTTTCCTTAATGCTTCGTCTTCTGGAAACATTAAAGGCAGTTCTTGTTTAAACATTAATACACAAGAAGGAATGGGAGCAATAATATCCCAACCATCATTAATCTCATCCAACATAATGGGAATATTATGTTCTTTATTTTTAGCAACGGACTCAAGATCACCCAATTCAAGCTTCGGCATACTGCAGCATTTGTCTTTGGTGATTAACTTGGTAGCAATATTATTGTGTTCAAATATTTTAATTAAATCTTCTACTAAGCCAGGTTCATTATGATTTCCATAACAGGTTGCATAGATAGCGACCTTACCAGTTGTGCTACCGACCGCTTTAGGAGAAGTTATAGATGTTTGATACTCAGCAAACTGTTTTTTTGCAGATGTGCTTTGGTATTTAGGCAAATATGCATCACTACTTACCCCTAGCGTTTTTTGCATTTGTTTGCGAGCAAATGCATTGTTATTCAGCGCATTTACAGTTTGCGCAATAATAGGAATACCAAAAAATTTACCATTTTTATCTGTATTGCTGAGCATGTTGTCTCGTTTAGTGGCCCCCTGCTTTTTAAATTTTATTGCTTTGGCTCGCAACATTAAATGTGGAAAATCTACATTCCATTCATGTGGTGGCACATACGGACATTTGGTTAAGAAACACAAATCGCACAAATAGCAATGGTCAACGACTTTTATATAATCAATCTTGTCTACACCATCAACCTCCATAGTGGAAGATTCATCTACCAAATCGAACAAGGTTGGAAATGAATTACATAGGCTCACACAACGCCTGCAACCATGGCAAATATCAAATACACGCTCTAACTCAGCATTACAATCTTCTTCGTTGTAAAAGCTTGGATCTTGCCAATCAATAGGATGCCGTGTTGGAGCATCTAAGCTGCCTTCTCTCATAAAAGAATCCGCTATAATGTAGAAGAGATTTTTTCAAAGTACAAACCGCACGATTGCGGTTTGTACTATGCAAATTTATTTAGACTGATTAATTCAGTCGAGCACAATTTAACCCAAAGATTAATCTAGAGTGTCTAATGCTTTCTGGAAACGGTTTGCATGTGAACGCTCTGCTTTGGCTAAGGTCTCGAACCAATCTGCAACCTCATCAAAACTTTCTTCACGCGCAGTTTTAGCCATACCAGGGTACATGTCAGTGTACTCGTGAGTTTCACCCGCAATTGCAGCTTTCAAGTTGTCGCTAGTTCCACCAATCGGTAAGCCTGTTGCAGGATCACCACACTCTTCTAAGTATTCTAAGTGACCGTGAGCATGCCCAGTTTCACCTTCCGCTGTTGAACGGAATACTGCTGAAACGTCGTTGTAGCCTTCTACGTCTGCTTTTGCAGCAAAATATAGATATCGACGATTAGCTTGTGATTCGCCAGCAAATGCGGCTTTTAAATTATCTTCAGTTTTACTGCCTTTTAGAGACATTATCGCTACCTCCAGCTATTATGTTTTTTAGCAAAATCACTGCGGACTTGCCGGTTTTACAAGATTTAGACTTAGTCTAAACTGGTTAGGACTCTAGACTAGGCCTAAAATTATGTCAACCTAGAACGTCTAACACTCAACCTTAATCTGCAAACCATCTTAATACACCAAACTAGGAACAATTGTGGCACGCAAAGCAACCCCTAAAGCGATCGATTTTGAGAAGTCGCTAAAACAATTAGAAACACTTGTCGACAAATTAGAAAAAGGCGATCTTTCATTAGAAGATTCACTGAAAAATTTTGAACAAGGTGTAAAACTAACTCGCGAATGTCAGCAAGCCCTGCAAACCGCTGAACAAAAAATTTCAGTATTAAGCAAAGAAAATAAAGATTGGATAGAGAAGGATCTCGACGAAGATGAATCCCCAAGCAGTTGAAGTTTTACTTGATCATTACGCAGCATTAGTTAATCAACAACTTGATGAAAAACTGCCACAAGAAACAGATTCACCCAACACCCTACATAAAGCTATACGTTATTCAGTATTGGGAGGGGGCAAACGTATTCGCCCAGCTTTGGTTTATGCAACCGGCGAAGCATTGGGTACTGATCTTGCATCACTCAATTGTGCTGCATGTGCAGTTGAATTAATGCATTGTTATTCACTCATACATGACGACCTTCCTGCGATGGACGATGATGATTTACGACGCGGACGCCCAACATGTCATAAAGCATTTGATGAGGCGACGGCTATTCTTGCGGGCGACGCAATGCAGGCTCAAGCTTTCACCATATTGGCGAGTAATGAAGCCAGTGCAAAGCAACGCGTACTTATGATTCAACAACTGGCAAAATCATCAGGATCATTGGGTATGGCAGGAGGCCAAGCGATAGATCTCGCATCAGTAAATAAACAGCTAAATGAAGATCAAATTATAAGGATGCACACGCTTAAGACAGCAGCATTAATTCAAGCCAGTGTATTAATGACGGTAATTGCTAGCGATACGAACAATCCAGAAACCTTTGCACATTTCGCACATTTTTCAGAAAAAGTGGGCTTAGCTTTTCAAATACGCGATGATATTCTCGATATACAAGCGGACACCAAAACATTAGGAAAGCCACAAGGCTCTGATGCTGCACAAAATAAACCCACTTACCCTAGCATTGTGGGTGTAGAACAAGCTGAAAATACAGCGAATAATTTATTAAAAGAAGCTTTAAACGAAATTAGTCACCTAGATGACCGAGCTGAGAATCTACGTGCGATTAGCAAATATATGGTTACACGAATTTCTTAAACATCTATGAACCATAAGTATCCATTATTAGACGGCATTGAATATCCAGCGGACTTACGCGCATTGGATGCACAACAGTTGCCTGCAATTGCGCAAGAATTACGAGCATATTTACTCAATTCTGTTGCCACAAGTGGCGGGCATTTTGCTGCCGGCTTAGGCGCAATTGAAATTACTACCGCACTTCACTATGTGTTTAATACTCCTCACGATCGCATTGTTTGGGATGTTGGTCATCAATGTTATCCACATAAAATTCTCACTGGTCGCAAACATCAAATCACAACTATCCGCACCAAGGATGGATTAGCGCCTTTCCCTAAACGTAATGAAAGTGAGTATGATCACTTTGGCGTCGGTCATTCCAGCACATCGATCAGTGCAGCATTGGGAATGGCAATCGCGAGTGGGAACAAACGTAAAGTAGTAGCGGTAATCGGTGACGGTGGGCTGACGGCAGGCTTAGCATATGAAGCGTTAAATCATCTAGGTGATTGTAAAGCTGACTTATTAGTCATCCTCAATGATAACGAAATGTCGATCTCACCAAATGTCGGCGCCATGACCAATTACTTAACGCGAATGTTATCCGGGCGCGTTCTGTCCAGTATGCGCGAAGGAAGTAAAAAATTACTAGAACCCATCCCTCCCATTCATGAGCTCGCTAAGCGCGCTGAAGAACATGTAAAAGGCATGATTGCACCCGGCACTATATTTGAAGAAATGGGGGTAAATTATTTTGGTCCAGTTGATGGACATGATGTCTCCGGCTTAACTAAGACTTTACAAAATCTAAAACGCTTAGAAGGCCCGCGCCTATTACATATAGTCACCCGCAAAGGTAAAGGCTATGAAAAAGCAGAAACTGATCCTGTTGGCTATCATGCAGTACCCTCATTCGACCCCAGCGTTGGTGTAGTAAAGTCAAACAAGAAACCTAAAATTACCTATACACATGTTTTCAGTGACTGGATATGTGATATCGCAGAAAAAGATGAGCGCGTAATAGCTATTACCCCTGCGATGCGAGAAGGATCTGGACTAGTGGAGTTTTCAAAAAGATTTCCAGACCGTTACATAGATGTAGCGATTGCGGAGCAACATGCAGTAACCCTTGCAGCAGGTATGGCATGCGAAAAACTAAAACCCGTCGTTGCAATCTACTCTACTTTTTTACAACGCGCATACGACCAACTCATCCATGATGTTGCGGTACAAAACTTACCCGTAGTATTTGCTATCGATCGTGCAGGCGTGGTAGGTCCTGATGGTCAAACCCATGCAGGCAGTTTTGATTTGTCATACCTGCGTTGCATTCCAAACATGATTGTCATGACACCGGCAGACGAAAACGAAACGCGACGCATGCTGTACACCGCACATTTGCAAGACTGCCCCACCGCAGTACGTTACCCACGAGGCTCCGGCCCTGGCGCTCCTGTGTCGCCCGAAATGCGAGAAGTGGCCATTGGTAAAGCAAAAATTTTGCGCGAAGGCCAAAAAGAAAATAATAATATAGCGATACTCGCCTTTGGTAGCCCAGTATATGATGCACTACAAGCTGGTGAAGAATTAAACGCAACAGTTGTAAACATGCGTTTTGTAAAACCGATTGATACTGCAATGGTTCAGGCCATGGCACAAAAACATGATTGCATTATTACGGTTGAAGACAATGTCATCGCCGGCGGAGCCGGAAGTGCAGTAAATGAAGTGCTAGCAAACAACAAAACCGTAAAAATAAAAAATTTAGGCTTGCCTGATAGCTATCAAGACCACGCCTCCCGCGAAGAACTTATTGAAGAAGCAGGTTTAGATGCAGCTTCTCTTTTGTTTACTATCAGAACGTTTACAAAACAAAAGTCTGAGTTTTCCTCATAAATTATAGACACGATACACAAACAAATAATTTTGTGACCGAGTTCACAAAAAATATGTGCTACAAATATAGCGCCTAAATCATTTTTAAACTTTACATTTCAGTGCGTTATTTAATTTTCTTTATCAGAAATTTCATAGTTGGCAATTATTTTGCGAATATGGCCAATACAGCATAGTATTACTAGCTACAAGAGCAGATTAAATCGGTTCTTTATATCAATTGTTTGATTTAAAATAAGGGAGAGGCAATTATGGCGAAAGACACCAAACAAACAGGATCCAGACGTGATTTCTTAAAAACTGCTGGTAAGTTTGCAGTATACACTCCACCAGCATTGATGATTATGGGCAATGCTAAAGCAAATGGCATTTATGAGTCATGCAACCAATTAGCGACTCGTAAATGTGTAAGACCAGATTAACCTGGCCTCATTAGATTTTTATCTAACCAAAAGGCGTGCACCAACAAGGTGTACGCCTTTTTGGTTTAAGGTTATATCATTTTAATTTCAATGGCCGCTTTGGGTCGGCAGAAATATGCCTCTGCACTTCCAGCATCCATGGTGGTCGTAGCAGTCATTATAATCTAAATGTCGAACCTCTTAACCACGCCTTCACATCACTCGATAATCACTGAAGCTTTTCGGGATTAAGGTGGCGTTGCCTGAGTGCAGCGAGTTTAGCCGCCGAAAAGACTCGATTTATCGGAACGGGTAATTTGCGGCGTAATGCTTTTGGACACTTTTGGCGAGTCAAAAGTGCCTCGACCTTGGATTCGAGAACCCAGCGACATAATTGAAGTTCAATTGTTGGAAGGGCCTATTTGCAATTACTTGATTGCATTGTCACTACGCTCCTCACAATGACAATTATAAACTATTATGAGTTGGGGTAACTCCCGGGATACGCGTCTACCACTCTTTTCAGCAATTGTTTAGCTGTTCTTGAATCAATCACTCCCGCTTCTTTATTTACCTGATGCGCGGTAACTAAAGTTTGATTTCCCTGACCTAGCAGATGCATTTCGTAATAAACTTTTTGTGTATTCGTTTCTTGTTTAGGCGCACCTGCCGGCGCAATATCAAGCGCAACAAAGTAGATACCTTTATTACGATCATGATCTTCAACCACCAACCCTGAGCGATCCAATGCCACACCTGTACGACGCCACACGCGCGAGAAAATATCTCCCACTACCAACACTGGCACTCCACCTATATCTTTAATATCAAGATATAGAAATTGTGCATCCGCACTGGCTAGCTTTTG
The DNA here is from genome assembly GCA_050633765.1 of Gammaproteobacteria bacterium. GTDB lineage: Bacteria > Pseudomonadota > Gammaproteobacteria > UBA4575 > UBA4575 > JABDMD01. The sequence continues at coordinate 6,766 of JBOEHC010000072.1, forward strand.
CTGCGCATCTTGGCGTGCTGTTCCCAAAAACTCCATTAACCGAATCATCATTTCAACTTCACGCTCACCATTTGGCGGCTGGGGTTTCCACAATATTTGATTGCCTTTATTAATAGCCGCAACCTCTGCACCACGCTGTGTTAAGAAAACATTGGTCACTGCATTAGGTTGGCGCTCAAGGCGCGTACGAAACTTCTCGCCGGTAATATCATAACTTTCTAGCTTGCGTTCCGGATCCACGGAACGGTCTGTATGTTGTCTCCACTCGGTTTCGATATATCCTAGCGTAGGCTCGTCTTTTCCAATTACATAATCTTGCTCTTGCCAAAACTTACGCATCAATGGCCATAAGGTAACTGGATCAGTATCTACTTCTAACCAACTCGTAGGTCCTTCTCGACGAACACGCACATCTAAAAATTCTGGTAGCACTGCAGCACCTAATGCTGGACTTTGAGTTTCTAAAGCACTAATCCGATCATTTGCAGTTTTAGGAATTTCTAAACTATCTTCCCATTGTGGCGTAACTAAATCAGGCGGCGCCTCTAATGGGTTAGTCGAGGTAGAATTTAAATAGCCCGTACCACGTTTTAAAATGTCGCAAGCACTAAGTGAGAGCAAAGTTAAAAAAATGCAACTAATGTAAATTTTTCGCACTTATGAGCAATCCTATTTAAATAGAACCCGCTGCTGACAAAGCCTGTCGCAAGGTATCATGATATTGGTTAGATAAAGAAGTCATAGGTAATCGCACACCTGTAGGGAAAAGACCCATCTCAGCTAAACACCATTTGACTGGTATAGGATTAGACTCAACAAATAAGTCCTTGTTCAATCTTTCCAATTTTGCATTTAGTCCCTGAGCTATTTCTCGATTGCCGCTTATGCTCGCCATACACATATCGTGAAATAATTTTGGTGCGACATTTCCAGCGACGGTAATTACACCACAACCACCTGCTAATAGAAATTCCATTGCAGTATAATCATCACCACTGATTAACATAAAGCCCTCTGGGCTATCTGCTAAAATTTGTTTGCAGCGATCAATTTCACCTGTAGCTTCTTTAATACCTACAATGTTATTAACAACAGAAAGCTTAATAGCTGTTTCGGGCAACAAATCCACAGCGGTTCGACCTGGGACATTATATAAGATTTGCGGGATAGCAACTGCTTTAGCAATCGCCCGATGATGTAAAATTAAACCTTCTTGGGTTGGCTTGTTGTAATAAGGGGACACCAATAAACAAGCATCAGCCCCCGCATCTTTCGCACACTGTGTCAGCTCAATAGCCTCTTGTGTTGAGTTAGCACCTGTACCTGCGATTACTGGAATTCGCCCTTTTACTTGATCGACTACAAAGCGGATCACCTCGCAATGTTCTGCATGGTCTAACGTTGCAGATTCTCCTGTAGTACCCGCTGGCACCAAGGCATCCGTTTCATTTTCTAAATGGAACTCAACGTATTTTGCAAGAGAGTCGTAATCGACCTCACCGCCTTCATGCATGGGTGTCGCAATGGCGACCATGCTACCTTTGAACACAGGCTACCTCAATTGAATGGTTGTATGATGAAGCGAGCGATATTACAAACGAAAACCTAGTATTACAAGGAATCAAGCAACTAGCGCTCATTTAAGTCAATGATATAGGGTCAGCTCACAAGAACAAGACACCATCACTATGCATATGGTATATAACTGAAGCTAACAACTTTTATCACTCATAATTAAGTTATTTAAGCAGGCTTTACTTCTTGAACATCTTCTCCTTCCCTTTCTTCTTCTTCTGGCCCACTTTCTGCAGGCCAAGCTTTGAGCACTGCATTAACCAAGGTTGCTAACGGGATAGCGAAAAATACCCCCCATAAACCCCAAATTCCTCCAAATACAAGTACTGCCGCAATGATGGCGGCAGGATGCAAGTTCACCACTTCTGAAAATAAAAGTGGTACAAGAATATTTCCATCTAAAAATTGAATAACTGCATAGGCTATCAGCACATAAGCAAAATCTGGTCCAATCCCCCACTGAAAATACGCAACAAACAAGATTGGCAGACCCACTACTGCAGCGCCCACATAGGGAACAATCACTGAAATGCCAACTAAAAACGACAATAACATTGCATATTGCAAACCAAAATATACGAATGTTACATAGGTAACTGACCACACTAAAAATATTTCTAAAAACTTTCCGCGGATGTAACTCGCAATTTTTTGATTAACTTCAAACCAAACCTCATTAGTAAGCTCCCGATTTGCTGGAAGAAAACCTTCTAACCAATTTAATATTTTTTCCTTATCCTTTAAAAAAAAGAATACTAACAGTGGCACTAAAATCAGATAAACCATAATTGTTATCACACCCACCACTGACTCTAATGGCTGACTAATAAAATTATGGCCTGCTGATATTAATTGCGAACGTATCGACCAAATAAGTTCATTGATTTGTTCTTCGGTAAATATTTGCGCAATACTCGGATACCGGTCTGGTAACTGCATAATAATATCCTGACCTTGCGTGATCATATTTGGCAATTCACGAAAGAACTGCGTGAATTGTTGCGATAACTGTGGAATCAAAGCAAAGATAATAACTAGCAACATGGCAATGAAAGCAAAAAATACGATACCTAGCGCTAAAAATCTTGGAATTTTACCGCGTCGAAGAATCTCGACCGCACCATCTAATACATAAGCAATGACGATACTGGCTAACAATGGCGCCAGCAAATCACCGGCCAACAAAACGATTGCGAACCCGACAATGATAAATAGAGCGAGTATTACAACCTGCGGATCCGAGAAGTGTCGCTGATACCAATTTCTTATATATTCAATCATTTGCTTACGAATTAGATTACATCTATAAAGATATTACTTTACTGTTATACCCTTACTGGGATGATTCTAAAATTAATTTGAATAAAAGAAAGCAAGGATTGCTAACTTGAATTATTTGAAAACTTAATAATTTCCTAACCACACGCCGCCAAACTTATTCTTTCGGACTACAGTACCCGCGCGCATACTCTAATAACTGCTCCATTGCATGCAGTCGAAACTTTTGTCTTTGCCGAACAAAAGAAAATGGTCTTTCTAATGCTGGTGCTAAATCAAGTTTATATAAACTATCTAACTTAAGTTCTTTTTCTATTGTAACGTTAGAAACAATAGACACTCCCATACCTGCTTCCACCGCCCCTTTTACAGATTCTGGACTGCCGAGTTCTAAACTGAGATTGAGATTATTACGATCTAAACCTTGAGCAACTACGTAATCCATAATTACTTCACGCGTACCCGAACCTTCCTCACGACAAATAAACGGGTAATGCATTAGCTCATCCATAGCAACAGATGATTTTGATGCTAACTCATGATCTTTAGGAACGATGACTACTAGTGAATCTTTACGACATTCTTCAACTAATAAATTTTTATTAGTAACCGGTCCCTCAACAATACCTAAATCAATCATGCTGTTTTCAATCATAGATACAATACCTTCAGTATTGGAGACCTTCAGCCGTAATTGAATATCAGGATATTGCTTGGTAAAACCACTTAACAAACTTGGCAACATATATTCAGCAATGGTCGTACTGGCACCCAGTGTTAGAACACCACTTACATCGCCGGTTAATTCTTTTATAGAATTTTCCATTTCTGCATAGAGCTCGAAAATCTCTTCTGCATATTCATACGATTTGCGACCTGCTTCGGTTAAGGTGACACGATTATGGGTGCGATCAAACAAACGTGTATTAAAATGCTCTTCTAACTGTCGCACTTGAAAAGTAACCGCGGGTTGTGTCATATGCAGCGTTTCTGCTGCTTTGGTAAAACTCAGCAACTTTGCCACTGTATAGAAAACTTGTAATCTTCGATCCGCCATGGAGACCTCTTTGAAGCCTAATTGATTTTTTTTATGGGCAATAAGTATAGCACCAGATTGACTGGCTAAACCTCCTGAAATTCATTCTTTATCCACAAGCAGGCTTTCCACTCAACCATGCGTAATTAAGTGGATACGTAGTTCAGATGTTGATAAACAAGCACTTGGCGACTATTCTTTTATCGTTTGAATTAGCCCGCCCAACCTCCTGAAATTACAGTATTTGCCACTAATTGGTCTGTTCTTGCTATGCTACGACTCTATAAATCTTAGTTTTAAATAAACATGACATCAAAGATCTTCATTACCGTAAGTTTAGTTCTATTTTTAACCACAGCGGCCCATGCTGGCCCGGTGTATAAATGGAATGAAGAAGGGCGAATAATTTACAGCCAAACCCCTCCAGCACCAGGTGTTGAATTTGAAGTCGTTTTTGAAGATGAGGTTGGAAAAACATCTGTCGCTAAAGCAGAAGCTAGTTCTTCTAATTCAGCCGATAGCTTTGAAGAACGCCGCAAGCAACGCAAACAAGGTGAAGTGGATAAGAAAGTGATGGAAGAAAGCAATAAGATTAAAGCAGAAAACTGCGCCATTGCTACAAAAAATATGGAATCTTTAACTAGCCGCGGCCAAGTCACAGTTAAAGATGGCGACGTTTATCGCAAGCTAAGCGAAGAAGAACGCCAAGCAAAAATTCAAGAGACGCAAGATCAAGTCTCTGAATTCTGCGGTTAGCACTTTCTAGACCAGACATACTCTAAAAACGAATACACCTTCCCGATAATGATCCCGTGATGAAAATCACGAGATATTTATCCCAAATATGTATCTATGTAACTTCTTGTTACTATGTGGACGAATCCTATACATTAATCTCCAGTCTATTTAGTAATCACTATGCGTGTAAGCCAATTTTTCATCTCCACACTTAAAGAATCTCCCGCTGATGCAGAAGTCATCAGTCACCAGCTCATGTTACGAGCAGGAATGATCCGTCGCCTAGCGGCAGGCTTGTATACCTGGATGCCGATGGGTTTGCGAACCTTACGCAAAGTCGAAAGTATTATTCGCGAGGAAATGAATAAGTCTGGCGCTATTGAGGTATTAATGCCTTCCATACAACCTGCTGAACTTTGGCAAGAATCAGCACGCTGGGATCAATATGGACCAGAGCTACTACGATTACACGATCGCCATAAACGTGACTTTTGTTATGGACCGACCCATGAAGAAGTAATCACTGATCTAGTGCGCAAAGAAGTTCGCAGTTACAAACAGCTACCGCTTAACTTTTACCAAATACAAACAAAATTTCGCGATGAAATACGTCCCCGCTTTGGCGTCATGCGTGCACGTGAATTCAGCATGAAAGATTCCTACTCTTTTCACGTTAGCAAAGAGTGCCTCGAGAAAACCTATCAAACCATGTTTGACACTTACCAAAACATCTTTACCAGGTTGGGACTTGAGTTTCGTGCCGTAGAAGCCGATACCGGAAGCATTGGAGGAAATGCTTCACACGAATTTCACGTACTAGCAGAATCTGGCGAAGATGCGATTGCGTTTTCTAACAAAAGTGATTATGCCGCTAATGTAGAATTAGCTCCTACATTTAAATTAAATAAAACACTTGACTCTAATCAAGACGAATTAGAAAAAATTCCTACACCAAATCAACACAGCATAGAAGAGGTTTGTGAATTTCTAAAAGTCAGTGCTGATCAAGTTATCAAGACATTAATTGTTAAAGGCACAGATGAAACGCTAGTTGCATTAGTAATTCGTGGCGATCATGAGTTAAACGCTGTTAAAGCGCAAAAACTAGATACTGTTGCTGATCCACTTGAGTTTGCCAGCGAAAAAGAAATTCTTTCTACGCTTGGTTGCAATCCCGGTTCAATTGGCCCACTTAATCTAAATTGCAAAATATTAGTAGACCATGCAGCGGCGGAGTGTTCGAATTTTGTATGCGGCGCAAATGAAGATGGCTATCATCATCAAGGTGCCAACTGGCAAAGGGATTGCAAGCAATTTGATACAAACACAAGTGTAGATCTTCGAAAAATTGTTGAAGGTGATGCAAGCCCAGATGATATTGGTACAGTATCTATTAAACGCGGCATTGAAGTGGGTCATATTTTTCAGCTTGGAGACAAATACAGCCAAGCACTCAAAGCAAGTGTGCTCGATGCAGATGGCAAAGATCAAACTATTACCATGGGCTGTTATGGGATTGGTGTCACGCGCGTAGTTGCCGCTGCCATAGAACAGAACTTTGATGAAAATGGAATTATCTGGCCACAAGCCATTGCACCATTTCAGCTTTCTTTAATCCCTATAAATTTAAAAAAGTCTGAACAAGTGCAATCGACTTGTGAAAACTTGTACAACGAATTTCTACACTTAGGATTCGAGGTGCTTTTTGATGACCGAGATCTAAGACCAGGCCTGATGTTTGCAGATCATGAACTCATAGGCATCCCTCATCGTGTTGTGGTCGGAGAACGTGGCTTAAAAGAAGGCAACATCGAATACAAAGGTCGCAATGATAAAGATTCACAATATATATCGATTGAAAATCTCATCATCTTTCTTAAAGACAAAATCACTCTTAAGTAACAACACTAAAAATATCATTGTAGGAAACTTTTCAGCTTGTTTAGTCACTAATTAATTGCTCAGTTTCGAATGAGTTTCATGCGCCATGATTTTGCTAGCACACTACCGGCTATAAGGTATAATTTAATTAACACGCAATCACCAGGTCAAAACATGCTTAACAAATTCACACTTTTATCTTTTTTTATTGTCACAATATTTGCACTCAACGCATGCGCAACGGTAAAACTAACGCATGGGGGTGAAAAAGCACGTTTATTGAGCTCAGGTGAAGTAACAAACTGCCAAAAACGAGGGGCAACAACTGTGCGTGTAAAACCGACACTTTTAACTATCGCAAGACAACCAACTGTAATTGCAAAAGAACTACAAATTTTGGCGCGTAATAGTTCAGTTAATATGGGTGGTGATACAGTCACTCCAATTTCTAAAATTGATAATGGCGAGCAAACTTTTGCTGTCTATCGATGTGTCCCGTAATTAATCGAATTGTTAAATTGCTTGACGTTATGCGCACAAATTTCAAACAATAAGCTAATGTAATTTGTAAACAAACAGTACTAACCATGTTTTTATATGGGTAATACTTTATATTTAGTATTTTAATATATACTTATTTGCTGCTGCACTTTATCACTTACACATTCACTTTTTACCTTGCATTCCATCTCGCAATAGCTAAACTGACCAGAAGGCATATAGGACTAAAACTTCTTTTAGCCTATGTGGTCTATTAATAACTGTAAGAAAGTTATTTTTTTACAACTTAGGTGAAAATTTTCACCATTCAAACCAACCCATGTTTTAAGGCTTGTGGTTTATAAAAGGCCTCATGTGCTTGAAGGATAGGAGGAGTACAAATGAAGAAAA
>JBOEHC010000073.1:0-48936 GCA_050633765.1 Gammaproteobacteria bacterium
TTCTATTGTGAAGCATATTGTCGGTCGCCATGAAGGGATGTTAGAAATTGAAAGTAAAATTGGCCGAGGTTCAGCATTTATTTGTAGTTTTCCTGCTCACCGAGCTGCAAATAATAGCGATAACTATATATAAATCAAATAGTTATAGTTTCACAAAACTGTAATATTTGTACCATATGCTTGTAACACATAAATATTAACGTTAAGTCTGAAATTCAAATATCCTATAACTAGAGGAGTTATTTAATGTACGGATTAGTTAAAAAGTTTTATGTCGTTACAGTAGCTTTATTACTTACTTCAGGCATAACTGTTTCAGCAGAAAGCAGAGTTGATGCTGAGCTTGGTGAATATGCGGCTACCAGCGGTGTATCAGGAAATTTATCTAGTGTTGGTTCCGATACGCTTGCGAACTTGATGACACTATGGGCAGAGGAATTTAAGCGTTTTTATCCAAACGTTAATATCCAAATTCAAGCTGCAGGTTCGTCTACTGCGCCACCAGCACTAACGGAAGGAACTTCTAATCTTGGCCCTATGAGTCGCAAGATGAAAGACAAAGAGCTTGCTTCTTTTGAAAAGAAGTTTGGTTATAAACCTACTGCTATTCCTGTAGCGATTGATGCATTAGCTGTTTACGTTCACAAAGATAACCCAATAAATGGAATGTCGATTGCTGAAGTTGATGCAATTTTTTCAAACACTCGTAAGTGTGGTGGAGATGACGATCTTTCTGCATGGGGGGATCTTGGTTTACAAGGAAATTGGGTAAAACGTGACATTCAATTGTTTGGTCGCAACTCAGTGTCAGGAACCTATGGATATTTTAAGAAAAAAGGACTTTGCAAAGGCGATTTTAAATCTACGGTAAATGAGCAACCAGGCTCAGCGTCGGTAGTACAGTCCGTTTCATCTTCGTTGAACGGTATTGGTTACTCGGGTATTGGCTATAAAACCTCTGGAGTTAAGGCTGTTCCAATATCCAAGAAAACAGATGGGGAAAAAATTGCTGCTACAACAGAAAATGCAACATCAGGAGCTTACCCACTTGCGCGTTTCTTGTACGTATATGTAAATAAAGAGCCAGGAAAGCCATTGTCGCCACTCGAAAGTGAGTTCATAAGAATGGTGTTATCAACACAAGGCCAAAAAGTAGTCGTTAAAGATGGCTATATTCCACTACCTTCAAGAGTTGCGGAAAAAACTTTAACTTCAATTGATGTTGAAAAAAATGCTATGAAGGTAAGTACTGCTGAATAGTTTTTGCTCAAATTTTTGAAATTTATCAGACTAACAGATCTGTAAAATCTATAATGGCCCCGCTGTTAACAGCGGGGCTTTTTTACTAGAACGAACAGATATCTTAGTAGAGAAATAAAATAACGATAAAAATGTCTGAAAAATCAAACTCATCACAACTAAGTGTTCCTGAGCCGCTGGTTTTTGATCAAGCTTTATGGCGCAGGCGGTCGATTAAAGATATTTTTGCACGCTATTTAGTAGGGGCAGGTGGCATTGCAGTCATTGCTTCTATTATTCTAATTTTTCTGTTCCTATTTATGGTGGTGCTTCCTTTATTCAAAGGAGCCGCCATGCACGAAGTTACCAATTATTCCTTAAGTAAGATTGGTGCAGATGAAACTTTGCTTTATTCCATAGAAGAACAAGCAGAAATTGCTATGCGCCTAAATAATAAAGGCGTGGTGAGTTTCTTTTATGTGGATAGTGGGCAATTAATCGAGAGTAAAGAGCTTTTAGAAAATCCTGATTTGCGCATCAGTAGTTGGGCGCATCTTGATGTTGAAAAAAATATTGTTGCTCTTGGGCTGAATACTGGAAGGGTGTTGATTTTTCAACATGAATATTCTTCCAGGTATAAGGATGGTAAACGGACCATAATCCCAAGCATTAATTTCCCCTTAGGTGAGGAACCTATTGATTTAGAAATTGGTGAGCAAGCGTTATTAAGTTTGGCGATCAGCGAAAATGAAGATGGTTTAACACTATTTGTACAAACTGAAAACGGTCCACGTTTAGTTAACTTCGAAAAAACATCTTCGTTTTTAGACGAAGACGAAGTTACGTTAGAGCTCACCAGCCAAGTTCAATTACCATACGTTGATAGTCCGATAAAAACATTGATATCGCCAGAACGGGATTGGTTGTATTTATTGAACGCAGAAGGTGCGATTGCTTATTACGATATTCGTTCTAAAGACGAGCCGATCCATATTGAAGATGTATCCGTGCTTGATGAAGGTAGTAAGCCGACTACTTTAGAATTTTTGATTGGTGGTATCTCATTATTACTTGCAGATGATCAAGGCAATATTCACCAGCTATTTTTAGTGCGTGGAGAGGATGGGTCGCGGCACTTAACACCGATTCGAAAATTTAAAAGTGGTAGTGTAAAAATTTCTAGTATTACAGCTGAACAACTTCGTAAAGGATTTTTAGCAACTAATCTGGATGGAAATATTTCCATATTCCACACCACCGCAGATCGTCATGTAATAACTGAAAACATTATTGATGCGCCACTTGCACATCTTGGTATCGCGCCAAGAAGTGACAAAATTATTGTGGAAGATGTAAACCATCAGTTACATGTTTGGGAACTTGATAGTGAGCATCCAGAAGCTTCGATGAAATCGATTTGGGGTAAAGTTTGGTATGAAAGTTATCCTGAGCCAGATTACATTTGGCAATCGTCCTCTGCATCCAGCGATTTTGAACCGAAATTTAGTTTAACGCCGTTAACCTTTGGAACATTCAAAGCTGCATTTTATGCCATGTTGTTTGCCATGCCGTTAGCGATTTGTGGCGCAATTTTTACTGCCTACTTTATGGCACCAAAAATGCGCAGTGTGGTTAAACCTTCGATTGAAATCATGGCGGCGTTACCAACAGTAATACTAGGCTTTCTAGCAGGCCTCTGGTTAGCGCCATACATTGAATTGAATTTACCGGGCGTGTTTACGGTTTTATTACTGGTGCCCTTGGGCATTTTTGTGGCGAGTTATTGCTGGTGGCGAATACCAGAGACCATTACAAGTAGAATTACGGAAGGTTGGCAAGCAGCATTACTGATACCAGTCGTATTATTTTTTGCCTGGGCCAGTCTGGCGCTCAGTCCATGGTTAGAGCAAGTTTTATTCGGTGGCAATATGCGCCTCTGGCTTACCGACACAATGGGTGTGGGTTATGATCAACGTAATGCCTTAATTATTGGTATTACCATGGGGTTTGCCGTGATCCCTATTATATTCTCTATATCTGAAGATGCGGTGTTTAGTGTTCCTAAGCATTTGTCATCCGGTTCATTGGCGTTAGGCGCTACTCCTTGGCAAACGTTAATGAGAGTCGTATTGCCTTCCGCTAGCCCAGGAATATTTTCAGCCACCATGATTGGCTTAGGTCGTGCAGTGGGTGAAACCATGATTGTATTAATGGCTACCGGTAATACCCCGGTAATGGATTTTAGTATTTTCGAAGGAATGCGTACTTTGTCGGCTAACGTTGCAGTGGAGTTGCCAGAATCAGAAGTAGATAGCACACATTTTAGGGTGCTTTTTTTAGCTTCTTTAGTGTTATTTATATTTACTTTTTTCTTTAACACCATCGCAGAAGTAGTTAGGCAAAGACTGCGTGAAAAATATAGTTCCTTATAAGTACAGCCATCATCATGCCTAGTAACAAGACTCATAAAGATCCATTTTATAAATCCGGAACCCCTTGGATTTGGTTAAATGCTGGTGCAGTAACGATTAGTGTAATTATGGTAGTCGGGTTGTTGGCGCTAATCGCGGCACGCGGACTAGGGCATTTTTGGCCAAAGACCGTGTATGAAATTGAGTATTTGAATAATGATGAAATCGTTCAGGTTGTGGGTGAACGTGTCGAGACCGAGGAAGTATTAAGGCAAAGAATATTAGAATCAGGCGTAAAAGTTAACAGTGATGATGATCTTATCGAGCGTAGTCTAATTAAAGTGGGTAATCGTGATTCCTTGGGTGTGGATTTCATGTTAACGGTTACACCTAATGAGAAAAAAATTAGTAAACCAAAAGATGTTTTAGTGTTGGAGCGAACACAGTGGGGTAACTTCTATGGATTTTTACAGGATATTAAAAGCGATGGTAAAGTTTTAGATCTTTATGATGATATTAAATGGCAAGACTTGGAGGATCGTTTAGATAGGGTTGCTGATTTAAGAGAAAGAATTGAGCATATTGAAAAAGTCGAAATTGGACGCATTAATTATCAAATTGAAAAACTACGTTTAAAACAGCGTGGACTTGAAAAAGATGGTGTTACCGACCAAGAAGAATTTAAGCCGATTGAAAATGCTCGGACAGCGTTTAATGCTGATTATGAGGCGCTAAAGAGTGAGTTGAATGCCTTATATAAGGAAATGTCACGAGATAGTATTACCGCAACCATAATGGGTGGCAAGGAAGTAGAAGTTAAACTTGCAGATGTAGTGAAAGCCTATCGACCCAATGATATGAGTTTGCTGGATAAAATAGTCTTCTACATAAAAACCTTTTGGGGATTCATTACCGATGATCCAAGAGAAGCTAATACTGAAGGTGGAATATTCCCAGCAATTTTTGGAACCGTGCTAACGGTGATGCTGATGTCGGTAGTAGTCATGCCATTCGGTGTGATCGCCGCTATTTATTTGCGTGAATACGCTAAGCAAGGTTTCTTAACGCGCTTGGTTAGAATTTCAGTTAATAACTTAGCAGGTGTGCCTTCCATTGTTTATGGTGTATTTGGCCTTGGATTCTTTGTTTACATCGTCGGCGGTACCATTGATGAATTATTTTATTCTGAAGCATTGCCAGCGCCTACATTTGGTTCGGGCGGCTTGTTATGGGCATCTCTTACCCTAGCGCTTCTCACAGTGCCGGTTGTAATTGTGGCTACTGAGGAGGGCTTGTCTCGCATACCTAGAGCAATTCGAGAAGGCTCGCTTGCATTGGGTGCAACTAAAGCTGAAACATTGTGGCGGACGATTTTGCCAATGGCGAGCCCTGCAATTATGACAGGATTAATCCTTTCGATTGCACGCGCGGCAGGTGAAGTGGCGCCATTAATGTTGGTCGGTGTAGTTAAGCTTGCGCCTTCATTGCCATTAGATGGCAATGCGCCGTTTATTCATTTGGAGCGCAAATTTATGCATCTAGGGTTTCATATATATGATGTGGGTTTTCAAAGCCCTAACGTAGAAGCTGCGCGTCCGTTAGTTTATGCAACTGCTTTAATTCTTGTGTTAGTAATTGTGATTCTTAATTTGGCTGCAATTTACACAAGAAATCATTTGCGTGAGAAATATAAAGATTTAGAACAAAATTAATTATGCAATTCTGTACTTTTCCCAAGATTGAACCTGTCTATCAATTATGTAAGGCTTTGTAGGAGCTAAGGAATACATGACTATGGCCGCACCGAAAATTTCACACGATGTTTTGCTCAATAAGGGTAGTCAAAATATTGAGGAAGAAACTGCTTGTTTTGAATGCAGAGATTTTGGTTTGTACTACGGTGCTACGCAAGCGCTTAAAGATATCAATTTGATTATTCCTGAGAAGCGAGTTACAGCGTTTATCGGCCCGAGTGGTTGTGGCAAATCTACTTTGTTGCGTTGCATGAATCGTATGAATGATCTGATCGATATTGTGAGATTAGAAGGCGAAATGTTTTTGCATGGTGAAGACATCAATACTAAGTCGGTTAATGTAGCTGAACTACGACGCAAAGTCGGTATGGTTTTTCAAAAACCAAATCCTTTTCCTAAAACTATTTATGAAAATGTTGCTTATGGTTTGCGCCTACAAGGTGTAAATAAGAAGAGAGTTTTAGACGAGCGAGTTGAGTGGGCGCTGAAGGGCGCTGCTTTGTGGGATGAGGTAAAAGATCGTTTACAAGATAATGCTCTAGGTTTATCTGGTGGGCAGCAACAACGTTTAGTCATTGCACGCTCTATTGCAATTCAACCTGAAGTTATCCTTTTGGATGAGCCCGCTTCTGCGCTAGATCCGATTTCTACTTTGAAAATTGAAGAATTAATTATTCAGCTGAAAGAACAGTACACAGTTGTGATTGTTACACACAACATGCAACAAGCTGCACGGGTGTCGGATTACACCGCGTTTTTATATTTGGGTGAATTAATTGAATTCGGTGCTACGGATCAACTATTCACTAACCCAAGTGAAAAGCAAACTGAAGATTATATTACCGGCCGTTACGGCTAACAGTTTATAAGAAAGCGAGATACTTATGGTTTATCAAGATATCGGACAACACATATCTCATCAGTTTGATGAGGATTTGGAATCACTGCGCAGTAAAGTGTTAAACATGGGCGGCATGGTTGAAAAACAAGTTGAGAATGCGCTGCTAGCTTTGACGAAATCAGATAGTAGTTTGGCAGAAGAAGTTGCAACGAGTGATTACAAAATTAATTCTATGGAAGTAGCCATTGATGAGGAATGCACACAAGTTATTGCGCGACGCCAACCAACTGCTAGTGACTTACGTCTTGTTGTAACAGTAATTAAAACCATCACGGATCTAGAAAGAATAGGTGATGAGGCTGAGAAGATCGGCCGGCATGGAGTTAAACTTGCTACGGTTGAGCGTACACCCTCTTATTTCATGGAAATTAAGCATTTGGGTGAGCAGGTAAGGAAGATGTTGCATGAGAGTTTGGATGCTTTTGCACGTATGGATACGGATGCAGCTTTGAAAATTGCACAAGGTGATCGGGAAATTAACGATGAATACGATGCATTAGTTCGACAGCTAATTACTCATATGATGGAAGATCATAGTGCAATCAAACGTGTTTTGCGTGTTATGTGGTGTGCTCGATCTTTAGAGCGAATTGGCGATCATGCAAAAAACATATGTGAGTATATTATTTATACAGTAGCAGGAACCGATGTCCGGCATACAAGTTTTGAGCAGGTAAAAAACGAACTTACCGATGCAGATGACTAATTATATAAAGTCTTATTTTATAACTACTATTATATCAAGCGGTTGAATTTTAAGCACATTCTTGTTTACCAAACTTTACAATCCTAAACTCCCTTTTGCTTGTTATAATAACCAGTAGCTAACTCATCTTTTAGTTGAGTTTTCATTGGTTAAATAATTACCATAATTAAATTACAGGCTTTGTTTAGTACATTGCCTTGTTTAACGAGGAGTTCTTTGAAATGGCAAACCATAAAATAGACGCTGTGGAAGGCATTGGCCCAAAATATGCAGAAATGTTGGCTAAAGCAGGAATTACTGATACGGATGGATTACTAGAAGCAGCTTGTTCAGCAGCAGGCCGTAAAGATTGTGCTGGAAAATCTGGTTGTAGTGAGAGCCAGATACTTAAATGGGTTAACATGTGTGACTTATTTAGGATTAAAGGTGTTGGGGAAGAGTATTCTGAATTATTAGAGGTGTCCGGTGTTGATACGGTTAAAGAGTTACGCAATCGTGTACCTGAAAACCTCACCGCTAAAATGAAAGAAGTAAATGAAGAAAAGAATTTAGTGAGGAGAGTACCTACTTTAAAAGAAGTTACTGCTTGGGTTGAGCATGCTAAAGAACTGCCACCAAAAGTAACGCACTAAATTAAAACTATAAAAATAATTATAAAACCAATAGGAGCGAGTACGAGATGTATAAATTAATTTTAATGTTGTTCATTGCAACTTTGATGTTTGGCTGTAGCAAAGACGACGCTGAACATGCAGGTGAAGAAGCTAATGAAGCAGCCGAGCATGCAGGTGAAGAAGCTAAAGAACACGCTGGAGAAGAAGCTAAGGAGCATGCAGGTGAAGAAGCAGAATCGGCTGGCGGACCTAAGCTTGAGCCACTACCAGACTGGGATTCTTTACCACCAATAGAAGAAGAAACTGCTGCTGAAGAAGGTTCAACAATGATGGAAAAAGCTGAAGAAGTGGTAGAAAAAGCTAAAGAGCATGCGGGTGATGCAGCGGAATCTGCTAAAGAACACGCAGGTGAAGCAGCTGAAAAGATGATGGAAAAAGAGTAATTCTTTAAGCAACTAAATAATAAAAATAATAGGAGTTACTATGGGTTTTTTAACTTGGATTGTTTTAGGTGGCATTGTTGGCGCCATAGCTAAATTGATTATGCCTGGGAAAGACCCTGGTGGAATCATAGTTACCATTTTGCTTGGTATAGCGGGTGCATTTGTCGGCGGCTATATTAGTACATTACTAGGCTTTGGATCGGTTACCGGTTTCAATATGATTAGTTTAGTGATAGCTGTAATTGGTGCCTTGATATTACTATTGCTTTATCGAATGATAAAAAAATAGCTAGTATTTACGCTATGAAACATTTAAACGCCTAGATACTTTCTCTAGGCGTTTTTGTTTCCGAAGTTAGATAATTTTATACTTTATACACGTGACAGATAATGCATTATATTCCATGCAGCCGGCATGTACTGATTAATAAATGTTGTAATCATTCTGGTTTGAGTGATGAGCAAAAACGACAGTTTCGTTCTTTTGCCGAGATCCTAAATGCCTACGTACATTTTGTGTCTCAAAAAAAGCTAGAACAAATGAAGCAGGCTTACGCCTACTTGAATCCTAATCAAGACACCCCAATATTTCCAAAGCTAACAGAAGAAGAGTTAAAGCTTCAGTCTAATATTCTTGCCGAGACATTTAGCAGCACATTAATTGATGCAAATTTTGAAGAGCTATCGCAAACTGATATTGAAAAAGCCTTTACAACTTTTTCTCTTGTGCCAGTAAATACAGATGTAAACCTTAATGATTATCAGCGTATTAAATTATTCTACCGCGGAAGCAGTGCTAAAGAAGTAACCATAAAACGTTTTTTCAGAAGCAAAATCATCACATTTGAAAACTACGATCGTGTAGCAGTATTGCTGCATATAAAAGATAAAAAGTATTTTGATGCTAAAGACAGTAAAAATGATGATCTAAATTATATCCCTGGCAAGGTGTATTTATATTTGTATAAAAACATCCCACATTACGATTTAGAATTACTATTTCCTAATGTAAAGATCAGCATGAATTTAAAAGATAAGTTATTGCTAGGTGTGCCTGCATTAGGAGCAGCTATTCCTATGGCGATCAAAGTGCTGCCTAGTATTGCCCTATTAGTTGGAGCCGTCGCATTAGCTTTATTTGGCTGGAAATTGGGCGGCAAGTTTGATGTTGATATTAGTAACGCTGATGCAATTTATCCCTTGCTCGTTGCAACATTATCGACATCTTTAGCTTTGGGAGGTTTTGCTGTACGTCAGTATGTGAAATATAAAAGCAAGCGATTAGAGTTTTTAAAAAATGTAACAGATGTTTTATTTTTTAAAAGTTTAGATGTTTGTCAGGGTACACTTAATGCTATCATTGATTCTGCAGAAGAAGAGCAAGCTAAAGAAGCAATATTGATTTATTTCTTAATGCTTGTTGTCAACCAACCATGCAAGCAAGAAGAGATTCAGCACAGCATAAATGCATGGATTGAGGATGAATTTCAAGTATCTGTTGAATTAAATATCCAGCGCGCATTGCAACAGCTGCAAGATCTTCAAGCACCTCTAATGAATGGCGAGAACAAAGCGTTAATAGAAAAACTACCCGATGGTAGATTTCAAGCATGTGAAATTTATACTGCTAAATATATTTTAGATTATATTTGGGATCATGCATTTCAATATGCAAATACATGAAGAGAAATGTAACGGGCAGCCTAACCAGCTTTTTCAGGAAGTATATTTAAATTCATTATATATTGTGGCGATACGCCAACTTTCTCTGCAGCCATGTTGCGTATAGCTACCATGTCATAGCCAGGAAACTGCTGAGTAAGTATGTTTATAGCTTCTTGGCATTGTTCAGGCAAACTTAAATTAGCTCCTGCTCTATTGCTGGCACCCGATGCCAGTTTCATAATAATGGTATTACTTCCCGGTTCCTGTTTTTCATGCGTACGTTCTTTAAGTACTTTATGTACAGTTACACCTGAATCTTTTGAACTTTTTGGAGAATTTCTTCGTTCTTGTATTAGAGTATCATCGATGCTGTCCGAAAAGCCTGTGCTGACCATAATCGCAGAGCGATTAGGGTCATCAAATAATTCATCATTATGATCCTCTTCCGAAGAATTTTCCTGATTACTTGAAAATTTATCGGCAATTAATTTTTTTCTTCTTTTAAGAGGAATCTTTGTTTTAACTTTTGAAAATACATTGCCTGCTTTTTTCTTAAGATTGTCATTAGATTTTTTCTTTGCGGTATTTTTATCAGCCAGTGTAGTTAGTTTTCTTTGTTTGTCTTGTTCTATTTCTTCTGCCCAAGTATCTACCTTCATCTTCGTCTTAGCAGCAGCTTTATCTGTTGTAGCACTCGGAGATGATTGTTTTGATTTTTGTGCCGTTTCTTTTTTTATTGGCTTGCTTTTAATTTTAGACTGAATTTGCGAATCTTCTTTAAGCATTTCACCTTTTTTAATAAGTGAAGTAAGAATTTTTTCCCGCGTATCATTGTAGGCCTCGTTTGGAGAAGCTTGACTTGCCGATGCAGTGTTTTGTGTTATAGCTACTGCTGGTAGTGTTCCATATAACTCTACTTTGGCTTGCCATATATGATTAAACATGTGCATTGCCATAATTGCAGCAGCAGGTGCATTGTTATTAATAATGGCTTCTCGAGAACTCTTTTCAAATAATAAAGCTGAAAGCAAATGTTTGCGCCTGCCTGAAGTTTTAGACTGCTTTAGTTCATCTTTAATGGCAGTAGCATCAATATAATCAGTAATAATTGGCAATTCAGCTTTAATCCACTCCTGTGCATTATCTAGAGTGGCAAAGCAATCTCGTTGAAAATCATTTTTAAAACGTTGAAACTTTTCAACTCGCCTGCTCGTTTCTATCGACTCTAGCGAGGCGCTTAACAAATCATGATTATTGTTGCTGCTCATTTAATTTATTTGTTACTTTGGTGTAATGTCGAGATCGTCTAGTTTCTGTTTAGGTACGTTCAAGCGCGTTGCAGCTAAAAGTCGTAAAGCGTTAACGTTACAGTGTGGATACTTATCTTTTAAATTGTTTATAGTTTCTTGATATAATTGTTGATCGCCACCGCTACCAGTTTGTTTTGCAGCAGAGCTTGTAGATACTTTATTAGCAGTCTTGGCATTAGATGCCTGTTGGGAATCTTCTTTTCTAAATATTGAGCTATACCAGACATTTTCTAATAATTTCATACTAGCCAGCGCAGCAGTCCCTGCATCTCGATTCTCTAATGAGTTATTTAAGGAATCTAGTTCAACCACCATTCGTAATGCACAACCTTCATCACTCTCAATACCATATTTATTGGTTAATGGTTTTGCTTCATGTGCAAGAGTTGGTAATTTGGCTTTTTCAAGTACCGTGTGCGACCAAGTCTGAATATTTTCGGTAAACTTTTTTAAATCTTTTTCGTAAGGCTGTGAAATACTTTCATCAAAACTAAGTTCATTAGCATTAATCTCTGGCAAATACTCGCGTATTCTCATTTCGATATGTTGTTGCATAGTGCGTAATTGTCTGATTGTTGAAAATATTTATAGTTATTGTGCAACGTTAAGCCTATTTCACTAAGTGAAATATATGCTTGAAAGATAAAAATATTCTTTAAATTAAATTCGTTACGTTAGTTTGACTTTATTTTCAGTTATGTGAAATAGCGTAAAAACGACTCTAGATACATGGCGCAGATATGCCGATATATGGGCGCTAAGAGGGCTTATTATCATGACCAGCTGCGCGATAATAAGAGGCATTAGAGATGAACCACTAACTTGGCAGAGGGTCAAAGTAGTAATTACAGATCAGCTACACAAAAGTTGTTTGACGAAAAGATGAATTGCAAGGGTTAGATGTTTAAGGCAATTCAGGATGTATTATTTGTTAAAGGAGGTAATGATGAAAATTTTACAAAAAGTAAACATTGCAGGATTTATTATTATATTAATTACGCTAAGCGCATGTACTACGGTTAATCCTTATACTGGCGAGAAACAAACAAGCAAAGTAGTAATAGGATCAGCAGCTGGTGCGGCTACAGGTGCTGTGGTGGGTCTCATTACTGGAGATGATAGTCGTGAACGACGCAAACATGCATTGATCGGCGCAGGGGTGGGCGCTTTAGCGGGCGGTGCAGTAGGTTATTATATGGATGTGCAGGAGGCAAAGCTAAGGCAAAAGCTTGCAGGTACAGGTGTGAGTGTAACTCGTGACGGTGACAACATTATTTTAAATATGCCTGGAAATGTAACGTTTGCTACCAATAGTGCAGACATTAATGGTGATTTTTTTGCAGTATTGGACTCAGTCACTATTGTAGTGGATGAGTTTGATAAAACATTGGTTGAGGTAATGGGGCATACTGATAGCACGGGCGGGAATGAATATAATCAAGAATTATCTGAGAAACGTGCAAATTCTGTATCAAAATACTTTCAGAGTAGAGATATTCAGCCGCTACGTTTAGCAACATATGGATATGGTGAAGATTATCCCATTGCAAGTAATGATGATTCTGTGGGCCGTACTCTAAATCGCAGAGTTGAGATTGCTTTGGTGCCGTTGACTAAAAGTTAATTTAAAACAATAAATAAAGTTTAATGGCCTCGCATCGCGAGGCCTTTTTATTTTGTGTATCATCATTTATATGAGCTAAGGAGAATTTTTTATAGTAAGTGCTCAAAAGGTCTGTATTTATGTCTAGTAAAGGTAAACTTTTTATAATTAGTGCCCCGTCTGGAGCAGGTAAAACTAGTTTAGTGAAGGCATTGATTGAATCAACCCCTAGCGTTGTAGTTTCAGTGTCACACACAACACGTGATATGCGTCCTGGGGAAATAGATGGCAAAGATTATTTCTTTGTTCAATATGATAAATTTTTGCAAATGGTCAAGAAAAATGAATTTCTTGAGTATGCAAAAGTATTTGATCACTTCTATGGCACTTCACAAGCCTCTGTCGAACAGCTATTAGAACAAGGTCTAAATGTAATTCTTGAAATTGATTGGCAAGGTGCAGAGCAAGTGCGTGCACGTATTCAAAGTGCACAATCTATTTTTATACTACCTCCCTCTAAGGCTGAGCTAGAGACGCGTTTACAAGGGCGCGGCCAGGACAGTAAGGAAGTTATTGCACGAAGAATGCTAGATGCGGAGAGTGAGATTAGCCATTATAGTGAATTCGACTATATTGTTTTAAATGATGATTTTGACAATGCATTGCGGGACCTTACTGCATTGGTGGTAGGTGGAGGTAGATTCCAGTCTATCAGTGAGGATAAGCTGCGAGCACTTACTGATGATTTATTATCGAAACGCTAAAGAATGGGGTTAGAAGGCTAGAAGCTAGTCAACAAATTCGCTACACTCACTCGGCTAAGACCCCATATATTAGTTAATTAGATTATTTGATTTTTAGGAGCATTTCCGATGGCCCGTGTGACGGTAGAAGATTGTCTTGAACATGTAGAAAACCGCTTTAAGTTAGTGCTGTTAGCCAGTAAGCGTGCTCGTCAGCTATCTATGGGTACAGAGCCATTAGTAGAATGGGAAAATGATAAGCCAACAGTTGTCGCCTTGCGTGAGATTGAGGAAGGGCTTGTAGACGAAGAGATGATGGAAGCGGCCTTAGCGCAACCATTAGAAGAAGAGCTGCCATTTGATGAAGATGATCTTGCCGCAGCGTTGCATGCAGAAATCAGTCGTGAACTAAGCCAACCGGCACCTGAAGGTCAAACAGCTAGTCAAGAAGAAGGGCAAGCTGCAAATCCATTTACTGCATCACCTTCTACTATTCCAGAAGCCCAAGTTGCTCCTCAGGTAGAACCCGCTTCACCATTTGGTGTATCGGCAGCACCAGAGAACAAGGAAGAAGAAGCTCCATCAATGGAATCTTTGCTGGCAAAAGAGCTTGCTGCTAGCACAGGTGAAGATACATCTACAACTCAAGATAAACCATCAAGCGATGATGCGACGCCTGATTTTGGAATACCAAGCTTCACATCCAACACAGATCCAAAACCAGATGGGGATTAAGATCTATAGCTAGATCTTTTTATTGCACGATGATGTGTGGCCATAAAACATGAAAATGGTCGCGGGGTCTTCTACTGAACGAGTAAAAGATTCGAATGATGAGTCGGCTATCACTAACTCTCCAGATCAACCACACCGATTTTTAATTAGTGATTTATGTGCTCTATTAGAGGGCTATTTGGGTCCTGAGCAAGTAAGAAATATCTACAATGCTTATCTTTTCAGTGCTAAAGCACACGAAGGTCAAACTCGTCTAACAGGCGAACCCTATATTTATCACCCTATTTCAGTTGCAAAAGTGTTAGCAGAAATGCACATGGATGCGCAAACCATCCAAGCGGCAATTTTGCATGATGTAATTGAAGATACGGAAACTGCAAAAGAACAAATTAAACATGAGTTTGGTGATGAGGTTGCTGAGCTTGTAGATGGTGTCAGCAAACTAACCCATCTTGAGTTTGAGTCAAAGCTAGAAGCACAAGCAGAGAACTTTCGCAAAATGATGTTGGCCATGGTGAAAGATGTCCGCGTCATCATCATTAAGCTTGCAGATCGTTTGCATAATATGCGAACACTAGATGTGATGAGGCTGGAAAAGCAAAAACGCATCGCGCGCGAAACGTTAGATATTTATGCACCCATTGCTTTGCGATTAGGTATGCATGGATTGCGTGTAGAGTTAGAAGAACTTTGTTTTAAAATTTTATGGCCTAAAAGATATGAGGTTCTAAAGGATGTTATTCGTCGTGCCAACATCAACCGCGATACATTGTTACAAGAAGTAGAAAAAAACATTAGCGAAAAACTAGGCCAAGCTGAAATTGTTAGTAGAATTCACGGTAGAGAAAAAAACATATACAGCATTTATCGCAAGATGAAAGATAAAAACTTACAGTTTTCAGAAGTATATGATGTATTTGCTTTTCGAATAGTTGTAGCAAGTGTAGATACTTGTTACCGCGTCATTGGCGTGATTCATAATTTATATAAACCAGTGCCTGGTAAATTTAAAGATTATATTGCGATACCTAAGAAAAACGCATATCAGTCATTACATACAATTTTATTTGGCCCTAGAGGCATGCCCATTGAGGTGCAAGTGCGCTCGGAAGAAATGGATCAAGTTGCCCAGTCTGGAATTGCAGCGCATTGGATGTATAAAGATGCGAGTCACGATTATGCGGCTCCTCAAACACGCACACGCGAATGGCTGAATACAGTATCCGAGATGCAAAATCGTTCTGGCAGTTCATTGGAGTTTTTAGAGAGTGTAAAAGTAGATCTTTATCGAGATGAAATCTATGTGTTTACTCCACGTGGCGACATAATGGAGCTGCCAATAAATTCAAGCACTATTGATTTTGCCTATGCAGTGCATACTGATATTGGAAATCAATGTGTAGCGGCAAAAATTAACCGCCGATTAGAACCATTAAGTACCGTGTTAGAAAATGGCCAAACCGTTGAGATTATTACTTCTCCCAGTGGTAGGCCAAACCCCGCATGGTTAAATTTTATTGTTACCGCTAAAGCGCGATCTAATATTAGAAGTTTCTTGAAAAACCTACAAAGTAATGAGGCACTTCAGCTTGGTAAACGGCTATTGAATAAGGCCTTAAGAGCTTACGATAAATCTTGGCAAGATATCGCCCGCCGAGAACAAGAAAACCTGCTTAAAGATTTACAATTGGAATCTGAGGAACAACTATTTCGTGAAATAGGTTTAGGTAATCGCATGGCACCTTTTGTTGCCAAACATATTGAGTCATTGCGCGGCAGCTGGATTAAGTTGCGGCGTAGAAGCGAAAGCAAACATCCACTTGCTATACGTGGTACAGAAGGTATGGTTGTTAGTTTTGGCAAATGCTGTCATCCAATTCCTGGCGATGCCATTATTGGCATTATGACTGCAGGAAAAGGTTTAGTGGTGCACCACATAAAATGTGAAAATACTAAACGTAAAACAACCAGTCGAGATAAATGGATCCATGTGTATTGGGCGGATGACATCGCAAATGAATTCACTGCAGAAATTTCAATACGTACCGCTAATGAACCAGGTGTATTAGCCGTAGTAGCTGCGAATATTTCCGATGCAGGTTCTAATATTGAAAATATAGTTTTCGATGAGAAGCTTGGTTCAACTACAATGATTACAGTATTTCTAACCGTGAAAGATCGTGTTCACTTGGCGCGAATTATGCGAACGATACGAAATATTCCACAAATTTCCAAAGTTAAGCGCCTGCAATAGTAAATCAGAGTTTTATTTTAAATAAAAAGGAGAAATGAATGGCTCGCGAAATTATAGCCACCGATCAAGCACCTCAAGCAATTGGCACCTACTCACAAGCAGTTAAAGTAAATTCTACAGTGTATTTGTCTGGACAAATTCCATTAGTGCCAGCAACTATGGAAATTGTGGAGGGAGATATGCGCACACAAATCACTCAGGTGTTTGATAACTTGCAAGCAGTTGCAAATGCAGCAGGTGGCTCGCTAGATAAACTTGTTAAGTTAAATATATTTCTTACTGATTTGAGTCATTTTCCTTTAGTAAATGAAATCATGGCAGAGTACTTTTCTGAACCCTATCCAGCTAGAGCTGCGGTGGGTGTTGCATCATTGCCTAAGGGTGTTTCGGTAGAAATGGATGCGGTAATGGAACTGAGTTAACCAGTTTTGATCAACGTCTTTAAATTTCTGTATCAAAAATAAAACTAGCTAACAGTTGAGTAAAAATACCTTTCCTTCAGTGGAAGCGCTCAAAGGTGTGGGGCCAAAAGTTGCAGAGCGCTTGCAACGTTTGCAGATCTACACTGTGCAAGATTTGCTTTTTCACCTGCCTATTCGTTATCAAGATCGTACACGCATAAGACCAGTAGGCGCTTTACGTATCGGTGAAGAGTGCGTGGTGATTGGTACGGTTGAACATAGCGAAGTGGTGTTTCGTAAGCGACGCATGCTATTAGTGAGTG
Source organism: Gammaproteobacteria bacterium (assembly GCA_050633765.1). Classification (GTDB taxonomy): domain Bacteria; phylum Pseudomonadota; class Gammaproteobacteria; order UBA4575; family UBA4575; genus JABDMD01. The sequence goes on from JBOEHC010000073.1 coordinate 17,103, forward strand.
TGGAGGATGGCACCGGACGTGTGCAGTTGCGGTTTTTTTATTTCAATAAATCGCAGCGCGAAAATCTTAAAAATGGTGCAAAGATCAGATGTTTTGGCGAAATTAGGCGAAGTCTGAAGGGTCCAGAAATGGTGCATCCCGAATATGAAATCTTACATCATGACGAACCTACAAAAGTAGAAGATCATTTAACACCTATTTACCCTACCACTGAAGGTTTGCATCAACTAAGTCTGCGACGCTTAACCGCGCAAGCATTGCAATGGTCAAGCGAACATGACGAGCCTACTTTAGATCTATTGCCAAGCCCGCCAAGAATCGATGGTCAAAATATCAGTATTCTCGAGGCATTAAAATTTGTACATCGCCCACCGCCAGAAGCTGATACAGAATCACTTACTGCGGGCAAGCACCCTATGCAGCGCCGGTTAGCATTTGAAGAATTACTAGCACAGCAATTAAGTCTTTCGAAATTAAGATTGCAAATGCAAAAGCAAGACGCGGTAGCGATTCAATCTAAGGGTAAGCTGTATAATGGTCTACTTAAGGCGCTTGAGTTTGAGCTTACCGGAGCGCAAAAGAAGGTCATTAAAACCGTATTCAAAGATTTAGCGCATGATTATCCTATGTTACGTTTAGTGCAAGGAGATGTAGGTAGCGGTAAAACATTAGTGGCTATTGCGGGATGTCTGCAAGTGATCGAAGCCGGTTATCAAGCGGTCATGATGGCGCCTACTGAAATTTTGGCAGAACAACATTTACGCAATTTTTCAACATGGCTAGAGCCATTAGGAGTACGCTTAGCTTGGCTTTCAGGAAAACTTACCGCAAGTAAAGCCAATGAAATGAAAGAATTGATTGCTTCTGGTACGGCTAATGCCATTGTTGGAACGCATGCATTATTTCAACAAGGTGTGGAATTTAAAAATTTAGCCTTGGTGGTGATTGATGAGCAACACCGCTTTGGTGTGCATCAACGGTTAGCCTTGCGTGAAAAAGGCATACAAGACGGCAAGCACCCTCATCAATTAATTATGACGGCCACACCAATACCTAGAACCCTCGCAATGACTGCCTATGCAGATTTAGATTATTCAGTGATTGATGAATTACCTCCAGGTAGAAAGCCAATTAGTACAATTGCCATACCTATGGAAAGACGCCATGAAGTAGTAGAGCGTGTCGCAAATGCTTGTCGCAATGGGCAGCAAGCCTATTGGGTTTGCACTTTAGTAGAAGAATCTGAAGCCTTGCAATGTCAAGCAGCAGAAGATGTATATCGTGTATTAAGCCAAATGTTGCGCGGTGTAAAAGTTGGTTTAGTGCATGGGCGTATGAAGGGCAAAGAAAAAGATGCCGTAATGCAAGACTTCACCGCTAAGAAAATTGATTTATTAGTGGCCACAACAGTAATCGAAGTGGGCGTAGACGTGCCCAATGCAAGCTTAATGATTATCGAAAATGCAGAACGTTTAGGATTGGCACAATTGCATCAATTACGTGGCCGGGTAGGCCGTGGCACCGAAGAGAGTAGTTGTGTATTAGTGTTTGATCCACCGCTCACCGAAAATGCGAAAACCCGTATCGACACCATGCGCAATACAAATGATGGGTTTAAAATTGCACAAGTAGATTTAGAAATCCGTGGACCAGGCGAAGTGTTAGGAACTCGTCAAACAGGTATGCTTGAATTACGTATTGCAAATATCATGCGTGATCAAGACTTAATTCCGTTAGTGCAAGAAACCGCTAAACAGTTATTGAATGACTATCCAAAAAATGTTGATGCTGTAATTCAGCGGTGGCTGGGCAGCTCAACAGAATATGGGCAGGTTTAATTAGGTTAAATGAGCGATACAATAAGTTAATTGCTTTCTTAATGATTTGTAGAAGCACAAAAGGAGAACTAAATGAAATATCTAATTGCTTTTTTACTTACCACTTCATTAGTCACTGCTTCTGATGATATTTACTGTTACAAAAACACGAAAACATGTCCAAGTGGTTCTTTGATCATTGCATATGATTTTAAAGTAATAGGATTGTACTGTGACTTTGATAAACAAATGGTCACATTGCCGAATGATGGACGAACTGGCGGCGGGGTGATGTGTATAAAAAGACACTCTCCAAGAGTAAGAAAATATTTTAAAGAATAAACAATGATCGCTATTGGCCGGCTGAAAAATTGCTCCTGCATTTTCTGCACTTCCGCCATCCATGGTAGCCATCCTTGATACTTTCCGTCCTATTTCTACAGATTTTCTATTCAGAAAATCCAGATCAGGCCGTTTATAGAGTATTAAATTGAATTCAGCAAAGTATTTGCTGATATAAAAAATTGAAAAACTCATGGCTACGATATTTCTTGCACGTCAACCAATCTATAACCGCAAACTAAGAGTTTCGGCGTACGAGCTTCTTTACCGCGATAAGGTTGCCGAGCAAGCCGAAGTGGTTGATGGGAATAGAGCCACTTCAGATGTGATTATCAGCGCATTAATGGATATTGGCTTAGAGAACATTGTTGGTGATCAGCTCGCCTTTATTAATATGACACGTAGTTTTCTAGTGGGTGAATTGCCACTTCCTTTAATGAAAGAACAAATCGTTTTAGAGGTACTTGAGAATGATGTACCCGATGAGCAATTAATTTCCGGTTTAGAAGAACTAGCGAAAACGGGTTATCGAATTGCCTTAAACGATTTTATCTATACGCCTAAATTTGATCGGCTTTTAGAGATTGCGCAGTATGTAAAACTTGATGTCAGTATTTTAAGTGATAAAGACCTAGAAACACACGTAGCGTTACTGAAGAAGCATAATATTAAATTAATAGCAGAGAGAGTGGAGACTCATGATAAGTTTGAGCAGTGTAAAGATTTAGGCTTTGATTATTTTCAAGGTTTCTTTTTCTCAAAGCCACAAGTAGTAATAGGTAAGCGTGTTGAAGGAAATCGAATGATTGTCCTTAAACTCATTTCTGAACTACAAAATCCATCGGTTAGTATGGATGAGCTTGAAAATTTAATTGGGCACGATGCAACGCTCGCCTATCACTTATTGCGTTATATGAATTCGGCATTCTATGCTTTACGTATAAAGATAGAATCTATAAAACACGCTCTCACACTGCTAGGAACGGAAGAAGTACGAAAATGGGCGAGTTTGATGTTGATGTTGAGACTTTCGGATAAGAAGCCGAAGGAATTAATGTTAACGGGAATGATGAGAGCTAAAATGGCAGAGCTTCTTGTACCAGCTAAAACAAATGCCAAAGCCGAACAGTATTTTGCAGTTGGATTATTTTCTGTTTTAGATGCACTGTTAGACATGTCACTACAAGAAGTGTTGGATACTTTACCGATAACAGAAGAAATGAATTCTGCATTATCTTCTCATTCTGGAGAAATGGGTGAGGTATTAAAGAATATTAAATTATACGAACAGGGGAGATGGGATGAGTTAATGAGCTTGATAGATCACTCTGCCTATCAAAAAGCATATCTTCAATCAATTAAATGGGCGAGTGAGTTAGGGGGCAATATCTAAGCTAAGCCCAGAAGCTTTAAGCTTATAATAAGTTGAAGTTTCCAATCAAAAAGGTAGTTATGTAAATCCCACATAAGCCAATTAAGGCTAATAAGGAAATGGTTTTGATCCAGTTGGACTTGCCGATCGAAATTCCACCCAAACTAAAAATCACACCAATCGCGGCGATTGCAAATGAAGCCCAGAATACAATATTCACGCATGAGGTTTGGCAACTGCGCCCATCGAACGTGCCGGATAATAGTTGCATGCCTAAAAAGATGGCTAATGCCCAGCTTACCAGCGCGCTTAAGAGTGATATTGATGTGTTAAGTGTCATATTTAAAAAGCTCGATTCACGTTTGTTAAGTTTTAGATTTCGACCATATTGTAGCAAGTATGGACCCAGATAGATTATGCCATATTGAAAAAACTGCGCCAGGAAGTGCGGCAATAGGCTGAAAATATTGATAAGCAAGCGCCACGGCTAAACCTGAATTTTGCATTCCCACTTCAATTGCAAGTGTTTTTGATATTTTATGATCGTAACCAAGTTGTTTGCTGAAAAAATAACCTGATGCTAAGCCGACTAGGTTATGCAAGATAACGGCTATGACGACAGTCAGTGCAATGTTTTGCAGTGAATGTTGATTGCTGGCGATAATGATAGCAATGATTAAACAGATGCTTAGTATCGAAACACTAGGGAATATTTTGATAACTGCTCTAAGCTTTGTGTTGAGCAAGTGATTAATCAACACACCAAGTGCGATAGGGAAAATGATGACTTTTAGCATGGTGATCATCATGTTGGTCACTGGTACTTCAACACTTTGTCCTAAATATAACCAAGCAAGCAAGGGTGTTGCGATGACTGCAAGAAAGGTTGAACAACTTGTTAAGGCTAGAGAAAGAGCAACATTACCTTTAGCTAAATAACAGATTACATTGGATGCTGTGCCGCCAGGGCAGGCCCCAACCAAAATCATTCCCGTGAGTAGTGGAATCGAAAGACCTAGAGATAAGCCAATTAACCATGCGCTTAAAGGCATGATTGTAAATTGCAGGATTAGCCCGATGAGTATGAGTATTTTTAGAGATAATAAATTTTTAAAGTCCTCTAACCTTAATGTGAGACCCATGCCTAGCATAACGATAGCGAGCAGATAAATGATACTGGGCCGCATGGGAATAAAGTATTCGGGAAAATAAAATGCAACTGTACTAAATAGTATCGCCCAAACAGGAAATAAAAAATTAAAGCGATGTAGCATGGAATGCAGAGTTTAGAGCTGTAAGTAGATTTGCTTATTTTTGATCGTAAAGGGGAGTGCTTGAAGACTTTGTGCTTTGCATGGACCATATACACATAAACCAGTATTTATTTCAAATAATGCTCCATGGTTGGCGCACATAATGTAGCGTTGATCTAAATCTAGAAACTGATCAGGGGTCCAATCTAAAGGGCCTTGAGTATGTGGGCATGAGTTCTTATAGATAGATATGCTTGCATCTTTTTTAACAATAAACAGATCAAGTTTTGTGCCATTATGATCGACACTCAGACCTTTGCTACCCGGGTCAATGATGTCATCTACTGCTGCAATGGCTATTTCTTCTTGAGACATATCGCTATATATGTTTTGCTGATCAAACTATGAAGAGGACTCTAATAATCGAGCTATAGGTTACCATGGAAGAAAATAAACTTTTTTCGACTTCTGATGAAGCAGAAAAAGCATTTTATGCAGCATTTCAACAGCAAGATGTTGAGTTGATGATGTCTGTTTGGTCTGAAGGTGATGATGTTACTTGTATTCATCCTGGTGGCACCCGCTTAGAGGGGCAATCGAATATACGTGAAAGCTGGGAACAGATATTCAGGCATGAAAATGATATTAAATTTGAGATTAATCAAAAAAGAATTCAAATTGAAGAGCAAATTGCGATACATCATGTGATTGAATCGATCTATATGGATGGTGAGCTTCAGTCAGAAATTATAGCAACCAATGTGTATCGTAAAAGTTATGATAGCTGGCATATTGTGTTGCATCATGCGTCACCAGAGCTAAGACCGGCAATTGATCAGCTTGAGTCTGAAGAAGAAATTCTAGAAGAAGAAACGAAAACGTTTCATTGATGATAGGCCTAATATATATAATAAAAAATTAGATACGCGCCGAGTAAGAATGCTACCCACATCACCATACTGCCGGTTGGCCAAGCTCGAGATAGAATTCCTTGTGGGCCATGATGCTTATGCAAACGTGCACCAGTAATAAAAAGTATCTTTTTCAGACCAGATAGAATTCCTTTTTCACTCATAACAATCAAATTTCCTAACCCTCTTACCAGGTAAGCACCTGGTTTTAGGTAGAACCAATCGAAATCTAAATTGGTAGCCCGAATCTCGGCGGGATAAAAGTTGTTGCGATACAAGAAAACAAAAGCAAGAGCAGAAAACAGAAGTAGCTGCAGCTGCGTTATGACATGTGATGCGGTATAAGGTATGAAATTTACTTCATGCGGTAATACGTCATATAAAAAGCTCGGATATACCCCGATGATGATGCACAACGATGCGGCTAAACCCATTGCTAACAACATATTGATAGGCGCTTCTGCACAACGTTTACCACTATCATGTGCGAAAAAGCTAAAGAACGGTACTTTAATACCGGAATGATCTAATACACCTGCTGATGCAAATAATAAAACTAACCAAATTAACCAATAGCCTTCATCTGCAACTGCGGTAAGGATCATCGCTTTAGAAACAAAACCACTTAGCAATGGGAATGCAGAAATGGACATTGCGCCGACAATACAAAAGCCTGCAGTCCATGGCATAGATTTATATAAGCCCCCTAATTCAGAAGCCTTGGTAGTGCCGACACGATATAACACAGCACCCATGCTCATGAATAACAAAGCTTTATATAATATATGTGCAAAGGCGTGAGCCGCTGTTCCGTTAAGCGCCATCTCGGTACCGATTCCTACACCAACTACCATAAATCCAAGTTGGTTGTTTAAGCTATAGGACAATACGCGTCGCAAGTCATTCTCAATGACAGCAAAAAAGATAGGAAAGGCTGTCATAACCGCGCCAATCCAAATCAACATTTCGGTACCAGGGTAGCCGCGTGCTAAGGCGTATACCGCGAGCTTTGTTGTGTAAACCGAAAGCGCTACAGTGCCGACGACGCTGGCTTCTGGGTAGGTATCTTGCAACCAATTATGTAATAGAGGAAATGCACATTTGATTGCAAAGGCAATCAGAATTAACCAACCCGCCAAAGTATCGATACCTATATAGTCAAATGCTAGAGAGCCAGTGTTTTGATAATGCAGAATACTACCGACTAATAAAAATAAACCTGAGGTTACATGGATGATGAAGTAGCGTTTCCCTGCACGCATTGCACCCGTAGTTCTATTAGCCCAAATTAATAATGCAGATGAAACTGCTGTAACTTCCCAAAAAACAAATAAAGTAAGTAAGTCACCTGCCAACACTGCGCCTATTGCAGCACCTGCATAAATAAACATGCTAGCAAGTTGTAGAGAATCTTTTTCTTGCCAGGCATATAGCGCAACAATAAATAATGCAATATGGAATATTAGTGCGAAGATAAAACTTAAATTATCAATGCGTAATAGTGTTAATTCGTAGTGAAAAAGTTGTATATGACCATAAGTCCCAGGCTCTATACTTAATAACGAGCATGCCGCTAGAATAGGCAATGCCAGTAGAAATATTCTACGTAGCTGTGTGGGAAGAATGGTTTGTAGCAAACCACCAAAAATTAATATCAACGCAGGGTGTAAAAGAGTGCTAGTCATAATAGTCCTCTTTGCGTTTAATAAACTTACGCAGAAACTTTGCGCTCATGACAATGCTGATATAAGCCAGGAAACCAAACCATGCATAAAAACCGAACCATTGTTCAAAATCAAAATGGCCATGCTTGTGGTAAAACAATTCAACAATTAGTAAGGCAATGCAGGCTGCATAAAGAACGTAAACAATTTTGTTTACGTTTTTAGTTTGGTCAAGCCAATATTTTTTATTTCTATCCATTATTTTGAATAAATACCGGTGCTAAGAATTCATAAATTGGCTGAATGTAAAAAAACATTAATAGTGTGGCAAATGCTGTGAAACATAATGGCACTACGCAAGCAAGAGGTGCTTCTTTAATTCCAGGTTGCCAATCATTTAAATTTTCTCCTGGTGACTTAAAAAATGCACGTAATGCTATAGGCAGTAAATAAGCGCAATTAAGTAATGTGCTTAAGCCAAAAGCAATCAATACAATATAATTTTCTGTACTAATGCTGCCCTCAATGAGAAACCACTTACTCCAGCTACCAACTAGAGGTGGTAGTCCAATAATGCTGATGGTTGCAACTAAATATGCCGTAAAAGTAAATGGCATGTGTCTACCTAGCCCATCAAATTGACTTACCTGAGTAAACTTTGTTGCGGTGTACACTGCACCTGCACAAAAGAATAAAGTAATTTTCCCAAATGCGTGAGTCAGAATATGCATTGCTCCACCTAACGCAGCAATAGGACTAGCTAATGCGGCTCCTATTACAATATAAGACAACTGACTGATAGTTGAATAGGCAAGTCGTGCCTTAAAGTTATCTTTGCTTAGTGCGATGACGGATGAAATTAACATCGTGGCTACTGCAATCCATAATATCCACTCTGATGCATTGGCTGTGGAAACAAAGTCTATTCCAAATATATATACGGTAATTTTCAATACCGAGAATACCCCAGCCTTTACTACCGCAACGGCATGTAGCAGCGCGCTGACTGGCGTGGGTGCAACCATAGCTGCCGGCAACCAGCGGTGAAAAGGCATCAATGCAGCTTTGCCTACACCAAACATGAACAGGGTGAATAGAATGATGGCGCCGGTTTTTTCAATATTGCCTTGCAGGATGCCGCCTGGCACGAAATTCAAGCTGCCCGCTTGTAACCAGGTGACTACAATTGCGGTTAAGAAAAATACAATAGAGGTACCGAGTAAAATTCCTAGATAAGTACGTCCACCGGATTGAGCATCAGCGTTTTGTTTATGTGTAACTAATGGGAAGGTGCATAAAGTTAAGGCTTCATAAAAAATAAACAAGGTAGCTAAATTAGCTGCAAAGGCGATGCCCATGGTGGCAGCGATAGAAAATGCAAAAAACAGGTAAAAGCGTGTTTGATGTTTTTCTTTATTGCCCCGCATATAGCCTATTGAATATATCGTGGTAATTATCCATAAGCTTGATGCCAGCAACGCGAACATTAAGCCAAGTGGCTCAATATGGAAAGCTAAAGAAAGCCCGGGTGTGATGGTAAACCAGGTGTGTGTGATGTCTTGCTGTTCGCTACCTATTAGTTGCGCTGTAAAGATAAATAATATGATCGCGACAAGCAAAGAAGAAGCTTCACGCAATTGCGCGTGATTACGAAACACTATAATTAGTAAAGCTGCCAATAAAGGAATGGCAATGGCTAATTCAAAATGTTGTAAAAATTCTGTCATAGTTTATAAAAATAAAGCATTTATAGCAGAGCTGGCGAAGCCATAGCTAAATGAAGTATCCAGCCCAAAATAAAAGTTTGCTGCAACTAATAACCATAGTGGTATAAGCATTTGTAGAGGTGCTTCAACACGTTCTTCGGAATATTTTTCAGCATGTTTGGTAGGGCTTCGTAAATAAGCATATTCAACTATTTTCCATATATAGATTATTGCTAGTAAAGATCCGCCTACGATAACCGCCGCAGCTAACCAATTATTTTGTTCAAGTGCGGCAATGAGCAAATACCATTTACTGATAAAACCAGCTGTAAAGGGCACCCCAATTAACCCTAACCCTAATAACAGTACCGCAGCCATGGTCCATGGCATACGTTTTCCAAGTCCTGCAAAATTATTCAGTTGTACAGAGCTTGTGCGCAACACTATGCATGCCATAGCTAAAAATAAACCACCTTTGATTAGCGCATGATTGAACATATGCAGCATTCCAGCAATGCTGCCACTTTTAGTTGCTAAGCTTATGCCTAATGTCATGTATCCAATTTGTGCCACACTTGAATAGGCAAACATTCTTTTAATGTTGTCTTGAAAGATTGCTACCGATGATGCGATTAGAATAGCCAATATAGAGAGTGGCATTAAAATTTTATCAAGCTGAAATTCTTCAAAAGTTATTTCGTTTGAAAATAATCCAAAGAAAAATCTAAATAGAACATAAAGCGATACTTTTGTTGCGGTGGCAGATAAAAATACCGTAATCATCGAGGGCGCATATGCATATGCATTAGGCAACCATAAATGTAATGGTAATAAGGCAAGCTTAAGAGAGATACCAACCGTAAAAAAAGCGAAAGCTGCGTGCAAGGCTCTTGAAGAAAGCAATTCGGGTACTTTTTGCTGTAAATCAACAATATTTAACGTTCCGGTGAGCATGTAGAGTAAGCCGACGCCGATTAATATAAAGGTTGCACCAATAGTGCCCATGATTAAATATTGATAAGAAGCGGTAAGCGCTTTGCGATTGCTGCCTAGCGCAATAAGTACATATGAAGATAGTGAGCTGATCTCTAAGAATACAAATATATTAAAAGCATCACCGGTTGCGACAATACCTAGTAATCCTGTTAGACAAAGTAAAAAAGCAGAATAAAATAGACTGATTTTTTCATGTGCAATTTCTTGTTCGATACTCTTTTTAGCTGCGAGCATTGTGATGCTTGCGATAGCTGTAACGATAAGTAGTACGTATGCACCTAAGCTATCAATACGATATTCAATTCCCCATGGCGGTGCCCAGCCTCCAAGTTGATAGCTAATTGCACCACGTTGAGAAACCTCAATGGCAATAAGCAGGGCAATAACGAAGGTTGCAAGGCTAACAATGGTTGCAAATAGCCAGGCAAGTGTATTGCCAAGGTTATTTCCTGAACGTGCAAGCGGGAGTAGCGCGCATAGTGGTGCAGATATTAATGGCACTACAACTTGTAATACGGCGAGATGTTCGGCTAGCACTAGGAGCTTGCCTCATTATCGTCTTCATATTCTTCTTCGTCTTTTGCATGAATGATGTTTTCATCTACTGTGCCATATGCGCGATGGATACGTGCAATGATGGCAAGCCCTAATGCAGTGGTTGCTACTCCCACTACAATGGCGGTTAGGATTAAAACATGTGGCAAAGGGTTTGAATAAGTTGAAATGCCTTCGGCGAGAATGGGGGCAGTGCCACCTTCAACTTTACTCATAGAAATGAATAAAATGAAAACGGAGGTTTGAAAGATAGTCAATCCAATTATTTTTTTAATCAGGTTGGCATCAGAAATGACAATATAAAAACCAAGCATCATAAGAATGATGGCTACCCAATAATTATAGTAATCAGCGAACATTATTTATTCAGCGTACTCATCCAGCATATAGAAGATCATAATCATTACCGCGGCTACAGTAATGCCAACGCCAAGTTCAATAAGAAAAATACCAAGGTGTTGGCCGTGTAGGGGATCATGCGCTAAAACATTGTAATCTAGATAATTACCACCCATAAATAATGAAGCTACACCGACGCCTGCATAAAGTAGTAAGCCAAATGAAATGAAATAACGTACAACAGATGTAGGAAAAATTTTCTGTGCTTTTACTCTGCCATGTACCATTGCATAGAGGATGATTCCTGCCGCAAAAATCACTCCGGCCTGAAATCCACCGCCAGGCCCATAGTCTCCGTGAAATTGCACATAGAAGGCATACAGCAACACTGCTGGAACCACCAAATTACAAGCTTCGCGTAGTATTAAACTGGTTTTACTTTTCATTGTCTTTATGTTTTCTTGTTCCACCGAGTAATAGCATTACACCAATGGCAGCGGTAAAGACCACCGTGACTTCACCTAAAGTGTCGTAACCACGGTAACTAGCAAGCACTGACGTTACAATGTTTGGAATACCAATTTCTGTGCCACTCATTTCTATATATCGTGGTGCGACATGTGTATGAATCGGTGCCATCGGGTCACCAAAAATTGGCATATCGAGTGTGCCATAAATCAATGCCGCAGCAGTAATAGTAGTAACAGCGATAGGTAGAATTTTGCTATGGCGCGTAACAGATTGTTCTCGACCAGTAATAGCCACTGCGCCAAGTAATAAGACAGTAGTGAGCCCAGCGCCTACCGCGGCTTCAGTAAAGGCAACATCCACTGCATCAAGACTGACAAAGAGTCCGGCAGATAGAAGACTATAAATACCGCTTAATAGTATGGCAGCTAATAAATTTTGTAAGCGTAGTAATATAATCGCTGTTACCGCTAGTAGCGTTAATAATGAAATATTTACGATAGTTTGTATGTCCATAAAAATATTAAGCGGAGATTGATTTAATCATCATAAGTTGTTCCTTTCTCGCTGAGCTTGGCAGCACGAGCAAGAGCATGTACAGCTGTGGGGCCAGTTAACATCATAAAAAATAGAATAAATAAAAGTTTTACAATTACTAGCCAGTCTTGCGTCTGTGTAATGAGTCCAATTAGGATAAGAATGGCGCCTAAACTATCAACAATACTTGCAGCATGAACCCTAGAATAAAAATCAGGTAAACGAATTAATCCTATTGAGCCCACTAAGCAAAAAAAACATCCTGAAATTAGAAAAAACCAACCTAAAATAGTTATTAGCATAGATTACTCGTCTAGGCTCTTACCTAAGTTGCCATAACGAAATAGCTTTAGCACAGCAATGGTAGACACAAAATTTATTAACGCATATAACAGTGCGATATCCATAAAATCAGGTCGATCAGTTAAAAATCCAAATAAGGCAATGAGCAGTACGGTCGCAGTGCCAAATGTATTTATGGCTAAGATTCGGTCGAACACACTCGGGCCTAATGCTGCACGTAGTATGAGAATGAGCATAACTACAATTATTGCAATGGTGGAAGCTATAAACACTTATATATTAAATTGAGTTTGTGGTTGCTTTAGATTCAAGTGCAGCAATACGCCGACTCATTTCGCCTGTTTGTAAGTCTTCTGCTAATGCTTTGGTTAATGAATGAACTTCAATACTATTTGAATCAAGGTCTAGACTATAGGTGCCCGGAGTTAGGGTGATGCAATTTGCGTATACCGCTGTGGCAAGGTTGCTATGCTGAGATGCATCAAGAGTCATGATGTTTGGCTCAATAGGCAGCTTCGGGTGTAAAATTCTCCAACTCACATCGATATTTGATTTGATGACTTCGAAAAAAAACCAAGGTAAAAATGTTGGCAGTTTGAAGTTTAGCTTTAAAGTTGAATAATCGTTGCGGAATAGACCAAACTTTTCAGACACCCAAGCTACAAACACACAACTGAGTGCACCAAGGGAAAGCAGTAAGGGGCCATAGTGGCCTGATAAAAGTAGCCATAAAAAAAACAGCACGATGGATGCGGCGATAATTCGAATGAGCATTCTTAATTTTACGGCTTCAGGCTATTTGTATAATAAGCATTTGTAAGCTCAAAATACTTAAGCCTAGGCGATTATTCAAGTTTATCTACTAGTTAAACCAATAATTGCTATGTGGGCCATTTCTGACCGTTTTTTAGTAAAGGCAACTAATTATTGCGCGTTGCGAGTTTAAGGCCCTTTTTAGCACAACGATGTGCATCTTCCATTTCATCAAGTTGTTCGTGTAGAGCAGCCAATTCAGCATAAGTTTCTGCTAACGGTTTGCGCGACAGGCTAGATTCAAAATAAGCCTTGGCTTTGCCCCAGAGTTGAGCTTTATTGCAGATTCGTCCTAGGGTTAAGTATAGATTAGCATCATTAGTATGTTGTTCGATCCATAATTCCGCTTTATTAAGCGCTTGGCTAGGATCTTTTACTTCAATTAAGCCGTATTGACGGACTAATTGTGAGCACCAATTTTTTTCTAGTGCGCTACTTAAAGTGCTTTCAGCAAGTTCATGTTTGCCTAACTGGCGTAATGCGATGACATAATCTAGCGTCAATTCACCGTCATTCGATATACTTTCTCTATATTTTGTTCCGATTTCATCCACATTTTTTGCATTGGGGCTATTGCTTAATAGGCCTTTAATAGCTTGTTTTTCGATCTGTCTATATGTTTGTTGATCTATGCCTTTGCTATGTAGTAAAAGCGGAATAATTTCGGCCAGTTTTCCCCAGTCTTCAAGTTGCTCATAAGCGCTGGCAAATAACGTTGCAATTTTAGGATTGGAGCGAATGCCATTTTCATGCTTGCTGAGATTTGCTAAGGCCTGCTCTGGCATGTGCTGCTCAAGCAGGAATTCTGCGTATAACACATCAAGTGCTGCACTATCATTAGGGTTGCATTTTTTTGCTGCCGCAAGATGAGCATCGCGCTCAGTGAAATCACCTTGCTTATGTGCTGCACGAGCTGCCCAAATGTAATTGATACAGGCTGAGTTAGAATGGTCTGCTCCGCTTAATAAAAGTTTTTCGGATTCTGCCCAACTACCTTGAGTGAATTTTGTTAGTCCTTGTTGTGTGTTGTTTAAAGCTTTATTTTGTCTGCGCTTATCCATTGCAGAATGGATACGTTTAGGTGCGCTAAAAATCAATGTAAATAGTCGCAGTAGAATATAAAACAAAGTAAATAAAATAAACAAGCCAATCACAAACTCAACTAAAGGTAATTCATATGTTGTATCTCCATAGCTGAAAACAGCAAAACCAGGAGCCTGCATAGCAATGAATACTGCTGCGGTAAAAACGATAAGAAAGAAAATAAATACTAATAGCGCGCGAATCATTTTATCTGTACCTAACTAACTGTTATTAATAGTTTCCATGGTTTCAATGAGTAGTGTATTAGCCTCAGTAATGTCTGGAAGCTCAGGTTCTAAATTAATATTATTTAAATCACTTAATTCTTCAATAATGTCACTTTTATTATTTAGCGTGTCGGTTGATTGTAACCACGCCAATGCTGCTTCAAGTTCTTGGTGAAAGGCATCGTCATCGCGGCTAGCTACTGCATATTTTGCACCTAATAGTTTTGCTCGCAAAAATTCATAGCCTTGTAAGCTCTCTTGCTCACTAATAAACATTTTAAGCTTTTGTTCATCACGGGTTACTTTTATGGAGTCATTGATGGAGTTCTTAACACCATCTACAAGTTTCTCCCAACCTGATAATTCTTCAGTAGTCGTTTCAGTCTCTTTTTCAGTTGCTTGTTCCGCTTGCTGATCCTTAGCATTCTTAATTATAGTTTGTTTAAGACCTGCAAGGAGGTTATCCAAATGTAAACTAATGCCTATCCAATCGGGATAGGGAAAGTTTTTTAATTTACCAACTTGCTTAGAAACAGATTCACGTACTGGCAACAGACGAGAGTCGTTAAGCTCATGCAATCTTGAGCTAGCAGCTTTTAGTGCTGTAATGGTTCCTTGTACATCACGTTCAATTCGTAAGCGATGATTAGCCATTCGTAAAACATGTTCAGTTTCTTTTAAGCCCCACCCTAGTTGACTACGGTTTATATGTTGCAAAGCCTCTTGGGTAGCTAATTCAATGTTGTTTTGTTCTGCAGCTTGCCTATCTATTTGATTGGAGAGATCTGAAACAGTTTGATTAATTGAGCTAACATTGTTTTCGATTTGTTTTTTAAAATTTTGCAATTTTATACTTTCATCAATGGTAGAAACTTCATGTGCAATAGATTGACGATCTACTGAAGCTTGGTCGATACGGTGATTTAATTCCAACCATGCTTTGTAACCCGCTGCGATTCCAGCACCTGATAGTAGTAATGCGAGTAAAGACACCAAGCCAATAAAAAATCGACCACCACCACTTGATTTCGTGGCAGATTTATTATTCTGAGCTGCCTGTTGGTTTGGCTTAGAAGATGTTGGGGCTTGTTTATTATCTGACATGATTGTCTCTCACATTAACTTATTATTATATTCCTGACGTTTTAGGAGGATGATTAGTTCCAAGTATTTAAGGCCGCTAACATCGCTCCGTCGCTGGGATTTTCCGCTATTATAGAATCTTTTGCGAATCCAACCCTAGCAGTTGCTTCGGCAATACGTTGACTGCCCGCTACTACTGTCATATTTTTTAAACATTGCTGTTCTTCGGGGGTGCAGAGTGACCATAGATTTTGTACTGACTCTACACTACATAAAAGTATCGCGGTGTTTTGTGAGCTGAGTTGGCATAAATTAACACCATTACGCTCTTTAGGTAATTGACGCTGATATACCTCAGCGTAACTGACTTGCGCATTTCTGGCCTCAAGTGTTTCGCGTAAAAGTTCTCGTCCGCCTTGACCACGCACGATGAGAATATTCTGCTGTGTAATATTTTGTAGTGTTGAGTCATTTAGCAGTGCTTCACTGCTAAATCCAGACTGCGGAACGATAGCAACTTTGCAGCCATAATTTTCTAGCGCGATTTTGGTAGCAGGCCCAACAGCGGCTAAAGTAAAATTTTTGATATCAATTTCTAGCTCATGCGCGATGCTCATTGCATGATGCACAGCATTTACACTGATAAAAATTATAATTTGAAAGTTTGTAAGGTTTTTAAAATGCTGCTTTGCATCTTCAATGTTACTTGCTGCACAAATACTAATAACAGGGAAGTGAATGACGCTAGCTTGTCTAACTTCTAGCTGTTCCAGGATATTTTGTGCTTGCGCCAAAGGTCGCGTAACGACAATGGTTTTTTCTGCGAGTGTTGCATCAGAAGACATGTTTGAATAAATACCTCAGCCAAATTGTGGCAGCTGAACCATCTTACCCGAAAAATTTTATAATAAGACTGAGAAGATTTCGCTTATGTTTATGTACGGCAACTCATAATAATGAGGCTAGAATTTGATCAGCACCTTGTTTGCTCAAATCAGCTGCGACACGCTGACCTATGTCCACGGCCTCGCTTTTTGGTCCTTGGGCTTCGCTACGACAAATTTTGCTGCCATCTGGCATGCCTACCAAAGAACGTAAATGAAGTTCGTTGCCATTCAGTTGCGCAAAGCCTGCGATAGGCAACTGACATCCACCTTCTAAAGTTTGGCTTATTGCACGTTCAGCCGTTACACACGTGTTGGTTTCGGTATGATTCAATGGCGCAATTAAATTTTCGATCTGTGTGTCGTTTTCTCTGCATTCGATACCGATCGCGCCTTGACCAATCGCTGGAAGAGATGCCTCAGTTGAGAGTTGTGATCGAATCCTGTCGTTAAACCCAAGTCTTTGTAAACCTGCTACTGCAAGAATGATGGCATCATATTGACCATCATCTAGTTTGGCTAAGCGGGTATTTACATTGCCACGCAATAATTTAATTTCTAAGTGTGGGAACATGACCATAATTTGGCACGCACGTCGTGAGCTAGATGTTCCTACTATTGCCTTATCGGGTAGGTCATCTAAATTATCATAAGTGTTAGAAACAAACGCATCACAAGGGTTTGCGCGCTCTAATATGACGGGCAGGTGTAATGTTGGCGGTAGCTCAATAGGAACATCTTTCATGGAATGCACAGCGATATCGGCATCTTGCTCTAACAGGCCGCGTTCCAATTCTTTTACAAATAATCCTTTTCCGCCTTGTGTAGCGAGGGATTCTTGTAGTAATTGATCACCGGTGGTGGTCATTTTTACTAACTCAATAGTGAGATTGTCACCATGGGCTTCGCGTAATAAGCGCGAAACTTCATCCGCTTGCCAAAGTGCAAGTGCACTTTTCCGGGTAGCTATTCGTATGTGCACAGGCTATTTAGTGAGTATTCCCTTATATATTGAATATAAGGGATGGGGAAATAATCTAATAATTACTATCGAGATTTAAGGAATTTGCGTACTTCAGCAACATGTCGACGACTAATTTCTAAGCGATCTTCAATTTCACGGAAAGTTACTACAAAGCGTCCATCTTGGTTTTTTTCCATACCGCTGATGTAATTAGTGCTGACTAGCGCATTACGGTGAATGCGTATGAGCCTGCCTTCGAATTCGTTCTCTAGATTTTTTAATGCATCTTCAATTAATACTTCCCCACCGAGGTGTCGAACAGTGATGTATTTTTGGTCGGCTTGGAAATAAAGAATTTCATCAACTGGAATAAGTTCTAAATTTCCACGTATGCGTGCGCAAATGTGGCTGCGACCTTGGCTATCGGTTTCAGTATTAAGGGTTGCGATTTGCGCCTTGGTGAGTTTTTTGGCGCGCGCAATTGAGGTTTCCAGTTTTTCTTGCCGAACTGGCTTAACTAAATAACCTACAGCGGAAGTATCGAATGCCTCTAAAGCATGTTCGCTATATGCAGTCGTAAAGATGATGGCGGGTGGTTCGTCCATCTCAGTTAAGTGTCTAGCGGCCTCAAGCCCGTCCATGCCAGGCATGCGAATATCCATTAATACTACATCTGGACGAAGAGACTGCACCATTTCCACAGCTTCAATACCATTAGTAGCTTCGCCTGTGCTTTGCACATCATCTATGCTGCTAAGCATATGGTTTAGTCGGTCACGTGCTGGTGCTTCGTCATCTACGATCAAAATTTTCATACATCTGCCTCGATAGGAATGTTAAATGAAACCTTATAAAAGCCTTGTTCTTGGCGGATATCCATACTACTGAAATCACCATAGGCTAATTGTAACCTCTGTCTGATGTTTTCTTGCGCCATTTTATTACCAGGGCGTTTACGGTCAATATTAATATCTCCAACTGGGTTGCTAATTGTAAGGTGTAAGTCGTGTTGTGTGGAAGTAATGTCGATATTTACGGTGCCACCTTTAGTGAGGGGCTCCACTCCATGGTAAATAGCATTCTCAACTATAGGTTGTAGGATTAAGGCTGGAACCTTGGTGCTCAAGCTTATACCTTCTTCTATTTTTAATTCAATAGTAAGTCGGTCCCCAAGCCGCAGTTTCTCCATATTAATGTAACGGCGGGTGAAATTCAGTTCTTCTTGCAGCGTGACTTTATCCTGGTGGCCAAGAGAAGCACGGAATAGGTCGGCTAGATCTTCAACCGCTTTTTCTGCCATAGCAGGGTTAGTTAGCGTCAAACTGGCGATTGTATTCATACTATTAAATAAGAAATGCGGCCGAATACGTGCTTGTAAGGCTTGGATTCTCGATTTTGCTTCTACTTGTATATTGGCTCGCCACTGGTGTTGCACATAGAAATAGCGTAGTGCCACGGCTGAAACGATGGCACTAATCGCCATATTGCGTATCAAAATGTCGCTTGTCAGAATATCCAATAAATTCAGTGTTTGAACATTTTCCGGTGAGGCAGCCCACAGTGCTTCAGTAGGGGTGACTAGTATAGACACTACCGAGACAATTAAGGTGATCATTAAGCTAAGCGCATAGTAGGTAATAGCGGCCGTGGCTGGATGCAGTTTGTGTAGAAACTTGCGGCTGACGCAAAGCACTAAGATATTACCAATCGCGATAAAAGTGACAAATAGCGAAACTAAAGACAGGTATACCCAAAAGTTTGGTCGCGAGACCCCGCCGGCAAGGGTCAATACAAAAGATAGTAGTTGAGCGATTAAAATCGCTAAAAAGATAATTCGAGCATTACAAAAGTCAGGAAGGAACGTATGCTCCGCGGGATCTGACGCATTGTTTTTGGTCTGATTGCTGGTTTCGGTTTTAGAGGTCATATCGATGTAACACAGAGTATTGATAAAAAGTATGCGCGAGTCGTGTCTAGGCGAGCAAATGCTATACTTTGGACCAATTTTTAATATCTATTTATTAAAACCTATTTAATTAACCAAATCATTTAACCAAGTCATTTAAAACGAACCAAAATTAATGAGTAATCAAGATTCAAAACTTTGGGGTGGGCGATTTTCTGAAGCCACAGATGAATTTGTTGAGCAATTTAACGCATCTGTAGGGTTTGATAAACGACTTTTTAAGCATGATATCCAAGGTTCTCGTGCACATGCGGAAATGTTGGCTCATATTGGAGTTCTAAGTAGTGATGACTGTAGCAAATTACTAAAAGCGCTAGACAGTATAGAGGCTGAAATAGAAGCCGGAAACTTCGAGTGGAAACCCGAGCTTGAAGATGTGCATATGAATATTGAGGCCCGTCTGACCGAATTAGTCGGTGACGCTGGCAAGCGAATCCATACAGGAAGATCGCGTAACGATCAGGTGGCAACCGATGTGCGACTTTATCTCAGAGATGCCATTGATGATATCGACCAACGATTAGAAGCGTTGCAACAAGCAATGTTGGGCCTTGCCGAACAAGAGAGTGCGACGATCATGCCTGGATTCACGCATTTACAAGTTGCTCAAGTCATTACTTTCGGCCATCACATGTTGGCATGGTTTGAGATGATTAACCGAGATCGTATTCGATTGAAGCAATGTCGTGCCAGCACTAACGTGATGCCATTGGGCTCTGCCGCGCTCGCAGGAACTAGTTTTGCATTGGATCGTGAGATGGTTGCAGAAAAATTACACTTTGCCATGTCGAGCCACAATAGTTTAGATGCAGTGAGTGATCGAGACTTTGCTATCGAGTTTTGTGCCTTCGGGGCTATTTTGTTTGCGCATATGTCACGCATTGCAGAAGAATTAGTATTGTGGACGTCGACGCAATTTAATTTTATCGATTTACCGGATCGTTTTTGCACGGGTTCGTCAATTATGCCGCAGAAAAAAAACCCTGATGTGCCTGAATTGGTGCGTGGTAAATCAGCGCGCGTGTATGCAAACTTATTTGCATTACTAACGTTGATGAAAAGTCAGCCCTTAGCCTATAACAAAGATAACCAGGAAGATAAGGAGCCGTTGTTTGATTCAGTCGACACGGTGCATGATTGCGTGGTGGCGTTTGCTAATATGATTCCTCATATTAAAGTGAATCGTGATGTGTTGATGCATGCTGCTCAACAAGGTTATGCCACGGCAACCGATCTCGCTGATTATCTGGTGCAAAAGAAAGTACCGTTTCGTGATGCTCACGAGGTGGTCGGGAAAACCGTCAAGTATGCAATTGAGCAAAATAAAAAATTAGATGAACTGGCATTGCATGAACTTCAAAAGTTCAGTCCTTCAATTTCTGAGGATGTGTTTAAAATTCTTTCGGTAGAAGGATCCGTTGCATCAAAAAATACTTATGGTGGGACATCACCCATTCAAGTGATGGCACAAATTAAGTTAGCGAAAGAGCGCTTAAAGAAATTCCAGAAGTCCTGATTTATTCTCCTATGTCGTTAAAAGAACTCTCGAAGTGTTCATGTATTTGATAATACACTCCGTGTTCTCGATTTCTTTTGCATAATAGTAGTCATTGCATTAATAAATCAGAACTTCTTCTGCTAGTAGATTACTGCCAACACTTTATAAGAAAATTACGTATATCCTGAATTTCTTCCGTGCACACAGTATGTGCGCAAGCATAATCATGCCAATTGATTCCGAAGCCTTGTTTTTCAAGTAATTCTTTAGCCAGCGTTGCAAATGAAAGAGGTACCACATCATCATAAGATCCGTGCGCCATGAAGATAGGTAACTCGCGTGATGCAGATGCTGCGTAGCTTTCAATTTGACCACGTAGAGGCAGGTAACAAGATAAGGCGATTAGACCTGCTAAGGGTTGTGAATAGCTAAGTCCTGTATATAAAGCGAGCGCCCCACCTTGGGAAAAACCAGCTAAGACAATCCTATCTGCAAGAATACCATCGTCTATTTGTTGTTGTATTAAGTTGTAAATTTCTACACTTATCTTCATAAGACCTGTTTGGTCTTCCTTGCTATCTTTCTCTAGTCCGTAAAGGTCGTACCAAGAGGGCATTTGCATGCCATTGTTTAAGCTCACCGCTTGAACCGGCGCATTAGGGAATATAAATCTCGCACGAATTGCAGAAGGTAAATTTAGTTCTGCAACAATCGGTTCAAAATCGTGACCGTTTGCACCTAAACCGTGTAGCCATATCACTGCGCAGTCTGGATCATTTTCGGTTTCAATTTGAATGGCAGAAAGCGGCATATAGTTGGTTCTTGCTTATTTAACTTAATTTAGAATTAATCCATTTGGGCTTAAAAAGATAGCCATGAAACCTTCATAGCTATCTAAATACGCTATACAATAGCGGCGAATTACAGAGTATATAGATGTTACATCTCAAACCATATTTCTTTGCGACCTTCCTAGTGATTCTTTT
Organism: Gammaproteobacteria bacterium; assembly: GCA_050633765.1. Classification (GTDB taxonomy): domain Bacteria; phylum Pseudomonadota; class Gammaproteobacteria; order UBA4575; family UBA4575; genus JABDMD01. The sequence continues at coordinate 38,870 of JBOEHC010000073.1, forward strand.
GGGTAGCGCTTTGCTGTTGACTTCGTGTGGCCAGACAGGAGACTTATACCTGCCCGGAGAAGAAACCGAGTCAGAAAAAGAAAAATCTAAAAATTGAGTCTTTTGAACTAATTCAATAATTAGTTATCCATAGCCGATTAAAAAATTTGTAGTGCTAACTATGAGTGTATTTGAATACCGAGATAATCTTTTGCATGCAGAAGATGTAAATTTACAAGAGCTAGCCGATGCTTATGGAACACCATGCTATGTGTATTCAAAAGCAGCGATTGAAGCTAATTATCGAGCCTACGAAAGCGCATTTCGTCCATGGTCGTCGCGAATTTGTTATGCCGTAAAAGCGAATTCTAATCTCGCGGTGTTAAGTCTATTGGCGAAGTTGGGTGCTGGCTTTGATATCGTATCCATTGGTGAGCTGGAGCGAGTAATTCGTGCGGGTGGAGATGTTAAGAAAGTGGTTTTTTCTGGAGTAGCTAAGCGTTCTGATGAAATACGTCGTGCATTGGTGCTGGGCATTGATTGTTTCAATATTGAATCGACTGCTGAATTGCACCGTCTTGATGTCATCACTAAAGAAATGGATCTGCAGGCAAATGTTTCACTACGTGTGAACCCCGATGTAGATGCCACGACACACCCTTATATTTCTACCGGCTTAAAAGAAAATAAATTTGGTGTTGATATTAATGATGCGTTGCAGATTTATCAGCAGCTTGCAGCCTGCAGTCATTTAAATGCAGTGGGTGTGGACTGCCATATTGGTTCACAATTGTTGGACTTAAGCCCCTTTAAAGCCAGCTTTGAAAAAGTCTTTAGTTTGGTAGATCAATTAGCCGATGCTGACATAGTACTGAGACATGTCGATGTAGGGGGGGGTTTAGGTATTCATTATGAAGCTTCGGATCAACCACCTACCATGCAGCAATATGCAGAGGTATTAGCACCATTTATGCAAAACCGAGATGTTGAGGTATTTATTGAGCCCGGCCGTTCGATTGTCGGAGATGCAGGAGTACTTCTCACACGGGTCGAACATATAAAGAACACCAGTGATAAAAATTTTGCACTGGTGGATGCGGCCATGAATGATTTAATGCGACCTTCTTTATATGCCGCCTGGCATGACATTACAGAGGTAAAGCAAAGCAATGCTCCATCTGCTAACTATGATGTAGTCGGACCAGTATGTGAAACCGGAGATTTTCTTGGCAAAGGGCGAGACTTATCTATACAAGAAGGCGGTCTACTAGCTGTTCATTCTGCAGGCGCCTACGGATTTGTAATGTCGAGCAATTACAATACGCGTCTACGCGCCCCAGAAATTTTAGTTGATGGAGAGCAAGCGCACATTATTAGAATGCGCGAAACATTTGATCAGGTACTGGCTAACGAAATCATCCCTGATTAAGTGGGTAAATCCTGATTTATACTAATTCTTCGTTAAAAAAACAATCTCGAATTCGTTCATGTATAAGTCAATACACATCGCTTTCTCGATATTTTTTGCCTCGTCTTAAAATAAATCAGAACTTACTAATGGATAGAGTGCCGGAACAGGAACTAATGAATGAGCTTGAGCAAGTACTAGCTTATGCAGAGGCTGATTTCGAAGTCGCGCATCAATCTGTAATCGATAATTTTGCGCAAATCTTTCCTGATTTTTTATCGGACACCAGGCCCCAACAAAACGTTTTGGATCTAGGCTGTGGGTCGGGTGATGTAACAGTACGTTTTGCGCATCGCTTTCCTGTTTGGCATATCGATGCAGTTGATGGTGCACAAGAGATGCTTAAGCAAGCAGCAGAGCTGATCGAAAATAATGCAATATCAGAACGCATAACCCTGCATCATCAACAATTAGCAAATTTTACTATTGAGCCTAAAAATTACGATGCAATTATATCCAACAGTTTATTGCATCATCTTCATGATCCAATGCAACTATGGTCAATCATTAAACAATTTACGACATTCAATACAGCAATCTATGTGTGCGATTTGTTTCGACCCGAAACAATTACTGAAGCAGATGCGTTAGTTGAACAATATGCGAACAATGAACCAGAAATTTTGCAAAAAGATTTTTATAACTCTTTATTAGCAGCCTTCACACCGGATGAGGTGCGCGCACAGATTGTTAAAGCAGAATTAGATAGCATGAATATAGATATCGTCAGCGATCGACACATGCTTATTTACGGATACTTATAGTGAATCAACAAACTGATATTGTTTATAGTTTGCCAAAAGACAATGAACTTGTCGCACTTTTTCAGCGAGTAAAAAGCATTGCAGTTGTAGGCTTATCACCAAAAGTAGATCGACCTAGCCATCGAGTAGCCACACATATGCAAGAATTTGGATTTGAAATTATTCCGGTGCGCCCAGTAGTGAGTGAAGTGCTTGGTGAAAAAGCATATGCTTCTTTAGCTGACATTCCTTTTGCGGTGGATTTAGTGAATGTATTTCGAGCACCTAAATACATTGCAGAGATAACTCAACAATGTATAAACAAAAAAGTGAGCGCATTGTGGCTACAAGAAGGTGTTGTTGATATACAAAGTGCTAGCCGTGCGTGTAGTGAAAATATTTTTACGGTTATGGATAAGTGTATATACAAAGAGTATGTTCGCTTAATGAAGTAATGTTTGTAGTGATCTAAAGAATATTCTTAACGAATAGGTTTAATTAACATTTAATTACATACATAAATAGTGGGTTGTTATGAAATTTCGATTTGCAAAAATGCACGGATTAGGTAATGATTTCGTCGTCTTCGATGCTGTGAATCAAGATGTGCAACTTACTAGCGAAAATGTTCGTAGGATTGCAGATCGAAAAACAGGTGTAGGCTGCGATCAAATTTTAGTCATACATCCTGCTACCGATGCAGATGTTGATTTTAATTATCAAATCTACAACAGTAATGGAGATGAAGTTGAGCAATGCGGCAATGGTGCACGTTGCATAGGAAGATTTATTGCATTGAATGGATTAACCAATAAGACTTCGATTAAGATCAAAACAATTAGTGGTGTATATCAAATTTACCTTCGCGATGACGAAACAGTTACTGTGAACATGGGTGCACCCATTTTTGAACCTGAAAAAATTCCATTTTCAGCTAGTGAGCAAGCATTGAGCTATAAAGTCGATGTGGATGGCGAGCAAGTGGATTTTGGAGCAGTTTCAATGGGCAACCCACATGCGGTGATACAGGTGAAAGATATTAATAACGCACCCATAGAAAGTTTAGGCCCCAAACTAGAGAAACACTCAATGTTTCCAAACAAAGCCAATATAGGCTTTATGCAGGTATTAAACCCGCAACATATTGCTTTGCGTGTATTTGAAAGACATGTAGGCGAAACCAGTGCGTGTGGCACCGGTGCTTGTGCTGCAGTTGCAGTTGGGCAGTCTCAAGGACTGCTTGATAAAAATGTAACCGTAGACTTGCCAGGTGGAAGCTTGCAAATAGAGTGTGAAAACAATGCTGCACCAGTAATGATGACTGGCCCAGCACAATATAGTTTTGAGGGGAGCCTTAACTTATGACGACACAGACGAAATCAAAAGTAGCCGCAAAAATTTCAACACGTGCAGCATCTGCACCGAAAACGAAGATCACCCGTGATCATGTTGCGCGTTACCTACGCACACATAGTGATTTCTTTACCCATCATCCAGATTTGATTGAAACATTAGCTATTCCACACGAAACAGGAGTGGCGGTATCACTGGTTGAGCGTCAAGTTGAGTTATTGCGCAATAAAAATAAAGAGCTAGATCAAAAGCTACATCAGCTTATTAAAGTTGCGAAAGATAATGAAAAAGTCAGTCACCGCTTACATGCGATCACCCTCGGTTTGGTGTCAATTCGAGGTTTTGATGACACGCTCGAAGGCATTCACGAATTAATGCATGCTGATTTCCCTGGTACGAAGGTAAATATGCGCTTATTTGATGTATTGCCAGAAACCAAAGCAAAAGATTGTGACGAGATGGAACAATCTTTACAAAAATCTAAGCTTATTCAAGATTTATTCTCTAGTCGGCGACGTGGCGTAGCATTTCTTACTAAGCGGCAAATCGAAAATGTATTTGAGAGCGAAGATAAGAAGAAACCTATTCGTTCTGCGGCTGCCGTTGCCTTAAAGCAGAATCAACAACTAGGTGTATTGTTCTTGGGTAGTACTGATGCAAATCGTTTTCAAAACGGGATGGGAACTCTGTTCCTAGGCAACTTGGGTGAAATACTTGGCGCTAAACTACAACAGTTTGTACCCGCTGCAGTATAGAAACATAAGTTTTAAGTAAAAAGTTACCGACCAACTTAAATTACATTCACTTTATCTAGCTAAAAAATTATAAAAATATACAAAACTAGTGAATTAATGCTAACGTAGTATTTTATTTAACCAGGTTTTATAAACCCAGGTTTGTTTATGGCAGTAGTTACTAGAACCGAAGCTAGGCAGCCCAAAGAAGTAAAACAGTCTACGCAAAAACTTTTCCAACGTTACTTACGCTACTTAAAAGATGAGCGTCGGTACTCTCCCGCTACCTTAGATAGCTATCAAAGAGACCTCCATCAATTTATAGAGTTTATTAATGCAGTCAATGTCACAGATTGTTGTGATGTAGATAGCCTGCATGTACGAAACTATGCGGGCTCGCGTCGTCGTCGTGGTGTATCTGCTAGAAGTTTGCATCGTTCCTTAAGTGCGATTCGCGGCTTTTATACCTATCTTCAGCGCGAGCAACTCATTGCAAATAATCCGGTAGCTGATGTCAGTGCACCGAGCATTGAGAAAAAACTACCTAATTTATTAGATGTAGATGAAATTAATCGTCTACTAAATGAGGGCCCACAAAACCCATTAAAGTTGCGTGACTACGCCATGATGGAATTGATGTATTCATCGGGTTTGCGATTAGCTGAAATGGTGAATTTAGATCTAGATGCCATCGATTTACATCAAGCACAGGTGCAAGTTTTAGGTAAAGGCAATAAAACCCGTTACCTACCTATTGGCACCAATGCCTGTAAAGCTTTAAAAAGATGGCTGGAAGCGCGCCCCAATATTGTGGTTGAAGGTGAGTATGCTGTGTTTGTAAATAATCGCGGCAAACGATTATCTCCTCGTGCAGTGCAACTACGTATGGCACAAATAGGTAGAGAGCAGGGCTTAGACAAACACGTACATCCACATATGCTGCGACATTCATTTGCTAGCCATTTATTAGAATCCAGCGGTGATCTGCGAGCGGTACAAGAAATGCTAGGCCATGCAGACATCAGTACTACACAAATCTATACCCATCTCGACTTTCAGCATCTTGCACAAGTCTATGATAAAGCACACCCACGTGCGCATAAATCAATGAATGCGGATGATAGCCAAGAAAATCCACAAAGTAGTCTCTCAGAAAATACCTTTCCTAAAGACGATTAAACCTCACTTTTAGTCGAGTAATAGTAAGCTTTCTTTTTAAGAAGCCCTTTAAAAAGGGTAGTGGTATCTCCATATATAATATTTGAGAATACCTTTCTATTAATAATCATATCCAAAATTTAACGGAACCATTCAAATGACTACAATTGTCTCGATGCGTCGCGATGGTAAGGTAGCCCTCGGCGGCGACGGTCAAGTATCGCTGGGTAACACCATCATGAAAGGCAATGCGCGAAAAATTCGTCGCTTGTATAACGACAAAGTAATTGCAGGTTTCGCGGGCGGAACAGCAGATGCCTTTACATTATTTGAGCGCTTTGAAGCTAAACTCGAAGAACATAATGGCCAACTAACTCGTGCAGCGGTAGAACTCGCTAAAGATTGGCGCACCGATCGCATGCTTCGTAAATTGGAAGCACTACTTGCGGTGGCAGACAAAGAGTCATCACTTATTATTTCTGGTAATGGGGATGTAATAGAGCCGGAAGATTCACTGGTTGCCATTGGTTCAGGTGGTCCGTTTGCACAAGCAGCAGCTCGCGCCTTGTATGAAAATACCGAACTCAGCGCAAAAGAGATTGTTGATAAATCTTTAAACATTGCTGCCAATATTTGTATCTACACTAATACCAGTATTTCTATAGAAGAGTTATAGAAGCAGGATTATTAAGAGCTAAATTACATGTCAAACATGACCCCACGAGAAATCGTACAAGAACTCGACAAACATATTGTTGGTCAAGATGAAGCTAAACGTGCAGTAGCTATCGCATTGCGCAATCGCTGGCGTCGTCAGCAATTGCCCGAAGAGTTAAGAGTAGAAGTAACCCCCAAGAATATTTTAATGATCGGTCCAACTGGTGTGGGCAAAACAGAAATTGCGCGTCGCTTAGCTAAGCTTGCTAATGCGCCTTTTATAAAGGTGGAAGCAACAAAATTTACCGAAGTGGGTTATGTCGGTAAGGAAGTGGATTCGATTATTCGCGATTTAGTAGATACAGCAGTAAAAATGGCGCGCGAAACTGAAAAAGAAAAAGTACGTTTCCGTGCTGAAGAAGCTGCAGAAGAACGTATTTTAGAAATATTAGTCCCCTCACGTATTGATCCTGAATCAAGTGACAGACCTGATTACAATGCTGAAACCCGTCAAAAGTTTCGCAAAAAATTACGCGAAGGTGATTTAAATGACACCGAAATAGAAATTGATCTCGCCGCAACACCTGTGGGGGTAGAAATCATGACGCCACCCGGCATGGAAGAAATGGCAGATCAGCTAACAGGTATGTTTAAAAACCTTAACACCGGGAAAAAGAAAACCCGAAAAATGCGTATCGAAGAGGCTATGAAAGCACTCACAGAAGAAGAAGCGCATAAACTGGTAAACGAAGAAGAACTAAAAGCGACTGCACTTGAGAGTGTTGAGCAAAACGGTATCGTGTTCTTAGATGAAATAGATAAAGTGGCTAAAAGTGGCCAAACCAGTGGAGCAGATGTGTCTCGCGAAGGGGTGCAGCGCGATTTATTACCGTTAGTAGAGGGTTGTTCTATCAATACTAAATACGGCATCGTCAATACTGACCACATTCTGTTTATAGCTTCTGGTGCATTCCATGTTTCTAAACCTTCGGATTTAATCCCAGAGTTACAAGGGCGTTTACCGATTCGCGTAGAGTTAAAAGCACTTTCAGCAGCGGATTTTGTGCGCATTTTAACAGAGCCGGATGCTTCGCTGACCGAACAATATACTGCACTTATGGATACAGAAGGGGTTGCGTTGAAATTTGCCGAAGAGGGTGTGCAAAAAATTGCTCAAGTTGCGCATGATGTAAATGAATCCACTGAAAACATAGGCGCACGTCGGTTGCACACGGTAATGGAAAGATTATTAGAAAATATTTCCTACACAGCACCAGATGAAAGTGGTGAGTCGTTCACCGTAGATGCTAAATACGTTGATGAAAATATTGGCGAACTGGTGAAAGACGTAGACCTTAGTAAGTACATCCTCTAACCATACTTAAACTAGAAAGCGCTGATTTATTCTAAGACGAGGCAAGAAATGTCGAAAAGAGTGGAGTGTATTAATAATACGTGAGCACTTTGAGATCATTTTTTAACGAAGTATCAGGATAAATCAGCGCTTTCATTGAACATAATTTAAAAAAGGAAATGAACCTTGGCTATTGCGACACCAACAAATATTCAATTACATCAAAAATCTCGAATGCTCGAGGTTGATTTTGACGATGGCCAGCATTTTGAATTGTCGTGTGAATATTTGCGCACCCATTCACCTTCTGCAGAAGTGCAAGGGCATGGTCCTGGGCAAGAAAAGCTTCAGGTCGGTAAAGAAGATGTAAATATTAATGCCATTGAGCCAGTGGGTAACTATGCGGTGTGTTTAGAGTTTGATGATAATCACAACTCCGGTATTTTTTCCTGGGATCATTTGTATGAGTTGGGAATAAATAAAGAAGCGAACTGGAAGAGGTATTTAGAAAGGTTGAAAGAAGCGGGGCATAAAAGAAAAAGTTGAAAATACGAATGTCCGCTTTCGGCCATTAGCAGACATCTTTATAATCATGCTTCATCTTTTGTAGATAGCTTTTGTGCACGAGTACGCCAATGTTCCGAGAGCTGACTTACTTTACTTAATCTCTGTACTGCATCTGTGTTCTTCTCTCCTGCAATGAGCAATTTAAAAACTTTAGCAACTGTCCATTCAGGATTGGAGCGAGATAGTAATTCAATCGAGTCACCTGCTTGAATATTGCCTTCTTCTAACACACGATAATACCAACCACTGCGCCCAGTAGTAATTACTTCGCGCAACATATTTTGATCAGAAAATTTATGTCCCAATTTCCAACAAGGTTGTCTGCCTTGACTGACTTCAATTACTGCGCTTCCCAGTTTGAATTGATCACCAATGCAGATTTGATCTTCTGTAAAACCATGTGTTGAAATGTTCTCTCCAAATGCTCCTGGATATTGAAGGTGTTCATTAAGGTCTAGTCTGTCTTGCTGCCATGCGAAATAGTGATCAAAGGCATAATGCATGATCGCCTTATCTTTTCCACCATGATTTTTTAAATCAGCTTGTTCATCACCCTGTAAACCTAACGTAGTTACAGTAACGTCCGCATCAATACTAGATTTTCTATAAGCACTTAGTTGACCTTTGGGACCAAATGACTTGACCTTACCTATCAATATAGCGTCGACGCGTGTATGCATGTGGTACAGAAATTTCTAATTAAGCGAACTTCTGTTCAAAACAGATCTTTTCACTATCATCTTTAGATAATGGTACTTCTAACAATCCACAACGATGCGGTGAACCTTCAGAAGAATTCTTTTGAAAATGCATGCATGTTTTACATGCTCCAAACGGCTTTCGCTTTCGTTCATCTAAAGTATTAATCAGTAAAGTCTTCAGGCTACCTTGCAGGTTACTTTGCTGTGACTTCGTCATTTTTGACGCAGCAATAGATATCTCATCAAGTGGATCATTTTTAAGTAGTTTTATACCTCTTGCTGTCAATACGAGATTTACTGAGCGTTTATCTGAAGCTACGGATTTTTTCTTTAGCAAACCTTTTCGTTCGAGTGCATTAATGCTTTGAGAAACTGTGCCTTTAGTAACACCAAGGTAGGCAGTCAACGCAGTCGGGTTACATGAAAATCGGTTCGCCTTGGATAAATAGCGAAGTGTATCCCACTGAGTAGGTTTCAAATCCTCGGCAAAAGCGTCGTTTTGCACAATACGGGTTAATCGCTCTACTAGAATGGTTATTTCAGAATAAGGGTCCATTAATTTATAGTATCGACTAAATACTACTATTGCAAGCATGGGTTAGATACTGTAGGGTGCTTAAATGTATCGAGTCGATACTAAAAATTATCACATTATTGGAGAATTATTATGAATACTGCTACTTTTTATCACGCTGGATGCCCTGTTTGCGTAACAGCAGAAAACAAAATCACAGACATTATCGATACCAGTCGATTTAAGCTTGAAATTGTACATTTAGGCGATAAGCCTGATCGTATTATTGAAGCTGAAAATGCTGGAGTGAAATCTGTACCTGCAATTGTAGTCGATGGTGATGCTTTACATATCAATCATGGCGCGGATCTATCTGCTTTAAAAAATTAGAGGTGCTGTCATGAAGAAATTTTACAAATTTATAACTGTATCAGTCGGATCTGCTTTATTGTTTTCAACCATGTTTGTCACTTTTGTTTATGCTGATAGCAAGGTTGGTATTTCAGCTGAAAGCGGTAACGCAGAGTTGGCTGCATTCGATATTGTTCATGCCAAAATTACTGCTAGTGATAATTGGTTAACATTCCACATGCATGTCAGTGGTAAAGCTGGAGAAACTACACCAACACCAACAGGTAAACTGGAAGGTAGTGATGTTTTTTCTTATGTTTGGCCAACAAAATTAGATAGTGCCATCGTAGGTTTTGATAAGGAGCAAGGTATATTGTCAATGGCGATTACATCTCATCCAGATTTTGATGACACACCGCTGTTTGATGAAAACGGTGATGGCGATCTTGGTAATGATGGAACAGTTTGGCACTCACATTGGGTTGTAC
>JBOEHC010000074.1:0-7263 GCA_050633765.1 Gammaproteobacteria bacterium
AGCCTGAACAGCCTGAACAGCCTGCAGCTATTGAAATTGAAAAAGCTGAAAAGAGAGTATTAGCTAAGGTCACAAAAAATAAAGTTGTCAAAATTCCTGTATTACGCAACCCAGTGAGCGTGGATACAAAGCAAAGTGCCCAGCCAATTATCTCCGGCCAACAGGCTGTGCGTTTGCAATCAAGCATGCTCGATAATCTAGTAAATAGTGCAGGCGAGGTAAATATTTTTCAGGCCCGCTTAGAGCAAGTAGGTACTAACTATAATGTAAATATATTTGAGCTTGAGCAGGTTGTTGATCGCTTGCGAGATCAGCTACGTAATTTAGAAATTGAAACTGAAACCCAAATTTTATCTCGCCATGCGCATGATGAACCTGATCAAGATGATTTTGATCCTTTAGAATTAGATCGTTATTCCAATATACAACAACTTTCTAGGTCATTGGCGGAGAGCGTCAACGACTTGTTGAGTATAAAAGATATTCTTTCAGACCAAGTACGAGAATCTGAAATGTTGTTATCGCAACAACGACGCATTAGTGGGGATTTGCAAGAAGGGTTGATGCGCACACGTATGGTGCAGTTTAATCAGCTTGTGCCGCGCTTACAGCGCATTGTAAGACAAACGTCGCGTGAGTTAAGCAAAGATGCTGACCTAAAAGTGGTTGGTCAAAATACAGAAGTAGATAGTTCAATTCTGAATCGTATTGCTGCGCCACTTGAGCATTTGGTTCGGAATGCAATTTCCCATGGTATAGAAGAAGCTGAACAACGTAATAGTGTAAATAAAGCTAAACAAGGTGAAATAAAAATTAATGTTGTTCGAGAGGGGTCGGAAATTGTAATTGTTGTGTCTGATGATGGCGCAGGGCTTAATGTGGAGAAGATTAAAACTAAAGCTAAAGAAATGGGGTTGATTAATGATGATGCGGTGTTATCTGAGCGTGAAACATTAAATTTAATTTTAACGCCAGGTTTCAGTACTGCTGGGGAAGTGTCGCAAGTTTCAGGGCGTGGAGTAGGTATGGATGTTGTTGCTAATGAGCTTAAGCAATTGGGTGGCTCATTGCAAATAGACTCTGTATTTGGGAAAGGGGCTGAATTTGTTATCCGCATTCCATTTACACTAGCCATTACTCAGTCATTATTAATTAAATGCGGAAATGAAATATATGCGGTCCCTCTAGCAAGTGTCGAAGGTGTGGTTCGTTTATCTGCTCACGAATTAAAACAAAAGTATGCAGAGAATCAAGCTAGTTACCATTATGCGGATAAGGATTATCGTTTGTGTCATTTAGGAAGCTTGTTAGATGTTAACCAGCCACAATTAAGTGGCGCAGATAAGATGTTTCCAGTTTTATTAGTTCGTTCTGGTGATGCACGAATGGCTATTCATGTTGAAGCGACGTTGGGAAATCGTGAGATTGTTGTAAAACCATTAGCGTCTCGCTTAAGTAGGCTGCCTGTAATATCTGGCGCAACTATTTTGGGCGATGGGAATGTTGTATTAATTCTCGATGTGCCTGGTTTGATTCGTTTGCATGCGGTTAGCAAACTAGAGAATACTGCCGAAACTACCGATGTGATTGACGATAGTGAATCTACGGTGATGGTGGTGGATGACTCAATTACCATTCGAAAGGTTACAACGCGTTTTCTTGAGCGTAATAATTATAAAGTTGTTACTGCAAAAGATGGTGTGGATGCTGTACAAATGCTACAAGACTTCACGCCTGCTCTGATATTGTTAGATATCGAAATGCCGCGCATGGATGGTTACGAATTGGCGACACACGTTAGAAATAATGAACGTTTAAAGCATGTGCCTATTATTATGATCACTTCACGTACTGGTGATAAACATCGGCAGCGAGCAATGGATATTGGGGTTCAAGAATATTTAGGTAAGCCTTATAATGAGAGTGAGTTATTAGGTTATGTCCAAAGAGTAATGGATTAAAATCAATGTCTTTAGCTGAATCAAAAACATACCCAACTCTAAGTTGCATGTTGTTGCCTTTGAATGGTAATGATGTGCTGCTGCCAAAATCAATCGTAAAAGAAGTAGTTTATAAGCCAAGTATTAAGCTTTTTGAGAAAGATGATGATTGGTTAATCGGCGAAATTGATTGGCAAGATTATGTTATACCAGTTATTTCATTCGAGCGTATGTGTAATCAAACTAGAGATATTAAATCAAATCACATTCGTGCAGTTATATGTTATGTAGTCGAGAATACCGAGACATTTCCGTTGTATGCGATCGAAGTTCAGTCTTTACCAAGACCACTAATCTTAGATAGTAGAGCTTTGTATAATCATGAGGGGATGATGAGTAAATATTCCGAGCTTATTTCCTACAATGTGAAAATTGGTAGTAAAGAGTTGGCTATTCCAAATTTCCAGAAACTAGAAGAAATACTTTTAACTAGAGCTAGTTGATCTAGTAAATCATTTAAACTATATCTTGCTAGCGAGAACAAGGAATAGTGTAGGCCATGAATCATTACTAATTTAATTATTGTATGAAGAGAAATATATAGGCCATAGTTGTAAGAAATAATTAGTTATCCTGCCAGGTCTCCCCATAGCTGTTGGGCTAAAATAATTGCAGTAACCGCAGCAGTTTCAGTACGCAAAACTCGTGGGCCGCAGCGCACAGCTTTAAATCCTTTATGCAATGCTGCATTTATTTCACTTTCAGTTAATCCTCCCTCAGGTCCAATTAATAACTTGATCGATGTGGGATTAACTATATTTAAATTGTTCATTGTTTGATTAGAATTGGCATCTAACATCAAACTACAATCGCTGGTGTCTAGTTCATCGATCTCGTTTATCTTACAGATGGGAGAAAGTGTAGGTATAACGGCTCTACCGCATTGTTCACATGCACTTTGAATAATTCGCTGCCAATGTTGTCGTTTGTTCTCAGCAGATTTATTGCTAGATTTATTGACACTGCGCTCAGTGAGAATGGGATGAATTATTGAGACGCCTGCCTCGACGGATTTTTGAATGGCGTAATCCATATGTGAGCTTTTCGATACACTTATGTATAAATGAGTCTCTAAGGATGATTCACTATCGAGAGAAATCTTTTCAGTGATTATTACGCGCAGATTTGTTTTGCTGTAATCGAGAATTTCGCAGGGGTAGTCATTCCCGTCACCATTAAAAAGGATTAGTGAGGAGCGTTTATTTAGCCTTAGAACATTAAGCGCATAATGTCGAATGGTATCTTCTAGCTCCAGCGTTGAGCCTGGAGCTAGACTTTGATGTGTATAAAGACGAACAACTCGCATAGAGCGTTCAGGCTTTATGACTTTGTAGTGTATGCCGAATTAATAGCGATAATAATCTGGTTTGTATGGTCCATCTACATCGACACTAATATAGTCTGCTTGTTCTTTAGTAAGTTTAGTTAACTTCACACCAATTTTTTCTAAATGTAAGCGTGCTACTTCTTCATCAAGAGATTTTGGTAATACATAAACTTTGTTTTCATAGGTATCTGAATTTTTCCAAAGTTCCATCTGTGCCAACACTTGATTGGTAAATGAGTTAGACATTACGAAACTTGGGTGGCCGGTTGCACATCCAAGGTTAACTAAACGACCTTCAGCTAGCATGATAATACGTTTTCCATCTGGGAAAATGATGTGATCCACTTGAGGTTTAATGTTTTCCCACTTGTATTGCTTCAGACTTGCGATATCTATTTCATTGTCAAAGTGCCCAATATTGCAAACAATTGCTTGATTCTTCATCGCTAACATATGGTCATGATTGATGACATTGAAGTTTCCGGTAGTGGTTACAAAAATATCCGCACGATCAACAACATCTTCTAAAGTAACGACACTGTAACCTTCCATTGCGGCTTGTAATGCACAAATTGGGTCAATTTCAGTGATTAAAACCGTTGCACCAAGGCCGCGCAAGGATTGTGCGCTACCTTTACCTACATCACCATAACCACAAACTACCGCTGTTTTACCAGCAACCATCACGTCGGTTGCACGTTTAATGCCATCTACTAATGATTCGCGACAGCCATATAAGTTATCAAACTTAGACTTAGTGACTGAATCATTTACATTAAATGCAGGTACTTTTAGTTCGCCACGTTTTTCCATTTCATGTAAGCGATGCACACCAGTTGTGGTTTCTTCAGATAAGCCTTTTATTTCTTTAAGCATTTCTGGATATTTTTCGTGAATGATTTTTGTTAAGTCACCACCATCGTCCAAAATCATATTTGGCTTCCAGCCATCTGGGCCGGAGAGAGTTTGCTCAATACACCATTCGTATTCTTCTTCAGTTTCACCTTTCCAAGCGAAAACAGGAATACCCGCTGCGGCTATGGCAGCAGCAGCGTGATCTTGAGTTGAGAAGATATTGCAAGATGACCATCTAATTGTTGCACCAAGTGCAGCTAAAGTTTCTATCAGCACTGCAGTTTGAATAGTCATATGTAAGCAACCAACAATACGGGCATCGCTTAATGGTTTTACTTTGCCATACTTTGTGCGTAATGCCATAAGGCCAGGCATCTCAGTTTCAGCGATAGCAATTTCTTTTCTGCCAAATTCAGCTTCGTTAATATCAGCAACTTTAAAATCAGGTTCTAACTTTTCTGCAGTTTGAGTGGTCATGTGTATGTATGCTCCTTAAGCATTCAAAATTTCAGTGTCTATTTTTTAGGATGCGCGATCTTTTAATTCGTCAACTTTGTTCATTCTTTCCCAGTGGAAGTTATCTTCATCGCGCCCAAAGTGTCCGTAGGCTGCGGTGGCTTGATAAATTGGATGCAATAAATCTAGCATGGTAACAATGCCGTAAGGTCGTAAATCGAATACATCCTTTACAATTTCTTCTATTTTACTGTCAGCGAAATTCCCAGTTCCAAAAGTGTCTATAGAAACTGAAGTGGGTTGTGCTACGCCGATTGCATAAGAAATTTGTATTTCACATCGTTCTGCTAATCCTGCAGCGACTACATTCTTAGCGACATAACGACCTGCATAGGCAGCAGAGCGATCTACTTTAGAAGGATCTTTGCCAGAAAATGCCCCACCACCATGGCGTGCCATGCCGCCATAGGTATCAACAATAATTTTTCTTCCGGTTAAACCACAGTCGCCAACTGGGCCACCTATTTCAAAGTTGCCAGTAGGATTGATGTGATACTTGGTATCTTTTGATAACCATTTTTCAGGAAGTGTGGGCTTAATAATGTCTTCCATTACTGCTTCATGTAAATCTTTTTGACTTATGTCAGGATCATGTTGTGTGGACAACACTACTGCATTGATACCGGTAGGTTTGCCATCTTCATAAACGAAAGTAACTTGGCTTTTAGCATCAGGTCTTAACCATGATAATTTGCCAGACTTTCTAACTTCGGATTGTTTATGAACAAGACGGTGTGAGTAGGTAATGGGTGCAGGCATTAACACATCGGTTTCATTACTAGCATATCCAAACATCATGCCTTGGTCACCAGCACCTTGTTCTTCTTTAGATTTTCGATCAACACCTTGTGCAATATCAGGTGATTGTTTGCCAAGTGCATTAAGCACGGCGCAATTATGGCCATCAAAACCAACATCAGAATTATCGTAGCCAATTCCATTTACAGCATCGCGGACAATCTTTTCGTATTCAATTTGTGCAGTAGTGGTAATTTCTCCTGCTAGAACAACCATTCCTGTTTTGACCATCGTTTCACAGGCTACTCGTGCGTTAAGGTCTTGTTCTAAGATTGCGTCTAAAATTGCATCCGAAATTTGATCGGCCATTTTGTCTGGGTGCCCTTCAGATACAGACTCAGATGTAAATACACGGGTGATAGACATTACTTATTCCTTCTACTAACTTGTGATTGAAACGATATTTTATTACAGACGTGTCATGATTGATTAACTCATTAGTTATATGAGTTACGTTAAAGTGCGCTATTCTACGCGTATCAAGCAGCTATAAAGAAGCAACACGTCACGAAATGGTGCAAACTTTGTCAAATATGATGCCTTTAGGTACGGTGGCACCTGATTTCACTTTGCCAGATGCTGTGTCAGGCAAAAATCTGAGCATGCATGAACTTAAAGGGGACGTTGCTACACTGGTTATGTTTATTTGTAACCACTGTCCCTTTGTCAAACACATCCAAGATGAGCTCGCAAAGTTAGGGAAAGAATATCGTGCTAAAGGTGTAGGTATCATTGCAATCAATTCTAATGATATTGAGAGTTATCCTGAAGATTCTCCTGAGAAAATGAAAACTATTGCTGAATCATTGGGTTACATTTTTCCTTATTTATACGATGAAACGCAGAATATTGCTCGCATATATGATGCAACCTGTACACCTGATTTTTTTATATTTGATAAAAACCTTGAATGTGTATACCGAGGTCAATTAGATGACTCTAGGCCTGGAAACAGTCTGCCTGTTACTGGTAAAGATTTGCGTAGTGCATTGGATGCCATCATTGCTGGTAAGCAAGTTGATCCACATCAAAAGCCCAGTGTTGGTTGTAACATCAAATGGAAGGAGTAGCTAAATACTTTCAAATCTGAAGGTTATCATTTCTCATAACCTATTGAATTATAATAGTTTATTGTGTTACGTGTGTGACATGTAAATTACTGTGTCTTAAGTATCCCTTTTATCCTTAATAATCAACGCTTTATCATCATATATGGTTTATTTTTTCTTAACACCTTTGATCGTTAAAACTTGTCTCTAAATCGGGTTTTTCCTGCTAATCCTTAGTTTTGAGAACCAAAACGTCTAAAATTTGACACTGATGTCATAAAATTGACTTCAGCAAGGAAATTAAATATTTCCTAAGGAAGTCAATGATTTACATCTATTGCTTTGAATTTTAAAAGCAATTTTTAACGCCTCTATTTGTCTCTCTTTGCTCAATTATTGTTGAGTAACGATTTAGATTATTTCTAAATTGTAGACGGGCAAGTTTGGGTTCTGAACACGTTAAAGGAATAACGAGTGCTTACACTCAGGATGCATAGCCATTTAAATATATTTACGCATATCAATGCGCGAATTTTTTTATGCATCTGTAATTTGTTTTTTGTTTCACTACCACTTTCAGCATTAGCAGCCTTTCCTGATCCACTGATCAATATTGCAACTGTTACTGCGCCTGCTGGTGTTTCTGACCCTAGTGGCAACAATAGCGCATCAGATAGTAATTCTTTGTCGCTTCCAAGTTTAGCGATTGATAAAACCT
>JBOEHC010000075.1:0-5052 GCA_050633765.1 Gammaproteobacteria bacterium
AAGCAACTTCCTTCACCATCTGTGCGCCCATGTTTTCAAACTTGCCTGCAAGTTCGATTTCTTTAGCAACCGATACACCGTCTTTCGTTACGGTTGGTGCACCGAATGATTTATCTAATACAACATTGCGGCCTTTAGGGCCTAGTGTTGCTTTTACTGCGTTTGCTAGAACGTTGACACCTTGTGCCATACGCTGTCTAGCGTCTTCGCCAAAAAGTACTTCTTTTGCACTCATGATTTATTCCTTCCTAAAATTCGTTTATCTATTTACAAAACTTATTTCTTTTCGATGACAGCCATGATGTCGTCTTCACGCATCACTAATAACTCGTCGCCATCTACTTTCACTTCAGTGCCGGAATACTTGCCAAACAAGACTTCGTCACCCTTCTTAACGTCTAATTTGCGAACATCGCCACTGTCGGTAATTTTTCCATTACCTACTGCAACAACTTTGCCTTTAATTGGTTTTTCAGTAGCAGAATCAGGAATCACAATGCCACCTGGGCTAGTTTTTTCCTCTTCCATACGCTTGACGACCACGCGGTCATGCAACGGACGTAATTTCATTGACGCCTCCTAATAAGGGGTTAATTTAATAATTTTAAATGGTATTTCTATGGGTGCTTTCTATTGTTAGCACTCTCATTCAATGAGTGCTAATCATACGAATGGGCCAATTGAAGTCAAGTAATTTCTAGCTTTATCGACTGACTGCTGATAGGTCCTCCCATCATTCGTCTGAATGATGGGTCACAGTGCCTTCATATACATTGCCGGGCTTATTGCCTGAGGGTGCGCTAGATGATGACCTAGATGAGGGATCAGGAGGCGTCTTAAATCCCCCCATATTCATTCCCGACATGGGTCCTGTCATAGGCCCAGACATAGGATTGAATCGATTTACTAAAAAAGTGGCTACCGGCCGACGGGTTATCGGAAACAAGCAAAAGAACCCGATCAGGTCGGTAAAAAATCCTGGTGTCAGTAACAATGCGCCACCAACCAATAACGCCACACCTTCTATAATTTCATTTGCAGGCAATCGACCTTCATTTAATGACTGATTAAATCGCATATACGTCTGCAAACCCTGGCTACGCAGTAAGGATGCACCAATAACGGCGGTCAATACTACAAGCCCGATGGTTGGTAGCACACCTATGTAGCCACCCACCTGGATAAGTAAGTAGATTTCGATGATTGGAATCACCAAAAATAGGAGCATTAAAATTGGAAAAATTCGAACACGGACAGGCGGCATACAGTTTCTCGTTAGGAGCTATGCTGGCAATATGGGGTCAGGTAGCACAAACTTCAACTGCTTATTCTGAGACATCCACCTATGAGCTCACCAATCCTTGTACTGACCACTTTTCCAGATATCGACACCGCTCAGCGGATGTGCGAACAAATGGTGCAGGCAAAGCTGGCCGCATGTGTAAATATTGCACCTGCAGGGCAATCAATCTATATGTGGAAGGGGAAACTTTGCAAAGAAACTGAACATATAGCAGTTATCAAAACTACCGATGATCACTACTCAAAGCTTGAAAATTATATACAAGAACAACACCCTTACGAACTTCCAGAGATCATCTCGACTCCAATCACTAAAGGTTCACAAGATTTTTTAGATTGGATAAAGAACGAACTAACAAACAGCTAATGAAGAATAAAACATCATGAATTTATTACGTATTACACTACTATTACTTTTTACTTTAGCGAGTACTGCTTCTTGGGCAGACAGCCCGCTTTCAAGTCTTGCAGGCGAAGAAGAAGAGGAGTTTTTAGACCCCGATGTCGCATTCGTTGTAACGGCCAAACAAGGTGCAGACAACACCATTAAAACTAATTGGCTGATTCAAGATGGCTACTATTTATATAAAGATAAAATTAGTGTCACTCCAGCAGATGAATCACAAATTTCTTTAGGCGCGCTCCCATTACCGAAAGGCAAAGAAAAAGAAGACGAATACTTTGGATTGATTGTAAGTATTGATCATGAATTTAATGCTGAAATCCCCATTACTCAACTCGCAGCAAATACCAAAGCCGTTGATTTAGTTTTCAAATACCAAGGTTGCGCAAAAGCAGGACTTTGCTACCCCCCTATCACAAAAAATATTCGTGTTAATTTAGATTCATCGACAGGTGCCGCAGCGGCTGCATCAACTATCGATAGCAGTGGCAGCAATTCTGGCACAGGTGCTGAATTTCAGTCTGAGCAAGACAAAATTGCAAGTACCTTAGCAAGTGGAAAGCTATTAGCCACAATCGCAATATTTTTTGGATTAGGTTTGCTATTAGCATTTACACCATGCGTGTTTCCTATGATTCCAATTCTCTCTAGCATTATCGTTGGTCAGGGAAAAGAAATTTCAACATCAAAAGCGTTTGCATTATCTGTAGTGTATGTATTGGCTATGGGTGTTACTTACACAGCAGCCGGCATTATTGTGGCTAAGTCTGGTGAAAACATTCAGATCATGTTTCAAAACCCATGGGTGATTGGTGTATTCGCTGGAATATTTGTTTTACTTTCACTCGCCATGTTTGGTTTTTATGAATTACAAATGCCAAGTGGAATTCAATCAAAGCTAAATAACATCAGTTCGAGTCAGGAAGGCGGCACTTATATTGGCGCAGGCATAATGGGCTTTCTTTCCGCTTTGATAGTTGGCCCATGCGTGACTGCACCGTTAGTAGGCGCCTTAATTTATATTGCCGACACGGGAAATGAATTGATTGGTGGCACAGCTCTTTTTGCATTAAGTATGGGGATGGGTGCGCCACTGCTAGCTGTGGGCACTTCAGCAGGCAAGCTTTTACCTAAAGCTGGTGCATGGATGGATATAGTTAAAGGTGCTTTTGGTGTAATGATGTTGGGCCTTGCTATTTGGTTGCTCTCCCGAGTTGTACCACCGGAAATCGTTTTATTACTTTCTGGCGCATTACTAATGGTTACGGCTATTTACATGGGTGCTTGGGAAACGATTAAAGAAGGTGCAAATGGATTGACTAAATTTAGCAAAGGCCTGGGGTTGATTGGATTTGTTTATGGCGCACTGTTAATCATTGGTGCAGCAAGTGGTGGCAGTGATTTACTACAGCCTCTAAAGGGACTCTCGACAAGCAATTTAAAAATCGCCTCCACAAACACGGTTAATGAAACACAAAAAAGCAAAGAATTTAAATTTGAATACTTCAAAAGTATTGCAGATTTAGATGGGCATATTGCTAAAGCTAGCGCGGCAGGCAAACCTGTTTTAGTAGATTTCTATGCAGACTGGTGCGTGTACTGCAAAAAACTTGATAGCAAAACTTTTCCTAATTTAAATGTCCAAGCTGCACTGAATGATTTTGTTTTACTAAAAGCAGATGTGACTGACAATGATGAAATTGATCAAGCCCTCATGGATAAGCTTGGTTTAGTTGGTCCACCTGCCTTGCTGTTTTATGATACTTCTGGGAATGAACACCGAAATTTTCGAATCATCACTTATATTGAGGCAGAAAAGCTCGTCACTCATATCTCGCTCTTTAAAGAATCTGGATTAGTAGCACAAAGCAATTAAATAATTATATCTGCATCTGCTAACCACAAATAATTTGTGGTTATGTGTATGTAAGCTTTTTAAATCCCCCCCGGTCTGTTATTAATGGCATGAACTTTACGTTGCACATGTCTGTCGTATTTTTGTAACTAAGCAATTAAGAACTTAAGCTATAGTGGTCAAATGGATCTCAATTTAGATACCGGAAAACTCATTGTCTTTGTGGTGGGTCTGGTGCTTTTCCTTAGCGTAGAAACATTTTTCCCAGCTCGCCCGTGGCGTGGGTCGCGCTTAAAACGCATTACCTTTCACTCCGGCATTGCGGCATTAAACACCGTTACCATTCGTATCTTGGCATATGTACCTTTCTTGTTATGGATTGTTTTTGTAGAAGAAGAAGGGTGGGGTATTTCGCGCTGGTTACATCTGGTAGGTTGGACAGAAATAATTTTATCTTTGGTCGTACTCGATTTTTTCGATTACATTTGGCATCGCGCAAATCATCGCGTGACTATTTTATGGCGCTTTCACAAAGCCCATCATTCTGATACTGCAATGGATGTAAGCACTGCTTTACGTTTTCATCCAACGGAATTAATAGTCTCCTCATTTGTCAAAGCACTTTGGGTGGTCATCTGGGGACCAACCGTTGTGGCATGGTTTCTGTTTGAGGCACTCATAAGTTTGTGTGCTCAATTCCATCACAGCAATATCGATTTTCCCGATTGGATTGAACGATGGCTATCGTGGATTATCGTTACACCGCGGTTTCATGCATCGCACCATGCTGTAGACCGTCGTTATGGTGATGCGAACTTCTCAACCATCTTGAGTATTTGGGATCGCATATTTGGCACATATTCTCAACCCGCGGATGGGGGCGAAACTACTCAGGCAGAAGGTGCTTTAGGTTTACCAGAAGGAAGACATTTAACGTTCTCACCCATCGCCTGGCTACTTGAGCCATTTAGAAGCGATAATTTGAACCTAAATGAAGAACCAACTGTAACCACTTTGCGTGAAAACAGTGAAACAAGTTAGCAGCACATAGAAGATTGCCGATTTTAATCTTTGACATATAGATCTATGAACCAGGAGAACTTAGTATGAACATTATGAAGCTATTAGCGACTTTATTGCTTGCTATGTACCTACTTGTAGCATGTAGCAGCGATAATCATGAACATGCTGGCAATGAAGTTGAGCAGGAACATGCCGGTGAAGCCGCCGAAACAAAAGAGCATGGCGGCGAAGCAGCGAAGAAAAAAGAGCATGCTGGTGAAGCAGCTGAAGAAAAGTAGCAAACATTTAAAATAAATACCTTCGAAAAAATTAAGTAAAATAAATTACAACACCACATTATTAAATTATGCCTTTAAGGCAAACAACCAGGAGTTAAATTATGAAATTTATAAAATTATTAGCAGCTATGTTACTGACAATGTCTGTATTTGTAGCGTATGCAGGTGAACATGCCGGTGATTCTGCTGAA
>JBOEHC010000075.1:5166-18076 GCA_050633765.1 Gammaproteobacteria bacterium
TGTCTTACTGATTACATTCGGGGGCAATACTACGGCCGAAACAACGGTTAAGAATGATAGTGTGCATCCAGGCTCTGACGCTGCGCCGCGCAAGTACTACGTTGAAGATATAAAAAATTCCATGCTGAAATACATCGCTAACCAAGCCAATGAAGATGGAATTTTCCACTTACGAGATGATAAAACTGGTGAAATATTAGCACTGCGATTTGTTAAAATTCATGACCCTGTGCGGAAAATCAATAACAGCACATATTTCGCATGCACAGATTTTCATGTTGTGGGTGAACCAAAAAAACTTTATGACTTAGATTTTTGGATGAATCCTGTTTCAGGTGAACTGAAAATTTATGACTCCAAAGTACACAAAGAACCCCGTAAATCATTGCTATATGGATGGTACAAACAACCACGCTACACCTTCGTGAACGATCGCGTTATTTCGCTGTATTAAGATACTCGCCATCACTGTTAAGTTTTATTCAAGTTCACATCTTAGCCAGTAATACATTGGCTAAATAGATCAATTTCCTTTCGTTAGCAAACACTCACCTCATTATTCCACTGTAGGAATGAGTGTTGCACTTTCCTCAGCAACATTTTTCCACAACTCTTCTAATCGAGCATCGCGGCCACAAGCAAAACGATAGTATTTATACCTAAGAGCATTCTTTTGATAGTAATCTTGATGATATTCTTCTGCTGGAAAAAAAGTTTTTGCAGGCAATATTTCCGTGACAATAGGATCTTCAAAATATGTTGATTCAGTTAGTTCACGCAAAGATTTGTTAGCAAGTTTCCTTTGCTCTTCATTTTGATAAAAAATTGCGGCACGATAACTACTACCTTTGTCGCAGAACTGTCCTTTCCCATCTAAAGGGTCTACGTTGTGCCAAAAAACATTTAGTAATGTTGCGTAATCAATTTTGTTTAGGTCGTAGCTAACTTCGATCGCCTCAAAGTGTCCAGTAGTATCTGATGAGACTTGTTTGTAGGTTGGATAATTAGTATGTCCGCCGGTATATCCTGAGGTTGTCGCAATGACTCCAACTAATTTATCGAAGGGTGGCTCCATACACCAAAAACAGCCGCCCGCAAAAATTGCTGTAGCGACATCATTATTGATTTCATCCGCAGCTTGCACTTTCCCAGCGAATAACCAGCTACTTAAGACTGCTAACACCAGTGCTAACAA
Organism: Gammaproteobacteria bacterium; assembly: GCA_050633765.1. Taxonomy (GTDB): domain Bacteria; phylum Pseudomonadota; class Gammaproteobacteria; order UBA4575; family UBA4575; genus JABDMD01. Next base: position 6,362 of record JBOEHC010000075.1, read on the forward strand.
GGTCCAGCGGAATTTTTTAACTATCATTTTCAGGTAGATCATAAATAACAAGATTAAGTGTTAATTCGACAACAAAAAAGCTGTCTTACCCAGTGTAGACCATGTATTTACACCATTAATTACCCAAATTTACTAAATTCCATCAATTTGTTAGAAACTAACCTATAACTTCGGTAAATTTCTGAAAATGTGTAACTTTAAAGTAATATGACTGGATTCGACCTTAAATTCGTGTACACTCGTAAATTAACTAAGAAACTTGCAAGATCACAACAATTGGCAGCAAGTTAATGACAAATTATGCATAAACTCTTACTACTGAATGGCCCAAACCTAAATCTACTCGGTCAGCGTGAACCCGAGGTATATGGACATGAGTCCTTAGCAGACGTGGTGCAACGTGCTCACGATACAGCCAAAAAATTAGGCTACCCGCTGCAAGACTTTCAAAGCAATGCAGAGCATGAATTAATAGACCACATCCACCAGGCGAAAACGGATGGCGTTGATTTGATTATCTTCAACCCAGGCGCTTTTACACATACCAGTATTGCGCTACGTGATGCGCTTCTTGGTGTAGACATACCATTCATTGAGTTACATTTATCCAATGTGTTTGCACGAGAAGAATTTCGCCAAAAGTCATTTTTATCTGACATTGCTATAGGTGTAATTTCAGGTATGGGTGCGAAAGGATATGAGCTTGCAGTTGAAGCTGCGCATAACAAACTTTCAATAAATTAAAGCCTAGTAACAATAAAATTTCTAAAGAGTAAATCATGGATATTCGTAAAGTTAAAAAATTAATCGAATTACTAGATGAGTCCGGTGTTGCCGAAATTGAAATCAAAGAGGGCGAAGAATCAGTTCGCATCAGCCGCAATGTCGCAAATGCCACTCAAGTAATGATGCCACAAGCTATGTCTGCACCTATGGCAGCTACGCCAGCACCTGCAACAACAGAAACGCCAGCTGCTGAAGCTGCTGACAACGTACCTAGCGGGCATAGCGTAAACTCTCCCATGGTAGGCACATTTTATGAAGCCCCTGCACCAGGACCACCCTCTTTCGTGGAAGTAGGCCAGACAGTAAAAGAAGGCGATACTCTTTGTATTATTGAAGCCATGAAAATGCTCAACCAAATTGAAGCTGATAAATCGGGCGTCATTAAAGACAAGTTAGTAGATAACGCGCAACCTGTAGAATTTGGCCAAGCGCTATTTATCATTGAATAAACAATAAAACTTTTAAAAAAAATAATTCCCTATGCTTGAAAAAGTTGTCATAGCCAACCGCGGCGAAATTGCATTGCGCATTTTACGTGCCTGCCGCGATATGGATATAAAAACCGTTGCCGTACACTCTGAAGCCGATAGAGATTTAATGCATGTTGGCATGGCCGATGAATCAGTATGTATTGGTCCTGCTTCTTCACTTGAAAGCTATTTAAATATACCTGCCATTATTAGTGCTGCTGAAGTGACAGATGCAACCGGCATTCATCCTGGATATGGGTTCTTATCAGAGAATGCCGAGTTCGCTGAAGTGGTGGAATCAAGCGGTTTTGTATTTATTGGCCCCAAGTCTGAAACGATACGCATGATGGGTGACAAAATTGCAGCGAAAAAGGCAATGGAGAAGGCCGGCGTGCCATGCGTACCAGGTACGAATGAATCTCTTAGCGAAGATATGGATCGCGCCAAAGAAATTGCTCGAGATATCGGCTACCCAGTCATGGTGAAAGCGGCTGGTGGTGGTGGTGGACGAGGTATGCGCGTTGTAGAGGCGGAAGAAGACTTAGTTGAAGCAATATCGGTTACCCGTAATGAAGCTGGAGCAGCCTTTAACGATGATCGTTTATTTATCGAAAAATTCCTGCAGGATCCACGTCATGTTGAATTCCAAGTATTGGCTGATCAACATGGTAATGCGATCCATTTATGTGAACGTGATTGCTCTATGCAACGTCGCAATCAAAAAGTAATTGAAGAAGCTCCTGCATTCGGCATTACCCCTGAACAACGAGAACGAATTGGTGCAAGCATTACTAAGGCTTGTCGGCAAATTGGTTATCGTGGTGCAGGCACCTTTGAGTTTTTATATGCAAATGGTGAATTTTATTTTATTGAAATGAATACGCGTGTTCAGGTAGAACACCCTGTTACGGAAATGATCACCGGTATTGATATTGTTAAACAACAACTCCTTATAGCAGCTGGCGAAGAACTGGCATTTAAACAAGACGACATAAAAATTCGTGGCCATGCGATTGAATGTCGCATTAATGCTGAAGACCCTTATAAATTTTTACCCTGTCCTGGAAAAGTTACACATTTCCATTGTCCTGGCGGGCCTGGCGTACGTGTAGATACGCATTTATATAATGGCTACACGGTACCTCCTTATTACGATTCTATGATTGGCAAATTACTTGCCATCGGCCATAGCCGAGAAGGTGCGATGACGAGAATGCGTGGCGCCTTGCATGAAATTGTGATTGACGGCATCACTACCAACATCCCTTTATTACAAGACTTACTCATAGATGATGTATATGTGAATGAACAACATAATATTCATTATCTTGAATCTAAATTATCTTCCTGACGTTACGCTTAGAATTCTTCCACATAACTGCCGGACAAACACCAAGCTATTGTGTTTGAAATAAGCCTACGCCTAGAGCGTCACCAGTACCTCGCCACTGAAATTTTGCTAGATGAACTAGATGCGGTTTCAATCACTGTCGTTGACGCCGAAGACAAACCCATTTTTGTAGAAGAAGTTGACGCCACCCCACTCTGGCAACAGATTACTCTCACTGCATTATTTCTAGAAGATGTTGATCTAGCTCATTTACAAAATATTATCGAGGAAGCCTTAGCCGCACCCATTGAACTCAGTAAACGAAAAATAAAAGACCAGGATTGGCAAAAAAAATGGATGCAAGCTCTGCAACCCATACAATTCAGTGAGCGTTTGTGGGTGTGCCCTAGTTGGATTACGTACCCTGATCCATTTGCGGTAAACATACTACTGGATCCAGGCTTAGCCTTTGGTACTGGCACACACCCTACCACTGAATTATGTTTACAGTGGTTAGCAAAACACCCTCTGCGTGATAAAACGGTCATGGATTTTGGATGCGGGTCAGGAATTCTCTCTATTGCTGCCTACTACCTTGGCGCAAAAAAAATCATCGCTATCGATCATGACCCGCAAGCCATTCAAGCTACCTGTGCTAACGCAACCATGAATAATATTGAATCGGAAATACTACAAACAGTTTTAGCAGACCGTCCAACTGAGCAACATTGTGATGTAATCATCGCAAACGTTCTATTACTGCCACTACTTGAATTCAGCGCGGACTTTGCCAAAGTGATGCTGCCAACAAGCAAAATCATTTTATCCGGTATACTTGAGCAACAGCTTGAGCAAATTAAGCAGGTATACCTACCTGCTTTTAAGCTCGATACGATTTACTCAAAAAATGAATGGTTATTAATCGAAGCTTCTCTACATCAATCTACAAATTAGCTCAAAAAGTTATTGCTCTAAGTTAACAATGTATACCAAGTGCCCAGAGTGTCGTGCAGTGTTTCAGGTAACTACTGAACAACTAAATATGGCAGAAGGTTTAGTTAGGTGCGGTATTTGTGATGCCGTATTTAATGGCAAAGAGCATATAGAGGAAGATCACGATCCCAATGAAACGGTAGAAAATAGTCAGCAACTTCAACATATAGTAGACACACAAGACGTCACTCATGAATCTTGGCCAAACGATGCATTAGAAGAAGAATCATCTAATCACAATCTTAAAGAAAATGAGCAACTAAGCGATGATGACACATTAACGGATGCCGAAAGAATTCCTACCGTTATACGCGATGATTTTGGTGGCAATGTTCTAACCAAAACCAATAGCCCTATTCAAATTACAGTTTTTACTTTAGGTGCCATTGGTTTAGCCATTTTTTTACTAGGACAAATAAGTTACTGGCAAAGTATAGATATATTACCGCGTACATGGGTAAACGGCTTTTGTGAAACAATTGGTTGTGGTGCGAACCAATACCGTGATTTAAGTGCTATGAAAATTCTCAATCGCAATATCTATTCACACCCAAATGTTAACAAGGCATTAATGATTACTACTTCGTTTGTTAATCAAGGTAAGACTGCACAAGCCTATCCATCGCTAGAGATCACACTGTTAGATACTCAAGGGAAAATAGTTGCCGTACGTCGTTTTAGCCCAAAAGACTATCTTGTTAATAAGTCGCTTACCGATAAACTTATGCCTCCTAATCAGCCGGTCGGTGCACGTTTAGAAGTACTAGATCCAGGCAGTGATGTAATCGCATATGAATTTGAATTCCATTAAAGAAACAACTAGTTATAAGCCCTTGAAAATAGGGCCATATACTCTGACAGGCAACGCACTATTAGCACCTATGGCGGGTATTACTGACAGCGTATACCGGAAAATTTGTATGCAGCAGGGTGCGAGCGCTACGGTATCAGAAATGCTCACATCTGATATTGCACAATGGAAAACTAGCAAAAGTTCTCAACGTATTATTAAAGCTACAGATCCTGAACCACGCATTGTGCAAATATCTGGAACAAAGCCGCATATAATGGCTACTGCTGCCAAGCTTTGTGTCGATAAAGGTGCACAAATTATCGATATCAATATGGGTTGCCCTGCAAAAAAAGTTTGCAAGAGTAATGCCGGCTCTGCCTTGTTAGCAGACGAAAAAAATGTTGCAAACATTTTAGAAGCAGTAGTTAACGCAATAGATGAACCTGTAACGCTAAAGATTCGTACTGGTATTAATCCGCAACAAATTAACGCACTAAATATTGCAAAAATTGCGGAATCCTCTGGCATACAGTCGCTAGCCATACATGGGCGCACACGTCAATGCATGTATAAAGGTAATGCTGAATACAACACGATAAAATCTGTAAAAAATGTAGTGTCAATTCCTATTATTGCAAATGGTGATATAAATTCTCCACATACTGCAAAAAAGGTCTTGGCTTTTACCGGAGCAAATGCGATTATGATTGGAAGAGCGGCGCAAGGTAATCCTTGGATATTTAAACAAGTGAATTACCTGTTGCAAAATAAAAAGACGCTGCCCACACCCTCATTGGAAGAAATCGAAAGCGTAGTAACGACTCACTTAGTTGGGTTATATTCGCATTATGGAAAAAAAGTGGGTGTACGTGTTGCTCGAAAACATATCACTTGGTACTTAAAAAACTATAAAGGCTATGCGATATTTAAAGACTTGTTGTTAAGAGCGGATTGCACTCAACAACAACAAGAAATTTTAAAAGAATTTTTTAAATATCAGCGTACAAACATAACGGAGTTAGCGGCATGAATGCATCATTTTCTACAGCACAAGTAACAACTTTACATCAAGAACGTCGCAAACAGCCTTTGCGTGATAATGTAAAAAATTCTTTACGTCTCTACTTAAATTCTTTAAGCGGTCATGAGCCTGAAGAACTGTATAAAATGTTCGTTGAAGAAGTGGAGCGACCTCTACTGGAATCAGTAATGGAATACTGCAATGGCAACCAAACAAAAGCAGCGAGATGCCTAGGACTTAATCGTGGCACGCTACGCAAAAAACTTAAGCTATACGGCTTAAACTAATAACCAAGTACTAACCCAAGCGTTAATTAAACTTTCATTGGTTTCCCCTAGTTGGCAAATTCAGGGCCACAAATAATTCGTCGTGCCTTACTCAGCGTCTCCGACAAAACCGGCGTTGTTGAGTTTGCGCATGGCCTAAGCAAACTTAATATTGAACTGCTTTCTACTGGCGGTACAGCCAAGTTACTTAGCGACAATGGAATCTCTGTAACTGAAGTTTCCGATCACACTGGCTTTCCTGAAATAATGGATGGCCGTGTTAAAACATTACATCCAAAGATACACGGAGGCATTCTAGGTCGACGTGGCCAAGATGATGAAGTGATGCAGCAACATGACATCACTCCTATAGACTTGGTAGTTATCAATTTATATCCATTTGCCGCAACGGTAGCCAAGCCAGATTGTTCCCTAGAAGATGCGATTGAAAATATCGATATCGGCGGGCCAACAATGTTGCGCGCAGCGGCAAAGAATCATAAGCATGTAGCAGTAGTGGTTAATCCATCTGATTACACAACTATATTGGACAAGTTAAATAGTACTCATTGCGCATTGGATAATGAAACACGCTTTGATCTTGCGGTAAAAACGTTTGAACATACTTCACAATATGACGGCATGATTGCTAATTATCTAGGCAAGAAATTACCTAACAGCGATGCTACCTTTCCGCGCACTTTGAATCTTCAGTTTCAACAATCACAAGTATTACGTTATGGAGAAAACCCTCATCAACGTGGTGCATTTTATATAGAAGAAGGTGTGGTAGAACCTAGCGTTGCAACATCCAACGTTATACAAGGCAAGGAGCTCTCTTATAACAATGTTGCAGACACCGATGCAGCATTAGAATGTGTAAGACAATTTACTACACCAGCATGTGTAATTGTTAAACATGCAAACCCATGCGGGGTCGCTTGCGCAGATGATATTGCACACGCTTACGAACTTGCTTATCAAACTGATCCTACCTCTGCATTTGGCGGCATTATTGCTTTTAATCAAACACTAGATGCTAAAACAGCTAAAACCATTATTGATCGTCAGTTTGTTGAGGTGTTAATTGCACCCACTATTCCAGAAGATACTCGCAAGGTATTAGCAGAGAAGAAAAATGTGCGTGTACTGGAATGCGGAACATGGCAAGGAAGCTTTGAGTCCTTTGATTATAAGCGTGTACTAGGTGGCTTATTAGTACAAGACCGCGACTTAGGTGTGATCAATCAAGATGATTTAGAAATTGTCTCTAAACGCCAACCTTCAGAGCAAGAAATTAATGATTTATTATTTGCCTGGAAGGTTGTTAAGTTTGTTAAATCCAATGCAATCGTCTATGTGCGCAATCAGCAAACAATAGGCGTAGGTGCAGGTCAAATGAGTCGTGTCTATTCTGCGCGCATCGCGGCGATTAAAGCTCAAGATGAGAACCTAGAAGTGTCGGGATCAGTGATGGCTTCCGATGCATTTTTCCCGTTTCGAGATGCCATTGACGCAGCACATGAAAATGGAATCACTGCCATCATTCAACCAGGCGGCTCTATTAATGATAAAGATGTCATAGCGGCGGTGGATGAATTGGGAATGGCGATGGTATTGACCAACATGCGACACTTCCGCCATTAACTCCTAGATGATCTTTTGTTCCAATATTTCGTCTTCGCTTTATTCAAATACTCATGTACATATTTGTACACTCCGCTTTTCATAAAGCTCAATCCTCATCTTGAAACAAAATCTCTATCTATGAGATTATTTTTTACCTTGCATGATCGAACAAATTTTCTAACCTAAATTAAATATACAACGATATAAAACATGGCGCTTGTCACACAAATAATCAGCATCATGTTTCCAATTGTTGCCATTGTTGCGCTGGGTACCCTTTTAGGGCGGGTCTCAGATATAGACTTGAACACGGCAAATCGGCTTAACTTAGATGTCTTTGTTCCTGCGCTAGTATTCTCTTCCCTTAGTGATAAAACCTTCAATCTAGCCCCGCATATTTCCTTGGCACTGGCTGGATTAGCTATTGTGTTGGGAGCTGGTCTTATTGCATTCGTGATTTCTAAAATCACGAATTATTCATTTCGCACCATTGGACCACCAATGATGTTTCATAATGCTGGTAACGTGGGCTTACCCATCATGAGCCTTGCGTTTGGGAAACCTGGATTAGTCACTGGCTTAGTATTATTTTTAGTTGGCAATCTAACGCATTATGGCTTAGGCACGTATATTCTAAGTGTAGGTCAAGGTCTCAAAGTCTTATTGCGTCAAACCGTAATTTGGGCAGCCATTGTCGCCTTATTCATCAATGCCTCACCGCTTATTATTCATAACAGTGTCATGCTACCAATTACTATGCTTGGGGAGATTGCTATTCCTTTGATGCTTTTCTCGCTAGGTGTACGTATTGCCTCGATTGATTTTCAAGAATGGAAAGTTGGTTTATTATTTGGCGTGTTAACGCCAGCAGTAGGCTTTTTCATTGCCTTTATATTAGTAATGTTATTTGATTTTACTGCCATTCAGGCTGGCTCATTATTATTGTTCGGCACCTTACCTCCCGCAGTGATGAACTTTTTATTTGCTGAACGATTTAATCAACAACCAAAATCAGTTGCTTCAATTGTTTTGCTAGGCAATTTATTCGCTATGATTACTTTACCTATTGCTTTAGCCTACGTGCTAACGAATTATCAATAAGCTAAAAAGAATGAAAATACTTGTAGTTGGTGGCGGTGGCCGAGAGCATGCATTGACATGGAAATTAAGTCAGTCACCCAAAGTTTCTAAAATATATGTCGCACCTGGCAATGCAGGCACCGCAAATGAAAATAAAAGTGAAAATATTGCTATTGATGCCGAAGACATTGCCGCCTTAAAGGCCTTTGCTCAGCAAAAATCGATAGATCTAACGATTGTTGGACCCGAAGCACCTTTAGTTGCAGGCATTGTCGATCAATTCAGTGCCGCATCACTCGCTATTTATGGTCCTTCTTCTGTAACTGCGGAATTAGAAGGGTCTAAAGCTTTTGCTAAACAATTTATGCAGCAGCATGACATTCCTAGTGGCGGCTATGCTGTATTTACCAGCTACCAAGAAGCGGAAAAATACATTTCCGCGCAGACCTTTCCGATTGTTATTAAAGCAGATGGCTTGGCAGCGGGTAAAGGCGTTGTTATTGCTGAAAATAAACAACAAGCATTGCAATGTGCAGAACACATGTTGAGTGGTTCTAGTTTTGGAAACGCTGGCCATCGCATTGTGGTAGAAGAATTTATTCAGGGCGAGGAAGCGAGTTTTATCTGCATGATAGATGGCAAAAACATTTTACCTCTTGCTAGTTCTCAAGATCACAAAGCCCGTGATGAAGGTGACCAAGGCCCCAACACTGGCGGCATGGGTGCGTACTCGCCTGCACCAATCGTGGATGCAGATATGCACACAAAAATTTTGGGTACGGTTATTAAACCAGTTGTAGAAGGCTTTGCAAAACAAGGTGCCCCTTATAGAGGTTTCTTGTACGCGGGACTTATGATTAGTGCCGATTCGACACCTTATGTATTAGAATTTAATTGTCGATTTGGTGACCCAGAAACACAACCGATTCTGATGCGCATGCAGTCTGATTTTGCAGAATTATGTATAGCAGGTGTTAATCAAACGTTAGATAAACATACTATTGAATGGGACCCACGCGTTGCATTGGGAGTCGTACTGGCTGCAGGGGGTTATCCAGAAAATTACGCAAAAGGCGAAATCATTCGTGGCTTGCCTGATGATTCAGCAACACAAAAAGTATTTCACGCAGGGACTAAACTAGATAATGGAAATGTTCTCACTAACGGTGGTCGCGTTCTATGTGCTACCGCACTAGGCAAGAATATTGCTGAGGCTCAAAAGCATGCTTATGAATTAGCAAAGCAGATATCGTGGCCTAGTATGTTTTTCCGAAAAGACATTGGTTACCGAGCACTCTAAGATAATACTTGAGCATACGTTCAATATAATTCACTCCGCATCAAGCTTAATAAAAATAATTGTTGCGTAAGATTTTTATTTTTTATTACCTCAGCCTAAACTTTTTAGGATTAATTTCAGCTGTATAAACGCTGAATCATTCTTAAAACCTAAAGAATGACTAGTATTAGCAATGATATATGTTTATCAAAATTCTTTGATTGACAGTTAAGTTAAATAACCTATATTGACTACGAAATAATTAATAATTACATATATTTATAATTATAATTGATTCGTTGCTCAATAAAAATTCTACTGTAGGGCGACAAAATAATGTCATAGGGACAAGGTAATTTCAGAGGGGAAAAATTACTATGGGGCGGCAACCTGCTTATCAAAGAAAAGACGTGCTTGATAAAGCATCACAAGTCTTCTTGCGCAATGGATTTCAGCGCACCACTATAAAAGACATTACCAAAGCTACTGGCTTACAGCCTGGAAGTATTTATGCGGCATTTGAAAACAAGAATGGACTGTATACAGAAGTCATTGAACATTACACAAAATGCCAAATTAGTATATTAGAAAATTGCGAAGAACAATCAGATACCAGCCTTGAGGCGATTAAAGCTTTTTTCAAAATGACAGGCGACCATATCGCTCAGCGCACACCTGCTGCACACTGCCTACTTGTGTATGGAGCTTTTGAAATTCCCGAAAATGAAAAAGAATTGCGCTACTACATGCAATTAAAATTGCAAGAAATTGAATCGCATATTTATGTGCTATTAGTTAAAGCGCAAGAAAATAACGAGATTGTATGCGATGAGAACCCTATTGAATTAGCGCGTTTTTTAATGACCTTATTATTTGGTCATCGTGTTTTGGCACAGCTGCATGCCAGCTCAGAAACTATTGATAATACGATTGACAGGGTATTTGAAGTTTTAGAATACAAAAATGCAGAACAAAAAGCTTAAGGTAGTAAGAAGCAAGCTGACTTCTTTCTTTTAATGTCTATCTTTTCTTGCTTATCTTTTCATTGCATCAAAAAATTCATTATTGGTTTTTGTGGTTTGCATGCGCCCGAGCATGAAATCAATCGCCTCAATTTCATCCATTGGATGTAAGAACTTACGTAACACCCAAATTTTTGCTAACTCATCTTTATCAGTAATTAATTCTTCTCGACGTGTACCAGAACGATTAATATTGATCGCAGGGAAAACACGCTTTTCAGCAATACGTCTATCCATATGAATTTCCATATTACCGGTGCCTTTAAATTCTTCGTAGATCACTTCATCCATCTTAGAACCAGTCTCCACTAGTGCGGTAGCAATAATAGTAAGACTGCCACCTTCTTCAATGTTTCGCGCTGCGCCAAAAAATCGCTTTGGTCTTTGCAAGGCATTTGCATCTACACCACCGGTTAGAACTTTACCTGAGGCAGGAACAACGGTGTTATAGGCACGTGCTAGACGAGTGATTGAATCTAACAAAATCACCACATCTTTTTTATGCTCAACTAAACGTTTTGCCTTCTCTATTACCATCTCTGCAACTTGCACATGTCTACTGGCAGGCTCATCAAAAGTACTGGAAACCACTTCACCTTGCACCATGCGCGACATTTCGGTGACCTCTTCCGGTCTTTCATCAATCAGCAACACAATGAGGAAACATTCAGGCTGATTGGTGGTGATGCTCTGTGCAATATTTTGCAGCATCAAGGTTTTACCTGCCTTAGGTGGCGATACAATTAACCCACGCTGCCCTTTACCTATCGGCGCACAAATATCAATGATGCGCGCAGTGATATCTTCAGTACTACCATTTCCACGTTCAAGTTTTAAGCGCTCATCTGGATGCAAGGGAGTTAGATTTTCAAATAGAATTTTGCGTTTTGCATTCTCAGGCTTATCGTAATTAATCTTGTCCACTTTAAGCATCGCAAAATAACGTTCGCTATCTTTTGGAGGACGAATTTTACCAGATACCGTATCACCAGTACGCAAACCAAAACGACGAATTTGGCTAGGCGAAACATAGATATCGTCCGGGC
>JBOEHC010000076.1:0-11259 GCA_050633765.1 Gammaproteobacteria bacterium
CTCGGTGATAGTCTTACGCATCATTTAGAAATGAAAATTTCGCTAATTATTAGTACATATAATCGACCTGATGCGCTTATGTGTGTTTTAGGGTCACTAAATCAGCAGGATTGTATGTTGTTTGAGGTTGTTGTTGCAGATGATGGTTCAACTGAGGATACAAAATTAGCAATAGATCAATTTAGAGAAAAAGCAAAATATACAATCCATCATGTTTGGCAAAAAGATGAAGGGTTTAGGCTTGCCCAAATTAGAAATAAAGCTGTTGCTAAATCTAGTGAAGAATATCTAATTTTTTTGGATGGCGACTGCGTAGTCTTTCCGGATTATATCTCAAAGCATATAGAGCTGGCTGAATTGGGTTATTTTGTGCGAGGCAGCCGAATTATGTTGTCTGAAGATTATACAAATGAATTTATTGCTAAAGAGATTCAAACGTCTGATATTACACTGGGAAAGTTATTCCAATTAAAGCTTGGGAAAAAAATAAATAGGATATTGCCACTAGCTCGATTGAAATTAGGCACAATTAGAAAATTAAAGAAGACTGCTTGGTACGGTGCAAAAGGCTGTAATATTGCTATATGGCGTAGTGATTATTATGCTGTAGATGGTTTTGATGAACGATATGTGGGCTGGGGTCGAGAAGATTCAGACATTGTTATTCGTTTAATCAGGAATAACGTTTATCGGAAAGAAGGGATATATGCAGTTTCGGTTTTACATTTGTGGCATAAAGAAAGTGATCGTGCGTCTCTTACAAAGAATGACGATAAAATTGCTGCGCTGCAAAATTCGAATGAAACTCGTGCAAAGTTAGGGCTTTCGCAATATCTATAACATTCATGTGAAAAATTAATTTTATGGATTTACCTGATTACACTAAAACTAGCATCTTGGTTGTGGGAGATTTAATGCTAGATCGATACTGGAATGGAGATACGCAAAGAATTTCTCCAGAAGCACCGGTGCCGATAGTTTTGATAAATGGTTTTGAAGAACGTCCAGGGGGTGCAGGCAATGTCTCTAGAAGTATCACTGCCTTAGGTGGGCACTGCTCACTGATAGCGCTGTTGGGTGATGATGATGAGGCATGCCGGCTAGAAAAACTTTTACAAGAAGAGAATGTAGAGCTAAATATTGTAAAAGATAATTCTGCTAAAACAGTTGCAAAGTTGCGAGTATTGAGCCGAAACCAACAACTAATCCGTTTAGATTTTGAAGATAACTTTTCTAAACAATATGTAGATCAATTAACTTCTAAATTATCAAGTGAAGTAGAGAGATATAATGCACTTATACTATCAGATTATAATAAAGGTGCATTAGAAAATATCTCAGAAATAATTAAAAAAGCAAATTCAATGAATGTTGATATTTTTGTTGATCCCAAAGGGAATGATTTTTCTAAATATAAAAATGTAACGGCTATTACACCTAATCAGTCAGAATTTATTTCAGTTGTTGGCGAAATTTCGAGTGAAGAGGAATTATCTGTTAAAGGCGTGAACCTGCTAAATGATTTAAATTTGACTGCGTTAATCATTACTAGGAGTGAGAAAGGCGTAACGTTGATTGAAAGATCGGGTGAAACAACACATTTTTCAGCGAGAGCGAAGGAAGTTTTTGATGTGACTGGAGCAGGAGATACATTTATTTCTGTCCTGGCCGCATCTTATTCAGCTGGCTCTTCTTTCTCAGATGCAGTGTATATTGCTAATGCTGCTGCTAGTGTAGTGGTAGGAAAGTTGGGGGCTGCTACGGTTACAAAAAATGAAATTGAAAATGAATTAAACAAATCTAGTCATGCATTGGGGAAAAATTTAAGTCAGAAAGAATTAGTAAATAAGATATCAAGCCTTCGTAAAGAGGGTAAAAAAATTGTAATGACAAATGGATGCTTCGATATTCTGCATCCTGGGCATGTTGATTATTTAACAAAAGCAAGGCAACTCGGTGATGTGCTAATTGTTGCGCTGAATTCAGATAGCTCTGTTAAAAACATTAAGGGTGAATCCAGGCCTATTAATAACCTAACAGATCGAATGGCTGTATTGTCAGGCTTGCAGTCAGTGGATTGGTTGGTAATGTTTGAAGAAGATACACCAGAAGAATTAATAAAAACGGTTATGCCAGATATATTAGTTAAGGGTGGTGATTATTTGGCAAAAGAGGTAGTTGGCGGAAAGTGTGTAATTGAAAATGGGGGTGAAGTGAAAATAATAGATTTTTTACAGTCCTATTCAACTACTGGTTTAATTTCAAGGATTAACAAATAAGTTAACTCAGAAACTAAAAAATTATTGTCCTCTTTTGGGTGTTCTGAACCATTTGGCTGGGTTGAATCCTCCGCGGATCCAAAAATAGAGCACACCTTTCCATATAGCTGAATAGTCTTCTTGCAAGTAGATTTTCAGCATCTCTTGCTGATTATAAGGACCTAATGTGCAACGTCGCATACAACGAATATCAAAAAATCTTTTAAGAAATGGTCCTAGAGGTTTGGATATACTGAATTTATCCAAGTCTATAATATACATATCCATTTGTTTTATATCGTCAATACTTAAATTATTGGAATCTTTTGTGAGCGGGGAAACTAAAAAATTACCGGGGTGAGGGTCTCCCTGTCGAAATCCAGCGCTGTGTATCTGTTGTATGATATCCGTTGTTCTTTTAGCAAGCAGCTTATATAAATCACTGTTGCTATATTTTTCAACTGGTAATAGTTTTTGTGTAAAGCTAAATAATGAATGACTTGCTTCTATTTTATCGTACAAATAGTAACTATTTTTTTTGAAAAAAAGGTTAGTTTCAGTCCAGTAGGCGAGAGGATTGGCGCAATTGACACCAATATTTTTTAGTTCTAAAGATCCTTTAAATGCTCGAAAATTGTAATCACTAAATAAAGTAGATATAAGTAAATTGATTCTTCTTAAAAATTTATATTGCTTATCTATAGTTGAGACCTTGAGGATAACATTAGTGCCTGAGACTGGGTGATGAAATTCATATAGCTTATTTCTTTTCCTGGTATGGCGATCCATTCTGTATTTATGATCAATATAGTCGTTGAACTTTTTTTCTATAATCCACGATTTTAATCTCTCTTTGTGCTGAAAATCTGGAGATATAGAAATTTCGCCCTTTGTTCCATCTTTGAATTGAAATTTTTGAGGCTTAATTTCCATAATTTAATTAATTTAGATTTTTTATAATGAATAAAATAGTATCAGGGTGCCAACTGGATCAATGCGTTATAGCTAATTATGTTAAATTATACTGGCAGTTGTTACCACATTAACTTGTTTTTAAATTTTTATGATGAAGAAGTCTGGTAAAAATACAGAATCTTATAATCTGAATCTGCCAGATGATGTGAATGTTTTAGAGTTAATAGGTGAAGGGGGTAGGGCTAAAGTATATAAGGCAGTATTGAAAAATAAGGACGTAGTGGTAAAAGTTTATAATCAAGATGTTGCTGAAAAATATTTTGAAAAGTATAACGTTGATATAGCACAGTTCGAATTTGAACGTAATAAATCACTTTTTGATATAGAAGAAATTCAAGAATATATTGCCGAGCCTCTAAAGGTCTGTCCTTCGACTAGTCAATTTACTCAATCTATTATTCAAGAGTTTGTTGATGGAATAATTCTTGAGGACCTAATAATAGAGTTAGATTACTTGCCTGAAGAAATTTTGCTAGCAGGTCGCATGATTGTAAAGCATGCCGAAAAAAACAAAATTCATGATTTAGATATAAGTGCAGGAAATTTAAAAATTAATAAAATTGACGGCGTCTGGAAACCAAAGCTCTATGATTTTAATATCATGCCGCAATATTTATTTCCTCCAAATATAATTGTTGGTTTAGGTTATAAGTTTGGGATTAGAAGAAAATCATTTCGTGATTATAGAAGTTTAAGAAATTGGGATAGAAGGGGTAGGAAGAAATTTTGGCTAGGTAAAAGCTAAAGAAATTATTAAATATATGGATAAAGAATTAAATAAGATTATTTGGTTGGTATTGCCAGTTATTGTTGCTGCCATGCCCTATATTGCGCGTTTTATTGGTGTGCATACTGATGCATATGTGTATGGCGAAACTGGGATTATAGAAAATATCACTGTTTTATTTTTATTTGCTGCAATTATTGCCTGTTTATTATTTTTACTATCTAAAAAAAGAGTTCAATTTACTGGAGTTAAAATTTGGATGATTTTGTTTTTGTTAGGCGCAATATATTATGCAGGTGAAGAATTGAGTTGGGGGCAGCACTTTTTTGGTTGGGGAACTCCAGAGCAATGGACTGAATTTAATGATCAGCAAGAAACTAATCTGCATAATACAGCTGCTATCTTTGATCAAATACCTAGAACTTTATTGTCTTTGGCAGCATTAATTGGTGGTGTATTAATCCCGATCTACAGAAAATATAAAAATCACATCCCTAGTAAAGATTCGTTTTTAGATTGGCTTTTACCTACTTATGTTTGCTTGCCAGCAGCTTTGTTTTCATTGTTAGTAAGCTGGCATGAAAAAATATACGAGGTTTTAGGGGTTGATATCCCTGCAGTACTTGATATACGAGCAGGGGAGACTAAAGAATGTTTGTTGGCACTATTTATGATGATGTATGCGCTTTCAATATGGTATAGAAACCGCAATGTAAGCTCAGATTTGAATTGATTGGCAAGCTATCGCTATTGGGTCTAATTAGTAGTCTGCGTAGGATTTTTCTTCGACGATCATTGAGCCAAGTTTCAGATTAATCTTCTTCTTAGTGTCTGCACGCTTATCGTTTTGGATATAAACTGAGCGTGCTAGTTCTATAAAAACTTGATCGAATTCTTTATTTGATTCTTTGATACGAATTTTATCTTCAATATCCCAGAGCGCTTTGTTATTTTCTTTTAGTTCTTGTTTTAGTTTGTCCAAATCAGTATCTGGTGAAGTGTTTTCCCAAATTTGACTCAACAACGATAGCTCGGTTTCTACATTGGCTAATTTTTCTTTATTTTCAATATTTTCAGACTTAATTTCTAAAATCGTGATTTTGTCTAAGAGCTCTCCGGGGGAGATAGGCACGTTAATATTATTCATGTTTTATAGCTTATATTCTGCTTTTTGTTTGCTGTTTAGAGAGTAGTGTTAGTTTATTGACGACATCTTCGACGCTTATTAAATCCATCACACCATCATATTCTAATTTAGTGCCCCATTTAAGTTCACCAGACGATTTATTGTTGAATTTTACTGCAGCTTCATCATATTTATCTATACACCAATTTTGACTTAGATAGGGCCCGCTACGGTTAGGATTACTTGCTGCGTGTAACCCGATTACAGGGGTATTAAAGCCAGTTGCCATATGTGCAGGTCCAGAGTCGGGAGTAATAATTGCATCCGCACGTTTCAATATAGCAAGAAATTTTTTTAAAGTATCTTTGCCAATCAAATTTATCGCAGGTGTTTGCATATGCTGTTCAATTTCTTGCCCAGTTTTAATTTCTATTTTTGATGGCCCACCGCATAAGATTATTTGTGCATCGAGAGTAGTTGCTGCAAAATCAGCTACCGCAGCATAATACTCACTGCGCCAATTTCTTTTTGGGTGGCTAGAACATGGACTGATGATTAGATTAAAGCGATTTTTATCAATATATTTTTCGGCAAATTTATGCGCCTCTTCGGGAATAATGTAATCCCAAGTAAGTTCACGTTCATGTAAACCCAGGTATTCAATGAAGCTAAAAAAGCTATCTAAAACATGTTGTTTAGTGTTTGCAGGAATGCTTTCGTCAATGAATAAACGATGCAGATCTTTTGCTCTAGCTTTGTCATAACCAAGCTTAAGTTTTGCATTGATCAGGCTACTGATGAAATTTGCGCGTAGCGAAACTTGGGCGCATATCAATACATCAAATACACGTTTTTTAATTACTTTGGAAAGGTGTCGATAACTCGTAAAAGAGTGAGACTTATCAAATTCAATGAATTCAATATCGGGGAAATCTTGCACCAAACTGGCCTCATTTTTACCGATGATCCAGGTTAGCTTAGTATTAGGCCAATGTTTTTGTAGGGTGCGTACCACTGGCACCATATGGGTAACGTCACCAATAGCCGATAAGCGCAATATGCAGACTGAACTAGGTGGTTGTTTCATTATGAGGATAAACCAGTAGAATAAAATAAATAGAATAGGTTTTGATGATTGGGAAAAATTTAAGAAACGTGATAGATGACTTTGCAGTGAGCTTTGAAGGTAATGATATCGTTGCCTACAATAAATTACTATTCGAAACGTTTCCGAAAACGTTATTTGATCCTAATTACTTGGAATCTAGTTCATTGCTTAATGATCATGATATTAAGCATGGAAGAGGAGTAGTGCATAGTTTTGCATATCAAGGGGCAGAATTAGTGTTGCGCCACTATCGGCGGGGCGGCATAGTCGCAAAATTTAACCATGACAAATATTTTTGGTCTAACTTGGCTAAATCTAGGGCAATGCAGGAGATGCAAATTTTAAACGTGTTGCATAAAGTTGGACTTCCTGTACCACAGCCTGCAGCCGTGCGCATTCAAAAAAATCGTTTTTCTTATACTGCAGATATCGTCACAGTCTTGATACCACATGCTAAAACACTTAGTACTGAGCTTTTGAGTGAATCGGTTAATGATGATGAATGGTGTAGCATAGGGAAAATTATAAAAAAATTCCACAAGCATAATTGCAATCATTCAGATTTGAATGCGCACAATATTATGCTTGATAGCCAGAGAGATGTTTACTTGATTGATTTTGATAAATCAGAAATCAAAGCTTCACCAGGTAAGTGGCAGAAAAATAATTTGCAGAGACTAAAACGTTCACTTGAGAAGTTAGCTCATGAAGATAATGGTTTTAATTATCGCTCATCAAATTTTGATTCATTGATGAAAGGTTATGGGTCGCAAAGTGAATGATATCAATTAACTTTCTATTAAGAGGTGTAAGTGTTTAATGTATGCATCTAAAATCCCAGATCTAGAATTCATGAATTGCATGGCATTTTTCCCATATTGTTCTCGCAGTGTGTCATCTTTGAGAAATTTAATTAACGTTAGACCTAGCTGATGATTACTGTCTACTTGCAGTAATGCATCCGCTTGTAAAAGCTCCTTGGTTTCTAGTGCAAAGTTATTTGTATAGGGGCCGACGATAATGCATTTGCCAAAGCTTGCAGGCTCTAGAATATTATGCCCACCACGAGGAATGAGTGAGCCGCCTACAAAAACTAAGGCAGACTCATTATAAAACATATTTAATTCACCTAATGTGTCAGCAAGGTAAACGTCGGTGGTATTTGATATTTCTTCATGATCGCTGCGTACAGAAACTTGTAAGCCCATACTTTTTAGCTGCTGAGAAATTTGTTTGCATCGATCAGGATAGCGTGGAGCAAGTATGAGCAAATAATTTTTTCTTTTTAGTAATTCAATATGCTCAATAAGCTGCAATTCTTCATCATCATGGGTGGATGCAGCTAAGAAAAAAGGTCGTTTAATAGTAGTGCAGGCAAGTTGTTTGCTAGTAGTGTTAGTAACAGCATATTTTAAATTACCTAAGACATGTGCCGAACGTAGGTTAGGGCATAGGCTGTTGTAGCGTTGACAATCATCTTCAGAGCGAGCTAACAGTAAATCCACTTTATTTAATGCATGTGAAAATTCATTTTTTAAAAATGAATTACTATCAGTGGTTTTGCTTGTCAGTCGAGCATTGATGATGGCAATAGGGATATGTTGCTGCGCAGCGTGTGCATAATACGTTGGCCAAATCTCAGTTTCTAAAATCAATGAGCAAGAAGGTTTGACTTTATTAAGGAAGCGATTAACCGAAAATGCAAGATCGATAGGGAAATAATGGTGAGAGATGGCATTGTGGCCGAGCTTGTTTGCCAAGCTTGCTGCTGTTGGTGTGTTAGTGGTGATAACAATTTGTTTGTTAGGATACTCAGCGCTGATTCGTAGTATAAGTGGTTTAGCGGTAAGCAGCTCACCAACTGAAGCGCAATGAAAATGTATTGGTTGCGATGCAAAATTTTGGTAGCTAAAACCGAGACGTTGTTTGAAATATTGCCATCCACCGTCTTTAAAAGAGCGATAGATCACATAAGCCAGTGCGAGAGGGCTTAGTAATATTAAGGAGAATTTATATCGAGTGCTGGTAGCGTGCAAAGTATTAGCATCTGAATTAATTTAGCCAACCATCTATCTGAACTAAATCATCAACACTAAGAGTACCTACAGCTTGTTTTAAATTCAATGTATTTAATAAATAATCGTATCGTGCACGAGAAAAATCACGTTTTGCACGGAATGTTTCTTGTAGTGCTAATAAAACATCTACCGATGTCCTTGTGCCTACTTGAAATCCTGCTTCTGCAGCACGTGCGGCCGCTTCGGTGGATTCCAGTGCCTGTGCCAGTGCTTTCACACGACTAATTCCTGATATCACATTCAAGTATGCATCGCGTGTATTTTTTATCGTTTCTCGGCGAATTTTTTCATGTTCATTAGAAGACTGTTCAGCTCTATGGTGGGCTTCTTTGGTTTTGTAATAGGTGCGACCGCCTTCGAAAATCGGGAAGCTTAATTCAAGGCCAATACGAGTATCTTCGGATTCTCTCGAGCCGGTAAGGCCGCCTGTATCAGTATCAGTGTGCGAAGCAACGATATCAAGTTTTGGGTAGTGTTGGGATTGTTGTAATTTTATTTCTTGCTGTGCAATTTTTTTGGTGTATTGGCTAGATAATAAGCTTAAATTTTCACTTAAAGCTTTGTTTATCCATTCATCTACGTTATTAGGGTCGGGCGTGATTAATTGTATGCGATCAGACAGGGGATTCAGCTCAGTGGCGCGCTCTGCAATTATGACTTCTAATGAATCTTTGGAAATCTCCAGCGCATTTTGTGCTTCTATTTCACTCGCTACTGCAAGATCATAAGAGGCTTGGGCTTCTTTGACGTCAGTAATTGCTATTAGTCCGACTTCAAATCGTTTTTTAGCTTGCTCTAGCTGTCGTTCAATAGCTTCTTTTTCTGATTTGCGGAAACTTAAGTTATCTTGTTCTGCTAAAACATTAAAATATGCATCGGCAGTTCTTGTTATGAGTTCTTGGTATGAAGCATCTAGATCAATGTTTGCTTTAGCTACGGAATTTTTAGCTTGACGTAATTGCACATAGTAATCGTGGTGATAAAGCGCTTGAGTGATGCTTAATGTGTAGCCATGGTCGTTGAATTCTACGTCTCTGCCTGAAACGCCAAAAGTTGAACCGTCTGTTTTTTGCTTAACATCCGTTGTGTTAGCACTTATGTTTGCCTGAGGTAAAATGTTTGCACGTGCGATAGGTCTTGCGAGTTTGTCTGCCTTGAAACGTGATTCTGCAATGTGAATATCTGCATCTTGTTGTTTTGCCAGCATGTACACATCCATCAGGCTATAAGCATAAGCAGAGCTGAATATGGAGCATGCCAGTATAATTATTAAGCTGGATGACAGTGAGGTTGGTAGATAGAGGAACTTTTTACTTAAAAATCGCATGCCTATGTATCTGTTATATTATGAATGTATTGAGCTGATATTGAATGATCGGTCGAAATTCATCAGTAAATGGGCATGGAATTATCAATATCCTTTGCCCAACCATCAATGCCGGTGGAAAGATTGATCACCTTAGAATAATCATGTTGGGTTAAATAATTTGCTACTGCCCGACTGCGTATTCCGTGGTGACATATTACAACAATCTCATCATCTGGGTCATAATCTTGCAAAACGCTTGGAATTTGTCTCATCGGGATTAATGTTGAGTTCTCGATATGACAACGTTCAAATTCCCATGGTTCTCTTACATCTAATAAAAGTGGTTGTTTGGTGGTTTGTTCAAGATGTTCTTTTAATTGTTTAGGGCTAAACTCCTTAATCATTAGAGAAACATCACTTTTACAATTCAAATTCTGGTTTTGCTTGCATACCAATTAATGGTTGCAGGTTTGTTTCAAATAAATTTGTATGACTGTAGCCATGTTCAGCTATGCGAGAAATAATTTTAGCTTGCATGACAGGTGCTTTCCCAGTGACTACGAACAACCTTCCATTAGCAGTCAAAAAATTCTCTAGCATGCTGTTGTAAACAGGTATGGATGCACAAATTGCGATCACATCGTATAGTTTAGTTATATGGCTACTGAAAAAATTTTCATCTAGAATATCGCCAGTGGAAAAATTAATATTACTTACTTGCTGCTGTTGTAAAATTTTTTGTGCATGAACACTTAAGCTTTCATGGTACTCAATAGTGTTCACGTGTTTGCCAAGTTTGGCTAAGCAAGCAGTAACAAATCCTGAGCCTGTACCAATTTCTAAAATGTTATCGTTGGTTTGAATTTGCAGTGCTTGTAACATGCGGGCTTCGAGCTTGGGCGACATCATAAACTGATCATGACCGAGTGGGATCTCCAAATCAGAAAAAGCTAATTTGCTGTATTGCGCCGGAGTGAACAACTCTCGTGGCGTATCCTCGATCACTTTCAGCACATCCACATCTAATACGTCCCAAGGGCGTATTTGTTGTTCGATCATATTGAATCTTGCTTGCTCTATATCCATGTGTTTTTATATCCAGCTGAATTATCTGATTTTATTAGTATTCTTTATGCTATATCAGCATCATAATATCAGATTGGAACCAAGCTTCAGTATTAATAAATTCATTACGGTAAATTTTTGCTATTGAGTACAAATAGAATACTTGTGATTGGCCCCGCATGGGTGGGTGATATGGTGATGGTCCAGAGTCTGTTTATGACTCTGAAACGTCAAGATGCAAATAATATCATCGATGTGGTTGCACCTGCTTGGTCTGCGCCGGTGCTGTCACGCATGCCTGAGGTGCGTCAGGTGATAAAAGTAAATCTTCAGCATGGCAAACTGCAATTAGCAGAACGCTATAGAGTTAGTAAAAGTTTGCGTGGTGAATATGACAGGGCAATTATTTTGCCTCGCACGTTCAAGTCCGCACTGATTCCATTATTTGCCAAAATTCCTAAACGAACCGCCTACCGGGGAGAGATGCGCTACGGAGTGGTTAATGATATGCGCAAGCTTGACGAATCTTTGACATACAAAGCCGTTGAGAAGTATCTGCAATTAGCAGCAACACCTAGTCAATTAACAAAAGCTCCCGAAATTCACTATCCAA